>JBAXXS010000030.1:0-21330 GCA_037127835.1 Verrucomicrobiota bacterium | reverse complement strand
CGCTACCATTCGCCGCGAAAAAGGACACGATATCGACGCCGCTTGTGGACAACTCAGACGGAGGATTGCCACTTCACTCAAGGAGGATTGATCTCCAAGACCAGTTCGGAGGTTTTCTATGACGAGCTCCTGTAGGCTCTTGGGCTAGGGAACCACTACATCGGCCATCCAGAAAAGGATCCTGACAGGTGCACAGCTGCAACTACCTAAACGGTAGACAACTCTACTGAGATGACACCCGTACGACGCCACAACCTTCGGAGAATGCGATTAGTGACCGAAGAAGCGTAATCCTCAGAGGTCGAGTCCTTCGGGGAATCGAGATGCGCCCTTGAAGTTTCCGTAAATGGGCCTCTCGCCATCAGTGATAGCGTCCACCAGCAAGTCTCCACCAACGAATGCGCCGCGCCACGATGCGCCAAGCCCTCCGAATACCTCGTCGCGATCTCCCCGGGACCTGGGTACGTTGACACCAAATTTAAAGGCCGATACCTCCTCGCGAACACGCTTCGCAAAAACCATGTCATCGGTAGCCACGGAAGAAACGAGATTTCCGTTTGACACGTTCATCGCGGCAATGAATTCAGCCTCGGTATCCACTAGAACAATCGAATCGATCGGGCCGAACGGTTCTGAATGGTGCAGCGACCACGCACGAGGCGGTTCGAGAACTGCGGCAGGCGCGACATAGGCTGAAGTGTCTTGCCCCGGTATAAATCGACCATGATCGAGGTTTCCATTATAGAGAGGAATTCCTCCGGTGTTGATGGCCTCATTGAACTGAGCGCGCAGCTGATCTGCCTTGGTCTTGTGAATCACTGGACCGAACTCGAGGTCTGGAAGCTCGTCATGGTCATTCTCTACCGCCAATGGGTGGCCGAACCTCAGCCCTTTCACGATAGGCATGTACATCTCGAGAAAAGCAGGGAAAAGTCGTCGCTGCACGACATACCGAGGGTAGGCGGTGCATCGTTGCTTCGCATACTCGAAGCCTTTTCGAATGTGGGGAGCGAGGTTATCCCATTTGCTGAAATCCCAAACCCCCCAAGCGTTCAGACCCTCTTGTTCCAAAATGTGACGCTTATTAAAATCGGCAAGACGTTCGAGTGTGGCACGGCCATTTGACCTTCCGCCAACAAAGGCAAAAGCGCCTAGCACAGGCGAAGAGACCAGCGCGTCACTCAATTCGGCACCAACGCCGCTCACCAGAGTCACGGGTAAGCCAGCTCGTGCCATCATTGCGTGGGCAAGGGTGAGTGAGTGAAATCCTCCCTGTGAGGGAGTTTTCGCAATGACCGCGTTTCCGGCCAGCGCCTGAACCAATTCTGCGTGAACAAGAACACTCATTGGGTAGTTCCATGACGCAATGTTGGAAATCGGCCCACGGAGTGGTGAACGGCCCTCAAGCTGACGGTCAATTTGCGTTAGGTACCAATCCACTCCATCGATACAGCGGTCGATATCGGCGCACGCCAGTTTCCACGGCTTCCCGATCTCCCAGGCCAGCAACAGAGCAATTGTGTCGCGAGCCTCGCGAAGTCCCTGCAACCCAGAATTAACCCGTGCCTTGCGCTCGTCGAGATTCACCAAGCCCCAAGACTTGTGCTGGAGTGCAGCAGCCGTTACGGCATCGAGCGCGGTTTGATGGTCTATCTTAGGCGGACCTTCAATCGGCATTTGATCTACCGGATTCACGTGCGTGGAGGCAGTTCCAACCGAAGCCCATTCACCCATGATCAGGTTGTTGATGCGATCCGCCTCAAAGGCTTCTGGTGCTAACGATCTAGCCTGTGCGTAAACGGATTTCCAGTCGGTGCCTTTTTTTACGTGAAGTGTCATGAACGTAACCTAGCACAGCTCAACGAAATACCCAGTATAACTCTAAGATTTGTTGCATTATAATATAGAACCCCGCTGCTTGCGGCGGGGTTCTATATTTCTACGCGTCCCGCTAAGAGCAATAAATTCCCGCCGCCATCCGCAGTTATAAGCGATATGAGATCGATTCGGCCTGCAGCCAGCTCATACGAAGAGTTTCGTTGCAGGATTCATCATCCCAGCCGCTTTGACTTATGCACGGCATACCGGTATTTCTTCCGGGCCGATCTTCCGACCATGACCTCCCCCATGCCAACTCCCTCCGCTCCAAGAGTCCGCAGGACAATCGTGATCGGTGACATTCACGGCTGTATAAAGGAGCTTCGGAGTCTACTCGAAGCCGTCGTCGCTACGGAGGACGACGAGATTATCGCGGTCGGTGATTTGATCCGAAAAGGCCCCGACAGCGCCTCCGTTCTCCGGTGGGCGATGGAGACTCCGAATTTGCGTTGCGTGATGGGGAATCATGAGCAGCGGCTTCTTACCCGTTGGCTTGCTGGGGATAAACCGGTAAAGGGGTCCTCTGACTGGGAGATGTTAAGTCAGATGGGCGATTCGTACAATGAGGCTATGGATTTCATCCGTTCATGGCCGCTCTATTTGGAGGGGGAGAGGTTCTTGGTCGTCCACGCTGGGCTCGATCCCCGTATCTCCGAAGTGCGCCAGCAGTCGCCTCTCGACCTTATGACCATCCGAGTTCCCGATGGGATGCATGTCCCATGGTACGAGGACTACAAGAAGGAGCGACTGACTGTCTTTGGGCACTGGGCCAAGCGTGATCCGATGATTCGTCCGAATGCCATCGGTCTCGACACTGGATGTGTCTACGGAGGTGCTCTCACCGCACTCATTCTGCCCGAGAGACGACTAATCAGTGTCCCGGCTGCGCAGGAATATCAAAAGCACGCCGCATGGAATTGAACGAGGCAACTCATCAGGAATCCCATCCGCCGATCCGTTTGAGCGGGTTTCTTGGTGGCGTCTTCCTCACGCAGCTTGTCGATAGCGCCCTGCATCTTGCTCAACCCCTGCTCCTGGCCAAGCTTTCCGGTTCCCTCGGAGGGGCCGCTTTCTTTTCTGCTTTTGACACCGGCATTCACATGCTCGGCACTTATATCGGCGGCTGGCCCACGGAGAAATTCGGCGCCCGACGCGTCCTCGTCGTGGCGACCTTTCTCCGTGGCTTGGCGTTGGCAGGAGTTCCGATTTCGATGCTCTGCGGTTTTCTGAGTCTCTGGTGGGCGATGGGTTGCTACACATTGGAGGCCCTGATCAGGGGCTTTGTCGACACATCGGTGCACACCATCCCTCTGGAACTGGCCCGTCATCGCGCCGACCAACTCGACAGGATCAATTCACGCTACGAACTGACCTTTGATCTCGGTGGCGTCGCAGGTCCCCTGATCCTCGGCGGACTGATGATATGGGGAGGCAAGATTGTTCCCCATATCCTCATCCCTGTTGGCTTCGCGCTCTCCTCGGCCGCCTACTTCTTCATTCCCGAGAGGAGTGGAAGTCTGACCAAAGGGTCGGCTGATCACTCCCACGGAGGCACCTGGACGGGTATCAAATACATCTTCACGCGCAAACCGCTCCTCATTACCTGCATCGGCCTGATGTCGTTCAATATCTACCCGCTACGCAAACTCCTGAGTGCTTTCTTTGCCAAGGGGCTCCTTCATAAGTCGGCTTCCGTAGGCCAAATCGGCGCCGCCTTTGCCCTTGGCGGAGTTGTGGGAGCGCTGATTTATGCAGTCACAAAGCATAAAAATTCCGGAGGGAAGTGGGTCGCTCTGGGGGCTGTCGGAACCTTCATTCTGGCTATTGGTTGGTTGCCTGCAAATCTCTGGGTTATGACGGCTGTGGTGTTCCTTTTTGCAGTGGCTAATGTCTGTGCCCGCCTGACCTTGACGAAGAAACGCCAGGAACTCACCCCGCTCGAACATGCCGGCGGCGTGACCTCGGCCTCGCAGTTCGGGGTAAACGCCGTTTCGGTAGTCGTGAAGACGCTTGTCGGAGCCGCGTTCTCCGCCGGTCTTGGCGCCTACGGGGCCTTTGCCGTAGTCGGCGGGATCCTCGCGCTCATGGGTGCCGGGCAGTTTGTGCTGGCAAGGTACATGCCCAAACTCCGCGAGGCTTCACACTCCCATGCCTGATAAGATCGACATGTCTTTGCCATCGGAAATAGCGATTTCCTGCACGACCCTTCTCGGGTAAGGTTTTCTGACCACATTTTTTATTTCAAATTTATGAGTACCGCCACCAACCCACTGCAGGATCAAGTTGCCATTGTCACCGGAGCCGGACGCGGGATCGGTGAATCCATTGCCCGTTATTTTGTCGAGGCTGGTGCCAAGGTGGCAGTCGTGAGCCGAAGCGAGGAAAACTCCTCCAAGGTCGCGGCTGCGCTAGAAGCAGTCCGCCCTGGATCTGCACGCGCTTATGCCGTCGATGTAGCCGATTTTGATGCCGTCCAGAAGGTAGGAGAGCAGATTGTAGCCGACTTTGGCCGTGCTGACATTCTGGTAAATAATGCGGGAATCACCCGGGACAATCTCCTCATGCGCATGTCCTCTGAGGAATGGGATGCCGTTCTCGACACTAATCTCAAAGGAGCCTTCAACTTCGTTCGCTCCGTTCTGCGTACCATGATCAAGCAGCGCTCTGGACGTATCATCAACATCAGTTCCGTCAGTGGTCTCATGGGCCTTGCAGGTCAGACTAATTATGCTGCCAGCAAGGCCGGCATGATCGGTCTTACCAAGGCTCTCGCGAAGGAAGTCGCGAGTCGTGGCATCACGGTCAATGTGGTGGCCCCTGGATTCATCGAGACCGACATGACTGCCGTTCTCAATGAGGAGATCCGCAAGGGAGCCCTTGCGCAGATTCCTCTTTCCCGTTTCGGCCAGCCAGAGGATATCGCCTCCACAGTCGCTTTCCTCTGCAGCCCCGCTGCCGGGTACATCACTGGTCAGGTCCTGGCGGTAGACGGCGGCATGTCGATGTAGGGAAAGGATGAATTATGAATGATGAGGGATGAAAAAGGCGTCTGCGTTCAGACTTTTTCTCCCAGTTTCATACTTCATCATTCTGACTTCATAATTTTCTCCTAATGCTCCTCCATCTTTTACGTCATGCGGAGGCTGAGCCTCATCGTCCCGATGACTTTTCCCGGTGCCTTACGGAAAAAGGATTCAAGCAAGCACGCCGAGTCGGTTGCTTCATGAAGGAGCAGTGCCTCAGACCGGAGATCATCCTCACCAGTCCCGTTGTTCGCGCGCGCGAAACGGCTGAGATTGTTGCAAAGCTTTTGGGTAAACCGCCTCTCACCGAAGTTCCGTGGGCCGCTTGCGGGATGAATCCTGAGGCGGCCCTGGCCGAGTTATCAGCCTATGCAAAGCTTGATTCTGTCATGATTGTGGGACACGAACCGGATTTAAGTTCCCTGAGTGCCTCGCTGATCGGGCTGGAACGGAGCGAGTCCATTCAGGTTTCAAAGGCCTCTCTTCTAGGGGTGAACCTCCCTCGTATCCAGTTTGGATCGGGAATCCTTCAGTATCTCCTACCCGTGAAGTTTTTATAAACCCAAAGATTGCATTAGGGGTTGGACCCCTGCACCTAATACAGGAATCAGAATTTCAAGTGTAGAGATGACCGAAGAGTTAATCTGGAACTCAAGAACTCAGGAAAATAACGAGGAATAAAAGACGCTTGCTGAGATTCAGGCATCTTGTCATACAGATGGCTTATTCAGGGACAAGCTATTCTCTTTCATCACTTCCTTTCCTGAGTTTTTGAGTTCCAGATTTTTACCTCTTCTTCTGTCTTGAGTCCCTTCACCGCGTTGGTGAACAAGATTTCTATGTTTCCCTGATTCCATTGCATAATCTGGGATAAAATCACTCCCATGAAAACACTCCTTCTCACCAACGAATATCCTCCTCATATCTACGGGGGGGCGGGTGTTCATGTCGATTACCTGAGTCGTGAACTGGCCAAGCTCATGGAGGTCGAGGTGCGCTGTTTCGGCGATCAGGATGAGAAGGTCGGGAACATCACAGTCGAGGGATTCGGTTTGGGCACTCCGGAGATGACCTGCCCCAAGCCTCTTCAGAGCCCGCTGGGCGCCTCACGCCGATGTGTTGATTTCAATGGGGCCGGAATCACGGCCGATCTCGTCCACTGCCACACATGGTACACCCACCTCGGCGGTATCATGGCGAAGCTTAACTACGGTATCCCCCTAGTCATTACGGTTCACTCCCTCGAGCCGCTACGGCCCTGGAAGCGCGAACAGCTTGGAGGCGGTTACGACTTCAGCCTCTGGGTGGAAAAAACAGCCCTTGAGATGGCGGATGCTGTGATTGCCGTTTCGGAGGAGACCAAGAAGGATATCCTCTCCCTATTCAATGTCAGCGAAGAGCGCCTTAGTGTGATCCATAATGGCATCGACCTGAACGAGTATCGATCGACAAAAAATCCCGAAGTGCTCCGATCACTTGGCGTTGATCCCGATCGCCCGTATGTCCTCTTTGTCGGCCGTATCACCCGTCAGAAGGGGATCATTCATCTTGTCCGTGCGATCCGTCATCTGGATCCCGGTTTCCAGGTGGTGCTCTGTGCCGGCGCTCCTGACACGCCCGAGATCGCAGCGGAGATGCAGCAGGCGATCGCCTCAGCTCGGGAGCATCATGGAGAAATTGTCTGGATTGAGAAGATGGTGAGTCGTCCTGAGGCTATTGTTCTCTACTCGAGCGCTTCTGTCTTTGTCTGCCCCTCGATCTACGAACCGTTCGGCATCATCAATCTCGAAGCCATGGCCTGTGGCACGCCCGTCGTTGCCAGCGCTGTCGGGGGCATCAAGGAGGTAGTCGTCGATGGCGAGACTGGTTTCCTTGTTCCTCTTGAGCAGATGAAAGAGAGCCCCTTCGAGGCGACTGATCCTGCAGCCTTTGCCTCAGACCTTGCCTCCAAGATCAATCTACTCATGGCCGATCCCGTGCTTGCTTCGCGAATGGGGACCGCCGGGCGGAAGCGTGCCGAGGAGTTCTTCGGATGGGATGCGATTGCCCGCAAAACTGAGCGACTTTACGACGAGCTTCTGCAAAGGTAATCGAATGTTCATTGATCGAGTCAGGGTGCATGCGAAGGCAGGCGACGGAGGCGATGGTTCCGCTAGTTTCCGGCGTGAAAAGTTTATTCCTAAGGGAGGGCCGGACGGTGGTGATGGAGGCGATGGAGGGGATGTCATTCTCCGTGCCGACAACCATATCGACCAGTTGGCCAATCTCTTCTTCGAGCCGATCCTGAAGGCCAAGCCGGGAGGCAAGGGCTCCTACCGTCAACGACATGGCAAGTCGGCTCCCGATCTCGTGGTACCTGTTCCCGTCGGCACTTTGATCTATCGGTTTCCGACACCGGCTCCTCACGATCCCTTTGCCGAGCCTGAGCTGATTGATGGGGAAGAGCTCCCCTCCAATGAGCCCCGCGCCAAGAAAGGCCTCGCCGATCCGATGCCCGAGGATCTGGTTGCTGACCTGGATGAGGTGGGCAAGGAATTTATCATCTGTCACGGAGGAAAAGGGGGACGTGGCAACATCCACTTCAAGAGTTCACGCAATCAGGCTCCCAGACGTTTCACCGAAGGAACCGAAGGTGACGAAAGTTGGTTCCTGCTCGAGATGCGCTCCATCGCCTTTGCCGGTTTGGTCGGTTATCCGAATGCAGGCAAGTCGACTCTTCTCCGGGCAATCTCGCGTGCGCATCCTAAGGTTGGCTCTTATGCTTTCACCACGCGCAACCCGCAGGTTGGAGTTGTCGACCTTGAGGATTATCACAAGACAACCGTTGCCGACATTCCCGGATTGATCGAGGGAGCTCATGAGAACAGGGGCCTAGGCCATCAATTCCTGCGTCATGTCATGCGCTGCGCCTATCTACTCATGGTGCTAGATATGGCTGGATCCGAGGGACGCAGCCCCTTGGATGATCTGAATGCTCTTCGCAAGGAACTGGAACTCTATAATCCCGAACTCGCAGAACGTCCCTGGTGCATCGTTGCCAACAAGATGGACATGCCTGAAGCAATGGCCAACCTGAAGCTCTTCAAAAAGAAATTCAAGGGTGTCACGATCCTCCCGATATGCGCCGAACTGGGTGAGGGGATTCCTGAATTGAAAGCTTTCCTACAGGAAAAAGTCGTGGAGCAGGAATCAATCCTTGCCGAGGCAAAGGCGGCCAAATTGAAGGAAGAGGGAGAGAATGCTCCCTTGGTCTACTAAGGCATCAAGGGAAAAACATCGCGCAGAGACGCAGAGGGTAAAGAGATAAAGGAGTTGGGAGTTGGGCGGTTGCTTAAAATCCAGCAGTCTCCAAGAAAGAAACTCCGCGACTCTGCGCCTCCGCCCGAGCTCTTTCTTTTTAGTTCTCAGTTCTACTGGCTCTTTTTCTTGGAGTGCTTGGGTGTTGCAGATGACGCTGGGGCTGTGCTGATCGCATTGGAAATCATTTCCCCCAAAGCCTGAGTCCCGGCCTGGGCTGGAGCATTTGGCTGAATGGCCTGCTGGAATGCTGGATCCTGTGCCACCTGTTGGAATATCTGCTCACGGCTGATTTGCTGAAGCGCGGTATTTCCCCCAAGCTGAATTGCACGATGCAAGTTGGTGAAGGCCGCCTCGCGCTGTCCCGTGATAAGGTCGTATTTTGCAATGGTGAAGGGGATATCCCACTGGTCGGGTTGCGCTTTCTCGAGGACTTTTGCAACTTCCAGCGCCTGAGGAATGCGCCCCTGGGTGGCATAGAAGTTGATCATGTCCCTGAGGAATGAGACGTCTTTTGGCGTTGTGGCGACGGCATTGGAGATGGTTGTGTCGACATCGCCCAGGCGACCCAGGATCATGAGGCTTTGGAGGACCGGCGCCAGTGCCTGCCTGTTGGTCGGATTTACCTGCAGTCCTGCGAGTTGCATCGGGAGCTCTTTGGCGGCCTTTAGCCGAGCTTCTGTGACCGCAGTTAGTCGCTGAAGCACCTTGCTGTTGGGATCCATCGGGAGGAACCCCGCCACGAGATCTCGGGCATCCTGAAAACGTCCCTCTTGGGTGAGCAGATTGACGAGATTGCTGGTGGTCTCGGTATTAGCCGGCCAGAGAGAGAGAGCCTGTCTGTAAGCACGCTCCGCCTCTGGACGCATGTTACGGAAGGTATAGATGTTACCACCGGTATTTCGCAATTTGGCAAAGGAATGAAGGGCCAGATCGTCATTGCGGAAACCGGGTACGGAATCGAGTTTCTTGATGTAATCATCCCACCAAGCGAGATCCTTCTCAGCCGTTCCGGGAGGCAGGGCGTCCATTTTGTCATGGGCGATCTCGTAGCAAAGCCCGTGAGGGATGGCGTAAGGATAGGACCATTGCATAGGGAAACTCTCCTCCACATAGAAATGCCGGGGAGCCCCGTCCTTCTTGTCGCGGTTGCGCAGGAAGATCCATTCGGCCACAGCCGAGTTCAGGGCGACAGGATCGCTCTGAGGGTTTGGCATTACCTGGGGATTTTTCTGGTACTGGTTCATCAGCACCTCGAAGAGGGCCATGATATCCTCCCGATGGGGAAGGGTGAGGGTCTCATTCGGATAGGTGTGATCGCGGCCTAGAAGCTTCTCGAACCAACCGAAGGTCGTAGGGCGCTCCGTGGTGTAGTGGGAGCGGATGTAGCGATTGTAGAAGGTGTCGGCCAGGGCGTTCTGGGTCACGATGTAGAGATCCCGACGGTCGAAGTTCGGATCCCTCTTCGTTTTCTCGAAGCTTTCTCCGAAGACCATGTAGGTTGGCACAAAGCGACCTGGATCAGTCCCTCCGAAAACAAAGCTATCCTTCGGCAGGTCGACGAGCATGTCGTGCCCATACATCCATCCGAACCAGTGACCATGTTGGGTGCTTTTTGGATAGCAGACTACCAAGGTGTAGAGGGCAACTGCGGCTGAAATGCCCGGTATTGTCCACGACAGAGGTCGGGATTTTCCTTGCTGAAGCGAGGCGCAGATCATGGCTGCCCCGTAACTCGCCAGCATGATGAAGAAGCCGTAGCAGAGGCTCTGGTACTGATACTGCATGTCCCATCCGGAATTATCATAGCCGTTTGGTGCCTGGATGGGTTCCAGGAATGCAGCGAGACAAAAGCCGATGACCAGCAGGTAAAACCAGATCCGTTGCTCCCGAGACAATCGCCAGAAAAGAGCAAAGCCGAGAAGGGCAAAGATCAATGGAATCGGTGAAACATTACGGGCGAGAACGCTCCAGTAGACTTTGCAGTATCCCGCAAATTGTTGCATAGCGCTCTCATCATCCGGGGCTTTCGGTCCCTTCGGTTTCTCGGCAGGGGCGACGCCGACGAGTTTGCCGACCGTGCCCTGAAGCTGATCGGCCAGAGTTCCCCAGTACTGGGAGCGGTTGATGGCGTAGAAGAATCCCTCGGGAGTGCTGCAATAGCTCCAGTTCATCGGGGGATTCGTCGAGGAAGCGAAGGGCATGTAGGCATAGGGGAGCAGGCCGACAAAGACCGCGACAAAAAGCAGCAGACCCTGCCGCCACTCGGTGAGCTTGCGACGCACAATGATCAAGAGGAGGAACCCAGCCCACACTGTGTAGAAGAGCCGGACAGCAGCCTTCATCGCCATGAGATGGTATTGGTCGGTGGAGAGGTAGGCAAAGCCCAGGTAGAGAAGGCTTGCGACCAGAATGCTGTAGACTGTGTATTCCCAAAAGAGTTCTGCATGCAGCAGCAGGATGACCATCAGAGGCATGAAGGCCATGGCCAGAGTCATGTGGTGATTGCTCATCCCAAGGCAGAAAACGAAGACCAACCAGACAAAGGCATTCTTCCAGTGAGGCCTTCTGATCCAGAGATAAGTAAGCATCAGATAGATCATCATCAGGCAGACATGGAGTGCGTAGAGTCCCTTTCCGACAACCGCATGCGACCAGATCGGTGTTACCCAGATGAAGGTAAGGGTCGAGGCGACGGACAGAATCGTCGCAGGCAACTTCTGCACACCCAACCATCGTGTCGCATTCAGCGAGACCAGAGAAAAGACACCTGCCGCAATCGCCGTGCAGAGCCCGGAGAAGAGATTGATTTTCCAGGATCCGTTGCCAAACGGGAAGATATGGCTGAAGAGCCCTGCTAGAATTGTCCAGAGCGGATAGCCGGAGGGGTGCATCACGCCGAAATGCAGGGCTGCAGTCGCCATCTCGCCGTCGTCGTTGAGGCCGATATTTGGCATCACGGTCGCCCAATATGTCACCAGCGCTATGAGAAAGCAGATGATGGCCGTCAAGCGCTCGTGCTTGTCGAAGATCCGGAAGGGATGAACCCGTTCTTCTACCGAGACGGCAGATTCAGGAATGGAGGAAGGCGTTATTTCCGCAGAGCTCATTGGGGTAGGTGTAAAAAGAGAGTTAGTTCGGATGATTGAAAGAGAATCGAAGCTCAGGATTGCTTGGCGCGGGGAGATCTACGGAATCCATTATTAATCAGGAGTCCCCATACCATCAGGAGCGCTTCGACGACGATTTTCTTGGACATTTTTGAGACTCCCTCGATGCGATCTGCGAAGATGATCGGAACCTCGGCAACCTTGAAACCACGCGTCCAGGTGCGGTGATTCATCTCAATCTGGAAGCCGTAACCGTTCGATTTCACAGTGGGAAGGTCGATTGCTTCCAGCGTCCGGCGACGCCAGCACTTGAATCCTCCGGTTGGATCCCAGACAGGAAGTCCGGTGATCCATTTGACGTAATAAGAGGCGCCCACGCTGAGCACAAGTCGCTTGAGAGGCCAGTTGATGACGCGGATCCCACCAACATAGCGGGAGCCGATGGCCAGATCCGCGCCCGTTGTTCGGATCCCCTCAAGGAGATTAGGCACATCTTCCGGACTGTGAGAGAAATCGGCATCCATTTGGACGACAAGGTCGTAGTCGTGTTCCAGAGCCCATTGGAATCCTGCCACGTAGGCTCGGCCCAAGCCGTTTTTGGCGGTGCGGGAGAGGAGATGGAGGCGAGGATCGCGCGTGGCGGTCTCTGACACCCATTGGCCTGTGCCATCCGGTGAGCCGTCATCGACTATTAGAATCTCGAGGATCTCGCCACGCTCAGTCAACGCGAAGAGACGCTCGACCAGATTTGGGAGGTTCTCTCTCTCGTTATAGGTAGGGACGACGACGAGTGTGCGTTCGGACATGATTAGAAAGGCAGATTGGCTAAATTAGCCACTCTACTCATCGCGTCGAGCGTCAAAAACCGAAGTTTGGAGGGTCCCCCTCTCTTTTGGTTGCACGAGTTTACCGGGGATTGGCCAAGGAGTCAGACTTAGCAGGGATGCCGTATTCGCTCCTCAGTTGAGCTTCCTCAGATTCCAGTGAGGCGTTATCCAGAGTGATCGGGCCTGCTGAACCTTCGAGATCGATGCGTTGAAAGCCGTTTTTGGGATGCTTTGCCGCCTCGTTCACGTCAGCCAGACCGTGGATCGGCATTCCATTGATTTTCACCACAACCTTGTTGGCAAGTTCCTGAAGTCCGATGGTCTGTGACGAAGGGAGAACTGCCGAGAGGATGACCAGTCTTTTCTGATCTTTCGGCAAATCTTCCTGAATTGCATCAAGGGCAACGAGATTCTGAGGGGCGTCGTTTCTCCAGTTAACACCCCATTCGCGAAGGTAAGGTCTGCTCAGCTCCTGAAAGAGAAGCCCCCCCAGGAAAGTGTAAGGAACAGAGTCGCCCTGCAGGCGTGCTGGACTGATTTCGGCCAGCGTATTCCTTCCTTCCAGCGTTAGCGTTGTCGTTCCCAGCGTGCCGGTCCCTTCACCGGCGCTCCGGAAGTACACAATTTCCCCTTTATCGCCTGGTGAGGATTCCAGGGTGGCAAGATTGCTGAAGTTGATTTTTCCCAGGCGAGGGTCGGTGTAGTTTCCCTCGCCATCGATGGGCTTGCCGCCCGCACGAACGATAAGATCCCCCTTCCGGAGGCCTGCTTTCTCCGCGGGGCCGCCTGAATCAAGGGACGTGATGATGACACCATTGAGGTCTTTTCCTGCACCAAGCCATTCGCGCAATGTCTTTCCGCGAGCCTCTCCGTAGGTCAGTCCGGCGCGCGCCAATCCCGAGTAGCCGGGCTTTTCGCATTCCTTCAGGAAGCGACCGATCAGCGGTGAGGGTATAATGTCCGCCGATTGTGTCCGGGGATCGTAACGCATCACGAGGCCCGCGAGTTTTCCCTCGTGTAGCGCCGGAATGACGAAGCTTCCCTCCCGTTGCGGGATCGTCGTGGAAGCACGATAGAGCAGGTAAGCTCCTCCATCCGGGGAATAAGGCATCACCGCGACTGTGGTCAAGCTGGCAGGGCTTAGAGCAGGTGCTCCGTTAGGCTCGAGTTGGAGGATCTGAACAGAGCACCCGGGCGTGATCATCGCGGAGAGTGAGAGGGGATGGGTTCCCTTGAGGAGTTCGGGTTCCACCGGCTTCAGGATTGCCAGATTGCATTCCTCGTCGAGCGACTCAATGGTTGCCGTGCCCTTCGGTCCGTCCTCCGGCTTCTCCAAGCTAATGTAGCTTGCATGGGCGACCATGTCCGCCGTGACTAGAAGTCGTCCACCCTCGATGATCGTCCCAAGTCCGATGCGGGTGAACGGCTTCTTCTTGAGCCAGGGGCGCCTGTTATCGGGATATTGGATTGTCGATGTGACCCGGAGGACTGATTCACCCAGCCTTTGCGAAGGCGTATTCTTTTCCTGGCAACCCGTCACGAGTGACAGAAACGCAAGTAAAAGTAACCGGAGCATGTGAAGGAATCTTTTCATCGGTGGTTGCTTCGCGTCCTGAGATACTTAGACCCTTAGAGATTCCGGGGTGAGGGGATGCTGTAGGTTTTCATGATGCGGGGATTTGCTTTCAGCGCCTCTTCACGGCTCAGGACGATCGGCACCCCGACACCATCCAGGATCACGACATCGTAACGGGTCGGTTGATCGAATGCCGCGCTGACATCGGCAAGTGAGCGGATTTTCCTTCCGTTGATCGAGTCCACGATCCCGGGACGAAGACCGTCACATTCCTTGTGGATGGGATCGGCCAGCACCCGGCTCAGAACGATGATCTCGGGCCGTTGCAGGTAGAGATGTTTTTCCACGAAGTTCTCAAAGGCCCGCTTGATCCTCAGATCGGCCATGCTGTCTGCATTCAGGAAGTTTCTGTCGAGGGGTTGGAAAAGCAGTCCTCCGTGGAGCAGATAGCGGGGCTTCTCATCATAGGCATTTCCCTGCATCCGGAAGGGCCAGGTTCCCGCCATCGGGAATTCCACTGCCGTGGTGGCGCCTTGACGCAGAATATTGAAGCGAACCTTCTCACCCTCGAACTTCTGTTCCACCACCTCCGTCATGTCGACCGACTGCCCTTCGAGTTCGACCCGTCCGTTACTTGCTATGGGATGATTGTCGATTGAGAGAAGCACATCCCCTTTCTGAAGGAATCCATAGGAGGAGCCATTCTCCTGCACATCGGTGACGAGCACTCCGAGGTCATCATTCGGCAAGCCGAGGACCTTGCGGGAAGGTGCGCTGAGAAGCGGCCTGAAGGCGATCGAGAGATCAGTGTAGCCTGTGTAGGATCCCTTGGAGAGATCCTTGAGGAATCGGGAGATCACCGGGATAGGGATCATGAAGCCGACATTCTGGGCAACTTCCCCCGAATATCCCTGGAAGGCGACCCCTACCACCTTCCCATCCTGCAGGACGGGTCCACCGCTGTTGCCCGGATTGATCGCGGCATCGATCTGGATCACCAGGTGAGAATCAACTCCGGAGTGCGTGTATAGGTCGAAATCGATCTTTGAGACCACGCCTCTGGTCACACTGAGGCGTTCCCCTCCGAGCGGATATCCATAGACACTCACGCCGCTCTCGATTGCGGGTACCCCGCCGAGTTCCAGGGGTATAGTTCCATCGAAGAAGGCAGGGTCATCAACGCTCAGGAGAGCAAGATCACAATCGTGGGCGATGAATTCCACATGGGCCGTATAGGGATGGCTCACACGTTCGCGGGTCAGCATGATGAAGCGTGCATTGCTGACCACATGGGCATTGGTCAGGATTCGTTTCTTCCCGCTGGGAGCCATGATGACGAATCCCGATCCGATGCCTCCTCCGATATGACCCGCATTCCACGGGGAGGCATAATCCGCTTCCTGATCCGTCACCTCGATCCTCACCACGCTTGCTGAGAGGTTTTGTCCGACGGCGGCACCGCGGTTTTCCGAACTGGGATCCTTGGCGCAGATCGGGAGAGCTGTCGCGAGAATCAAGCCCAGCAAGGGAAAGAAATTTCGGTGGCTCATGCGTGATGGGGAGTTTCGCCCAAGCGTCTGAGGAGTGCAACCCTTCGAGAATGACGTTGCCGCACCCTCACGAATCCCTCATTCTTTATCCAATGTCTAATCCTTGGGGTGTTCTGTTTGACTGGGATGGTGTCGTGATCGATTCCTCCTCCCAGCATGAGCGTTCTTGGGAACTTTTGGCCTCTGAACGGGGACTTATTCTTCCCGAAGGACATTTCAAGGCCGGATTCGGCAAAAAGAACGAGGTGATCATCCCGGCTCTGGGCTGGGGCAATGATCAGGCTCTTGTCTGTGAGTTGGCCGATCGGAAAGAGGAGCTCTACCGCCAGCTTGTGGCCGCCGAGGGAGTCATTGTGTTGCCTGGTGCCCGCGAATTGCTGATTGCCCTGAAGCAGGCTGGGATTCCACGTGCTGTTGGATCCTCCACTCCGAGGGGTAATCTGGATGCACTTTTTGCAGCTACCGGTCTGGATGAGTTCTTCGATCAAGTTGTCAGCGGTAGCGATGTTCTGCTTGGGAAGCCCGATCCCGAGGTTTTCCTGAAGGGAGCCGAGTTGCTCGGGTTTCCTCCCCAGCGTTGCCTTGTCATCGAGGATGCCTTTGCAGGGATCGAGGCGGCAAGACGCGGAGGGATGAAGGTCGTTGGCGTCGCCACCACAAACCCGCTCTCCTCCCTGAGTGAGTGCGATCTAGCCGTCGAGACACTGCTGGAGGTTTCCCCCTCCAAGCTTGCGGCATTGCTGAACTGATTTTTTGGATGAATACCGTCGATACTGTTGATTATCTGCTGATGTGCTTCTTGCCGCTTGTCCTTATCTTATTGGGCGGGATCTGCGTGATGGCCGATGTGGTCCTGCTGAAGCGCCGTGGTGATGCCGACTCAGTGGCCTCCTATGTGGATGCAGGATCGCGACCCCGTCCAGGTTTGCGCCTCGCCTCGGTGTTTCTTTTTACCTTGGCTTCGGTACTTGCAGCGCGCGATCTCCTGATCCTCGATCATGAGGGCAGGGTGATGTTTCTCCCTGCCTGGATAGGGATTGTCACAACGGTGATTTCCTTTCTGATTCTGCTCTTCGGGATACTGCTTCCGAGAGCTATCGGGGAATCGCTTCATACCTCCCTACCGATCCGGGCCCTCTCTCGCCTGGCTCGTTGGATGACTGTTTGGATCGATCCGCTGGGCGAGTTGGGTTGGGCTTTTGTCGCCTCGACCCTAAAGCTATTGCATCTCGATCCCCGCCGCACTGCCGAGCAGACCGAGGATGAGGTCCTGCAGATCATGGACGAGGGACTGGAGAGCGGCGCCTTTGACCCTGCCGAGAAGGAGATGGTCGAGGGGGTGCTCGATCTCGACGAGCAGTCTGCGGCGGAACTCATGACCCCTCGCTCCCGGGTGACATGGCTCGATCTTGACAATACGAACGAAGCGAACTGGCGCAGAATCGCCGGGGCCGGTCATTCCGATTACCCTGTCTTTCAGGGGACCCCTGACAACATCCGAGGCATCGTTTCGGTAAAGTCTCTCTGGGCTAACATCTCCCTGACTGGAGCGGTGAAACTCGTCGACGTACTGAACCCACCGCTCTTTGTCCCTTCCACCATGATGGCCCCGCGCCTTATCGAGGAGTTCAGGAACACCCGCCGTCATGTCGCTCTCGTCGTCGATGAGTTCGGTGTGGTCGAGGGGATGGTGACCCTCAAGGATGTGGTCGAGGCCATCGTCGGCAGATTGCCCGAGCGCGGTGTCCGTCAGAATTATCCCGAGATCATCACGCGCGAGGATGGGAGCTGGCTGATCGATGCCCAGCTCGATTTCGAGGAGACAGCCCAGGCTATCTCCCTGGAGTTGTCCGATGAGGAGTTGGAGACCAACCGGTACCAGACGATCGGCGGGTTTGTCCTGCATCATCTCGGCCATATCCCTGAAGAGGGTGAGAAGTTTCAGCAGAACGGCTTCCACTTTGAGGTTGTCGATATGGAGCGTCAGCGCATCGACAAGCTGCTTGTCAGTCGTGATCCTAAGCTTTCGTTGGACGAAGAGGCTGATTCCCAATGATCGCCACCGCCTATCATCCAGAGCTTTTTCCCATGGAGCGCGTCTGGTGGCTCTACGGACTCTTTCTCCTCATGATTCTTGGAAGTCTCTTTCTGGACATGCGTCGCAGGAATGGGAAGGAGCATGAGATAGGTCACCGGGAGGCCCTCTTCAATCTGCTCCTGTGGGTTTCCTTGGCTCTGCTTTTCTGCGTAGGCCTCTACTTCTATGGGCTGCATATCTTTCCTCAGGATCCGAGGCTGGCCGGATACGACCCCAAGGTCCTCGCCAAGCAGTGCAGTCTCGAGTTTCTTTCCGGTTGGTTGGTTGAGAAGAGCCTCTCGATCGACAATCTCTTCATCTTCCTTGTGGTCTTCGACTTCTTTGCGATCCCGCCGAAGTACCGGCATAAGATCCTCTTCTACGGCATCCTCGGTGCCATCGTCTTCCGCGCCCTCTTCATCGCCCTCGGATCGGTGCTTATGCAGATCTCCTGGGTGCCGCTCGTTTTCGGAGTCTTTCTGGCTTTCACGGGCCTCAAGGTTGCCTTCGGTCCCGAGTCCCACCCGGATCCGGCTCAGAATGTCCTCCTTCGCCTCCTGAAGAAGTTCCTGCCGATATCACCGGGTCTGCACGATGGGAAGTTCCTCATCAGGGAATCGGGACGCCTCATGGGGACACCGCTCCTCCTGACGCTCATCTTCATCGAGTTCACCGATATCATTTTCGCTGTCGACAGTGTCCCTGCCATCTTTGCCATCACCAAGGAACCCTTCATCGTGTTCACGTCGAATATCTTCGCGATCCTAGGGCTACGAGCTCTGTTCTTTCTCCTGGCTGGAATGGCCTCCAAGTTCCATTACCTCAAGTACGGCCTCGGATTCATCCTCTGCTTTGTGGGCCTGAAGATGTTCTGGCTTGATCCTCACTTTCACGGTCACTTCCCGACAGTCTGGTCTCTCGGGATCATTGTTACTGCCCTCGCCATGGCCGCATTCTTCTCCTGGCTCCTGCCATTGAAAAAAGAAGTGGCAGAAGGGTGAAGTAATCCCGCAGAGGCGCGGAGGCGCAGAGAAAGGAATTAGGAGGGAAAATGATTTTGTAGATATTGGGTTTCTTCGGGGCCTTCTTTATCAAGACCAACACATATCTTATTCATCTGTCATCCTCCTCCGCGCCTCTGCGCCTCTGCGCCTCTGCGGGAAAACTCAGAACTAGAGCCCGCTGGGATAGGTTTCGTCGACTTCTCCGGCAACCCACTCGAGTGTGCGTTCCAGTGGCTCCACCGCTCTGGTCTCGTCGTAGTGAAGGATGGCATCGAACTGATCGGGCAGCGTCGACCTGAAGTAGTGGCTCTGGCGTTCCGTCTCGGGCCGGTAGATCACCCCGATGGCACGCTCCAGACGCGGGTTCCGTAGGATCTGCTCGACTTTCGGATCGGCGTGGCAATCAAGCCAGAAGTTGGGGATGCCTGTTTCATGAAAGAATTCTTCGTAGCTATCCGGGAGAGCCGGTCTGACACACTTGCGCTCCGCGGGACCATCCCAGTCGGAAGAAGCAGTGACCGTTCCGTGATGCGTCGTGAATCCCACGGCGAGCGCCTCCTCTTGAAAATGATCCCGGACAAGCTGGCCGATGTTGAATTCCCCCCGTTGCTTCATCGAGGTGGCGGAGGCATTGCCGAGGTGGGAATTGTGGGCCCAGACCACTACCTTCGCCCTGAGTCTTGTCTGCTTGAGATGGTGCATCAGGAGTAGCAGCGTCTGCATCATGTGCTTGTCTCGGAGATTCCACGAGGAGACATCGTGGCGGAACATCGTGCGGTAGTACTCCTCCGCGTCATGGACGAGACGTGCATTCTGATCGGCATCAAAGAAATCGTCGGCCGCACGCGTCCCGTCTCGCCCCAGATACGATTCTCTCCTGACTTGGAGTTCAGCGATCGCGGCAATTACCTGCTGCCTGCAGCTCTCGGACATCCCTGAGCCTGCCAGGAGTCCGTAGCGCTGAGTGTCACTGTCATAATGGTCGAAACATGAGTAATGAGTGGCTACTCGCTTCGCTGAAGCCGCGTCGATCTCCTGGAGGGAATCAACCACAGCCTTCATCGAAGCGTTCAGGCTGTAAAGATCCAGACCATAAAATCCCGTTGCGAATTTCCCGTCATGATGTCCCTTCCGATGGTCGTCATCGACAGATTCATTCCAGGTCCTGAGCCAACCAATAAAATCGAGGGTATCGGTATTGCGCCACATCCATTGAGGGAAGCGTTTGAATCCCCCCAGCGCATCGATTGCCTCCGGATCGCCGCCTATTCCTTGCACGTAGCGGTTCACCCTGTAGGCATCGGGCCAGTCTCCCTCGATAGCGACCGCATTGAAGCCGAGATCGCGGATCAGGCGTTTCGTGATCTCGGCGCGAACTTTGTAGAACTCATGGGTTCCATGGGAGGCCTCTCCTAGAAGGACCACCCTTTTGTTCCGTGCCCGTTCGATCAGCGGATCAAAATCATCGGGGCCGCCGGTGAGGGGAATCACCGATCTCCGAAGGATCTCAGTCTCGGTTTTCATAGATGTCGCGTGGTTAGAGAGCTCTCACGGTCAGCCTCTAGAAGCTGCTGCACTTCCTCATCGGAGGTTTGGGAGAAATCCTCATACCAGCGTCCCACTCCGCCGAAGTCTTCCGGATTCATCATCGTGACAACGTCGTCAGCCACGCGACGGAGTGATAAGACCACCGAATGTGGCGCGACCGGAGAAGCCACGATGATCTTCCTGACACGACGCTGTCTCAGAGAGGCGATCGCCGCCTGCATAGTCGCTCCCGTGGCGATGCCGTCATCGACCAAGATGATCGTCTTGTTGCTCGTATCGAGCGAGGGGCGGTTTCCACGATAGCTTCTCTCACGGCGAAATAGCTCCGCCTCCTCCTTGCGCTCGACATCCTCGACGGCTTCGGGAGTGATGCCGAGAGCGGAAACAATATCCGGGTTGATCAGGCGGATTCCACCTGTGGCGATGGCCCCCATGGCCATCTCTTCGTGTCCCGGAACACCCAGTTTCCTCACCACGAGCACATCAAGTGGGCAATGAAGCACTGAGGCGATCTCATGGGCCACCGGGACTCCTCCACGTGGCAGTGCAAGGACGAGTACATCGCTACAACCCTTGTAGCGCGCCAGCTGAAGTGCGAGCAGTTGGCCGGCCTTCTTTCTGTCGTGGAATCGCATCATCGGAACTCTCCTCCCTTGATCATGGTTATCGGTTCCCGGACGGGGAATTGCTTTAGAAACCAGTTGGCCGCCAGGACCTGAACTTTATCGAGGGTACCCTGTTCGTCGAAGAGGTGTGTTGCCCCCGGGATGATCGAGAGTTTTTTGTTGCAGGAGAGGCGTGCCAGAGCTTGCCGATTGAGATCTTCGACCTCGGGGTCTCTTCCTCCCACGATCAGCAGTGTGGGGGCAGTGACGTCTGCCAAGGCGCTGCCGGCCAGGTCGGGTCGCCCCCCCCGGGAGACGACAGCTGATATCTCATCCTGCAGTTTTGCCGCAGCCACGAGTGCGGCCGCAGCACCGGTGCTTGCACCGAAGTAACCGAGGGGGAGATCCCTCGACTCGGGTTGAGAGCGTATCCAGTGGGTTGCCAACTCGAGACGCTTGGCAAGCAGGGGGATGTCGAAGCGCAGATGACGAGTCACATTATCGATCCGCTCTTCCTCAATGCTCAGGAGATCCATCAGGAAGGTCCCTATGCCGCGACTGACCAGATACTTGGCGACGGCCCTATTGCGCGAGCTCTGCCTGCCGCTTCCGCTACCGTGGGCAAAGAGGACAACACCACGCGCATGAGGGGGCATCGTCCAATCAACGATCAAGGAATTACCATTGCCCAAGATAGGGACATGAGCCGTTCTGGTGAACTCCTCCAAGATACCGGGATTTCCAGGGTCATAATGAGTTTCATTCATAGGGGGAAGATCACCTCGGCCTCACGATCCCTCAATTGGTAGAAACGCTTAGTTCCAAGAACGTCTAA
>JBAXXS010000029.1:0-21341 GCA_037127835.1 Verrucomicrobiota bacterium | reverse complement strand
CCCAAGAGCAAGGCATGCAGGTTGTCATCCCCCCCCAAAAAAAGGAACAGAAGAACTCAACGACCCAATGACCCTACGACCCTACGACCCTACGACCCTACGACAAAGATCTCTACCGATTGAGACATCTCGTTGAAAATGCCTTCCTTCACCTCTAACGGTGGCGCGGTATCGCTACCCGATATGCGAAGAATGCCTCTTCTTTCCTTGCTGCCATCCACATCCGTTGCATTGCCCTCTGGGCCAATATCTCGTGACTACACTATCTAATGAGATCATTCAGAGACCCGCCCGCGTCCCTTCTTGATCTCGGAGCGGTGACGCTTTCCCTCGACCAGCTTTCTCTTCTCAGAGCGGGATCTGGGGGCAAGCCTCCGACGAGCCTTGGCTGCCGCTGCTCTGGCATTCTGTCGCCTGAGCGCCCTTTGTTCCGTGATCTTTTCCGTGAGGCGCTCTCTGGCTATCCTACGGTTCATGCTCTGGCTGCGGGAGTCGGTGACCGTCACGGAGAGACCCGTCGGGATATGAGTGAGCGTCACGGCTGTGGAGACCTTATTCACGTGCTGGCCTCCTGGCCCGGAAGAACGGGCAAAGCTTTCCGTGAGATCTTCGTCGCGGAGTTGAACGGGTTCCATGGGATTTATTCGGCGGTTCCTTAGAGTTCCTTAGAGTTCCCTAAATTTCTTTAGGGCTTCATAATTCATAATTCGTAATTCATTCTTTTCCCATGTTTACCCACCAAGTCCTGGAATCTGTTGCCGGACCTCTTGATCAGATCACTGATGAGACAACTGGGCTGCGTCTTGTCATCTGCCGGACCGGTGCGGAACCGGTGAGTCTGGCCCTCCGCAATGGCAAGGGGGAGTGGGAGGGTTTTCTCTGGCGCGACGGTCAGGTGGAGAAGCCGGCCTCGGGCTGGGGCAACCACGCCACGGTGATGGGCTATTTTGTCCATCGCCTCTGGAAGCAGCAATCGATTTACGAGGGGCACCCGATCAAGGGGGGGAACCACGGTTTTGTCCGCAGTCATGCATTCCCTCAGCCCGAGGTCGATCTCGCAACTGGGATGATAACCTATCATGTCGATCCCGCAGAGATTCCAGCGGATGCCTATCCCTACAAGGTGGCGATGCGCCTGACCTATGGCGTTTCGCAGGGAAGTATGCGGATGAGGTTCGAATTTGAAAACCGCGAGGAGCACCCCGTGGCTCTGAGCTTCGGATGGCATCCCGGATTTGATGTCGGTTCTCTGGAGAGTGCCAGGGTCATACTGCCGGCCGGCAACTATCGCAGGGAGATGGCTCCAGGCGATTTCCTAGACGGGACTGTTCAGGAAATTCCCTTTACCGGTGGAGAGATGCCTTTCCCGAAAAAGGATCTTCCAGGCTCCTTTCTCCTGGATCTGGAAGGAGTCAGCGACCGTCGCTTCGTTCTGGAGGCCCCTGCACTGGGACATCGCATCGAGTGCGATTACTCCGAGGCCCCTTACCTGACACTCTGGAGCAACGGGGATCCCTTCGTGTGCATCGAGCCCTGCTGGGGATTGCCGGATCATAACCCTCCCGTTCCCTTCGAGCAGAAGAAGGGGATCCAGCATATCGCGGCTGGTTCGACGATCTCGGCCTCCCTCGCAGTGACCCCCACGTTTCTTGGCTAATCCTCCGATAATCCTTGGTTGAGCCGCTTGCGGAAGCAGGGCCGTACTGCTAATTCTTTTCCCCCTTGAAAACTCAGAAAGATCTCTCTCCCCAGCAGAAGCAGTCATGGCTCAAGGCCGTCAGCGCCATGGAGCAGAAGAACTTCCCCTATGTCATCCAGATCTGCCAGGGATTACTCCAAAGTATACCCGAATTTTTGGACGGCAGAAAGCTGGCCCGCAAGGCTGCGATCGAGAAGTCAAAGACGATCAAGAAAGGGTTCTTATCGGGTCTTGGCGGAGGATCCTCGATGGCTCTGATGAAGGCCGGAGGTTTCAAGAGAAAAGATGACCTTGTAGCTCTCCTTTCTCTGTTGGAAGAAATCCTGGCCGATGATCCCTTCAACGCTCAGGCGAATACCTTTCTTCAGGAAGCTGCCCTGAAATGGGATCCCCCCATGAAGGAACTCGCCTTCTTTGCCTTCGAGACAACCCTCGAGGGTAATCCCAAAGATAAAGTTCAGCTCAACCGCTACGCCTCCTTCTGCATGGAGAGGGATGAGAACGGAAAGCCCAGAGATCCGTCGCGCGCCGTGGAGCTTTATAACAAGCTCCTCGCGATCAATCCCAATGACATGCTTGCCATGAAGGGCAGCAAGGACGCCTCGGCCTCCCAGTCGGTTCAGCAGGGCGGATGGGAAGTCGCCGATAGCTACCGTGACCTCATCAAGAACAAGGAAGAGGCTGTCTCTCTGGAGCAGCAGTCGCGCGTCGTCAAAAGCGACGAGATGATCGACAGTCAGATTGCGGAACTCTCCGCCGCTGTGCAGGCGGAACCACAGAGTGTTGATAAATCACGCAAGATTGCAGAGCTCTACGAGCAGAAAGGGGATTTGGAGAATTCCCTCGAGTGGTATCGGTACGTGCTTGGCCTCTCAGGAGGCGCCGACACCACGATCAGCCGGAAGATTAGTGATCTGCAGTTGCACCAGATCGATGATGCCTTCACGGCACGTGAGGAGTATCTGGCTGCTTCGCCAGATGATCCCGAGGCTCCCCGTTACCGCGA
This sequence comes from Verrucomicrobiota bacterium, assembly GCA_037127835.1. Taxonomy (GTDB): domain Bacteria; phylum Verrucomicrobiota; class Verrucomicrobiia; order Chthoniobacterales; family UBA6821; genus UBA6821. The sequence continues at coordinate 18,636 of JBAXXS010000029.1, read as the reverse complement.
GGAGATGGAGGAACTGCGGAAGCAACGTGCATCCTTTGTCCTCGCGGAGGCGCGGGAGCGTGTCGATCGAAATCCCACGGATCTGATCGCCCACTTCGATTTGGGAGTTGCCCTTATGGATGATGGGGAACCACAGGATGCGATCGGTCATTTCCAGAGGGCCCGCATGAACCCCAGCATCCGCCTCAAGGCAATGGGCAAGCTGGGGCAGTGTTATGTGGCCCGCAACATGAACGACCTTGCGGCGAAGACACTCTCCGATGCCGTCACCGAATTGGTTGGCATGGATTCAGTTAAAAAAGACCTCCTCTACAACCTGGGCACTGTTTACAAATCAATGGGAGACCAGGAAAAGGCCGTCGAATGTTTCAAGCAGATCTACGAAGTCGATTACGGTTACAGGGATGTGGCGCAGCTTGTCGAATCCTCCTACGGCCAGGGCTAAAGTCTCGCGATATCGGCGGATAGCTGTGTTGGCCTGCGGTCGGCGTAGGACTACTACGCCTTCCCTTGGCCGCCTTGCTCTCCATCCGATCTTGCGAGCCTTGGGAAAAATTCATCCCTGTGCCCTTGGGGCATCAGGGCGCAAAAGCAACTTTAGGCGGTGATTCGACCGCCCGACTTACGGATTCCGAGCTCAATAGCTGACTCCACAAGAACAGCAAGAGCTGGTTTACATCCCTTGAAGACGAGCTTCTTCAGAACGACCTCACCGTGATTTTCAAGTAAACCGGAAACCAGTGCGTTCATGAATGAGCTGTTGGCCGTGCGTACTCCTGAGAAATCCAGCGTCACTTTCTCACAGAAGCTAAGGTAAGGATCAATTGCGCGATGACGGTACTCTAAGGCCGTCGCTCCATCGGCAAGGAACGACCCGCAATCTTCTGCGAGGCTCACCGTGTGAGTATTGCTCATGGTTCCAAAATGGCACGTCCCGACCCCGGATGCAAGAGACCAGACTTGATCTTGGCCTTCCGAAGGTGATCCGCGTAGTGACTGGCCGCAGTTTCCGGGAAGCTCATTGCGACCAATGTTCCCTGATAAAAAGCACCCTCCGGAAGTTCCTCCAGAGTTCGGGAGCCATCCCGACGGCTTATCAAAACACCATTCCCGCTCACCACGAGAAGCCACCCCCTCATTATGGAAACCATCTCCCCAACCAGCGTAAGCCCCACCCCCTCATTCGGCTCACCCGCTTTGCAGGAGATCCGGGGCTCAAGCGCCTTTGCGATCGCCTCAGCGTGAGTCGTACTCATACTCCATGGTGCTTCCACAGATTGAAAACTCTTCAGAATTCCCATCCCGTTATCGGCGAGGGCCATCTTGATCATTCCTTCCTGCCGATTTACCTGGGCCGCCGCATAACCCACTCCTCCGCTATGCTGTCGGATATTATTACCCACCTCCGTCAGTACGTAGGCAATCGTGTCAAAGAGACCGCTCATCGGGTGTTCATAATCTTCTCCTCCTGGAGCCAGACACCCAGCCACATCGGCTCCCATTTCATCAATAGGCTGAGTCACCATGCAAACCGGAACAAACCTCCCCTTGGATTCCCATCGCTGGAATGACTCCTGCATTTCCACTCCGCAGGCTTTGAAGAAGTCCATTCTCTGCAGATAACCGAGGATCTCGCATTCATGGACGCCCGAGAAGTGAACCTGGCGCCTCTGCCTTTCCCAAAGATGGACACTGGCTGCGAGAGAGACTATCGCAGCAGGAACTACACGCCGAAGTTTTGAAAAGTCCACCGTCACGTCTCCCTCGGAAAGAGGTCTTCCCAAAAGTGCCAAGAATGGGAGTAATCTTGCGCCATGAATCTGCGATGGAAGCACAATGTGATTCATGGGGTGGTGAATCGTCGCCCTCGGCATCCCATCATGCAACGGGTTTCTGAGATTGGGGAAATGGTAAGCGTCGCTTGCAGGCCTGGCGGTGCATCGAAACTTCCAAGCCTTGGGAACATGCCCTACAGAGAGGCTGAAAACAGGGCTTGAATCCGCATTGGAATCTGCTTTGTTGTACTCGGAATTGGCCCCGACTCAAACCGTCTCCGTATGGAGTGCCTTCCCGTAAGGGATAGAGTCGGGGCTTTCCTTTTTATCGGGGCCAGACCTGAACGCGCATCTCGCGGTGGGAGATTAACCTCCTATAGCCCTTGGCATCATTTTTATTCGTATAACTACGAGCTACTGCGCCACAGACCATGTCGGCCAACTGAAGCAGATTGTTGCGATGTGAGTCTTGAATCTTCACCTTGCCGATCTGTCGGTTGCCGCCCTTCTGATCATTGATCCGTCGCTTCAGATAAGAGCTGAGTTGATTTCTGAAATCACGGCTTCCACTGCCATCGATCACCACTGTGGCATCATTCAGATGGGGCTTCGCGTTCTCGAAGACCAAGCTGCACGCGTATTTGTAGAAGGAGTCCTTGATTCGGAAATTCGGGCTTGTGAGCTCGCGCTTGTTGATGACGATCCCGAAGTAGAAAAAGTCATAGCGCCCCACTGCCTCGAGAAATGTCGAACGGACGACCTGATTGGTTTTGTGGAATTTGAACTCCATGCCCCACACATTTTTAATTCACGGCGCAGAAGATCTATTCTCGTATCAAGGGCTTGAGCCTCCTCCTGATCATTGAAAATCACCAGAGCAACAATAAAGAGATCAGAGGAGCCTCCGGTCAGCTTCATGCCGGGATCACCCGACTCATCCAGAAAGACAAGCATTCGTGTTTAGGCGGGTGATTGATTCATTTGGTGGTGAATCGTCGCCCTCGGCATCCCATCATGCAACGGGTTTCTGAGATTGGGGAAATGGTAGCGTCGCTTGCAGGCCTGGTGGTTCATCGAAACTTCCAAGCCTTGAGCTCGGGGGGGGACGTCGGTTTTTGAGCCTTAGATTCTGAGACGATTTTAGAGTCGGCGATAGTTCACAAAAACAACTCCACATGGAGTTGCTTAAAAAACGATCGTTTTTGAGATCAGAGGAACAGGCAATCCAAGAGGCTTTGGAAAGATCCTATTTTGCCGAAATCCTGTGGCTTGCTACTTGCCAAAACTTGCCAAAGGAATTCGTATTTCCTCTCTGTAACGGCTATTTTTGCCACTTTTCGGAGAAGCAACTATCAATTCGCAAGCTCCTTTATCAGAGTTATTTAAGTGTGTTTTTGCTGATTCCGTCTGTGGGTTAGAAACCCCCTGCGTCTTCAGCGTTTGTACTCGCTTGCTCCCGCAAGGCTCGCCCTATGGGTCCGCCTATGGCGGCTACAACTCGCCTTTCCCTAAGGCTCGTTTCTGCGGGGAAAATTCTTCTAATCTGAAATCAGATCTTCCCAACGGCGATCAGTTCCTTGGCCTTCGCCAGTGCAGCGGTAAGACCTGAGATATCGCGGCCACCGCCGCGTGCGCTGTCGGGCTTGCCTCCACCCTTTCCTCCCACAAGAGGGGCCACTGCCGAGATGATTTTACCAGCGGGAAGGCTGGCCTGATGGGCTTTACCCACGGAGGCAACAAGTGACACGGCTCCATCCGAGACTCCAACCAAGAAGATGACTCCGTCGAAAGAGGACTTGAGGGCGTCAGCTATGGCCTGAAGAGCATTGCCGTCGGCTCCCAGAATTTCCTCCACGATCGAGGCAACCGCCCCTGTGGTGGCTTTATCGATCAGATTCTTGGCAAGTCCGGCGGCTTCGCGCTGACGGAAGGCCTCCAACTCCTTTTCCAGTTCCTTCTGATGTGCTAGCGTTGTCTCGAGCTTCTTCTCCACTTCGGCAAGAGGGGATCCAAGACGTGATGCCATGGCCTGGAGACGCTCGGCATCACTCTTCGAAGCGCTCCGGGCCTCATGGCCAGCAACTGCTTCGATGCGCCGGATTCCAGCCGCCACTGCTGCTTCGCTTACGATCCGGAAGAGGCCGATCTCGCCGGTTCCACGGACATGAGTTCCGCCGCAGAGTTCCATCGAGTAGCCATCAAGCGATCCGGGCATACCTCCGATCTGAACAACACGGACTACATCCCCATACTTGTCACCGAAGAACTGGAGAATGCCGGGGCGGCCCTTCACCTCGGTGTAGGGTAGTTCGTGCCAGCTCACGGATGCGTTCTCAAGGATGCGCTCGTTGACTAGCCCTTCTACTTTATTGCGGTCAATTTCGGATAATGCGGAGCCCGAGAAATCGAAGGTCAGTTTCTCAGGACCGACAAAGGATCCTTTTTGGGAAACCGTCTCGCCGAGAGTCTCCCGCAGAGCCCAATGAAGGAGATGGGTGACAGTATGGTGACGCTGGATGGAGGCACGCCGCGGATGCTCGATGGAGAGAATGACGTTCGCTCCTAGCAGGGGGGATTCATCCCCTTCGCTTAGCTCCAAGAAATGGAGCCATGTGGGACCATTCTTCTGAGTGTCGGTGACGCGCCATAGGGAGCCACCGGCTGTAAGCGATCCGGTGTCTCCAAGCTGACCACCCATTTCGGCATAGCAGACGGAGCGATCGAGGATGACGGCAGTCCGGTCCTTGATACGGACGATCTCCAATACTGTGGCCTCGGTCTCTGCTGAATCGAATCCCGTGAAGGCCGTGGGCGTCGTAGTCTCAAGCGAAGAGACGCTGATGATCTCCTTTTTCTGCGCTGCGCGTGCTCTCTCCCGCTGCTGCTGCATGAGAATCTGGAAGCCATCATGATCGACGGAGAGCCCGCGTTCGCGAGCTAGGAGTTCGGTGAGGTCGAGTGGAAATCCCTGCTCGTCATAGAGACGGAACGCCACCTCGCCGGAGATCTCCTTTCCCTTCGTTGCCTCGGTCTCGAAAAGGGTCAGGCCCTTGTCGAGAGTCTTGTGAAAGGCCTCTTCCTCCCTCTTCAGCGTCTCGGTGATCAGGGATTCCTTGGCGTGCAACTCCGGGAATGCATCGCCCATGAGTGAAATGAGGACTGGCGTTAGTTTGTGGAGGAATGGGGCGTTGAAGCCAAGTGTGCGACCGTAGCGGACGGCGCGGCGAAGGATGCGGCGAAGGACGTAGTGGCGTTCGGCATTGCCGGGCTGGATGTTGTCGGCGATCGCGAACCCGAGTGTACGCAGGTGATCGGCAATGACACGGAAGGCAATGTCATCCTTCTCCTGATCCGTGACGGGAATCATGGCTCCGTCGCCCGATGGCTGCGGAAGGGTCGATCCGTACTTCCGGCCGCAGAGGGTGCCGATCGCCTCGAAAAGTGGGCGGAAGAGGTCGGTCTCGTAGTTGGAGATCACAACATTACTGAACTCCGTGAACCCTTTCGTGCATTGGATCACCGAGCAGACGCGCTCGAAGCCCATTCCGGTATCGACATGGCATGCGGGGAGGGGAACGAAAGAACCATCCGGATTCGCATTGAATTGGATGAAGACTAGGTTCCAGATCTCGATGCATTCGGCACTTCCCTTGTTGACGAGTGCTCCATTGGTATCGCCGGCCGGAGTCAGGTCGATATGCAGCTCCGAACATGGGCCGCAGGGTCCAGTCTCACCCATCATCCAGAAATTATCCTTCCGGTTGCCGGGAACGACATGGATCGCGGGATCGAGTCCCTTGGAGAGGAAAAAATCTGACCAGAGTGAGTGGGCCTCGGCATCGAAGGATGCCGGATCGCCTTCCGCGGGACTATAGACCGTTGCGTAGAGGCGCTCGGCGGGGAACTTCCAGCGCTCGACCAGCAACTCCCATGCCCAGGTGATCGCCTCCTTCTTGAAATAATCACCGAAGGACCAGTTTCCCAGCATCTCGAAAAAGGTGTGGTGGTAGGTATCGAGTCCCACATCCTCGAGATCGTTGTGCTTGCCTCCTGCGCGTATGCACTTCTGCGTATCAGCAGCCCGTGGAGGAGTGTAGTTGCACGGGGTCGTACCGAGAAAGATCGGCACGAACTGGTTCATCCCGGCATTCGTGAAGAGAAGGTTGGGGGAGTCGGGCAGCAGACTCGAGGAAGGGACGATGGTGTGCTGCTTGCTGCGGAAGAAATCGAGGAACGAACGGCGGATCTCGGTGGAGGTCATGGGAAGAAAAGGATGAAGGAAGAATTATGAATGATGAAGGAAGCCGATGAATCGGACGGGTAGGTAATCAGAAACAGAGTGATCGTTTCAACGCTGCAACTTTTAACCTTTCAACGCTTGAAGGCTTCACTTACTGCGCTCGGTCCCTTCGTCAACTCCAGGGCGCTCTCCGGAATGATCATGAGATCCGGGGAGGGGCCCTCGCGGAATGCGACGAAACCACTCTGAGACTTTCCAAAGGCATATTCCGCCAGGATCAGATCACCGGCGGCCTCTTCGGCTGTGTTTTCGGAAAGATGGGCGATGAACCGGATGCGAATCGGATGAGTAAACCCAGTGCTTTCCAACTTCTCGGGCGTTGCCGGTTCGAAGCTGTTAGCCGTCACGGATTGCAGTTTCTCAATCCACGAACTGATTTCTGCCGCCCTGACCGTTTCCGCACTGGTGCCTTTAACTTCCCAATCAGCGCTTCCTTTTTTTCGAGAAATCACTATCGGAAGTGCTGCGTTCCCAAGTTGTTCGACGGGGAGGATCTCGATCCTGTCCACGGCGTCAAGTCGCAGCGGTTTTGGTTGTCTTGACCGGAGAGCCGAGGGAGTGACCTCAATGATAGGGGCTAATCCCGAAACTATGAAGATCCCCGGTCGGTCGCTGCAACTCATGTAATGGTTCTCCGGAGATCCCGCCACGGCTGATCCGACAGTGATTGTAACCGGCGATTTGCTTCCTGATTCATGTGCCGAGATCACGGCCACCGGCACATCCATCCCACAGGCAGCTGGATCCGTTCCTGCCGGCATCCAATGATCGATCTTGGTCGATGCCAGGCCTGTCGTCCATGAAGTCACAGCCGCGTTGTTACACCATGCGCTCATCGGGCTCGAGAGGTTCCAACCGGAATCTCCTTTCTTCAAGCATAGTTGCTGAAGAGTTGTTCCCTTGGTGAGGCTGATTTCCTCCAAGCGATCGGGATCCAGTGAGGTGAGGCGGCAATCACGGAAGTTCTCCATGGGTAAGAAGGCCGTCTCCACTACTTCCGAAGGAATCAGATAAACCGTTTTGTCTCCGTCCAGCCTGGCATAGATCTTCCCTTTGGCAGCCCCCTCGATGCCGAATGCAAGTGTCCTGCTTTTTCCATCCAGTTTATCGAAAAATGTCAGTGAGCGTTTGGGTGTCTTGAGATCCAGCGACTCAAAACTCACTGTGCCTTTCAGATCAGAGGGTTTGAGGATATCGAGAGCGGTGATTTCCGCTGCCTGAGCGAGAATTGAATGGATCAATCTTTCATCCGCCCGGTCAGAAACGGAATTAGTTAGAGATCCTAATGTAACCATCCAGATTCCGTTTTGCTTGTTCAGCACGATTTCTTCCACCCCCTCGCGGATAATGATCTTCGTTACCTCTGATGGGCGGAGGCCAAGCAGCGATTCCATGGCGGAACGGGTCTGAGAGCGCCCTGAGAAAAACAGGATGATCAGGGCTGAGGCCGCCAGAATCAGCAGGGCCAGCGTTCCTTTCCAGCTCACGAACGCCTCCTCCAGAGAACGATGATTCCGAGAAGTGCCGCAGCCATGGGAATGGCCAGCATGGTCCAGAGGGCCAGGAAGCGGAGCTGTTGGTCATCGAGATTCAGCGTGAAAAACTCCTTGGTCTTGGGGGTGGTGCCGGTGAGTCGGGTGCGGTCGATGAGGGTATTCATCGCACTGGAAAAGAAATCGAGGCCGGTTTCCGCAAGGTACTTGTCCTTGAGGAACTCGCAGTTGCCCACGACGACCATGCGCGACGCACCTAGGGCTAATCGGTCGTCATGCACGCCGCCGAGATCGGTCATGGCCGCAATGATCACTGGGAAGAAGTTGTCTCGGGCCGGGTCGAAGGTGATCCCCTTGTTATCAGCATTCGCGTAATTGGAGCAGCCACGGAATCCATGGATGCCACGGATGAGGGGTCTCGTGGTTCCTTGCGGCGTCCCCTGGTTGGCGTCCTGGATAGTTTTTGTGACCGGGGTGTTGAATACTGCATTCGTGTAAGATGACCCCATCATATTGGTGGAGGGCGTCGTAGCGGAGGGCGGGATTGGGATCGGGTTTGCGAGCAACTTGTCACGCTGGTCGTTGATCGCCAAGGAACGCGTGTTTCCCGACATGAGAATATTCAGTCCCACCAGACGCGAGGTGATCTCGGAGCCGGCAAAGAACTCCCCGGTCACATCCCGCAGAATGCCCATCGCTCCGCCGAGATTGACCAGGCGCAGGACGCGGTCGTTGCGCGGGATGATGTTGCCCGATTCGGCAAGGAATGCATCCAATGCAGGCGTTTCACCCGTGGGATCCAGTAGAATCATGAGGTGTCCTCCCGCTTTCCAATACGATTTCAGGGCTGCGATCTCGTCCGGCAAGGGGTCGAAATGGGCCCCGTCGATAACGACCAGCGCGGCATCCTTGGGCACGGAGTCTGCATCAGCAAGATTCAGCGGGGCAACCGTGATATTCTGCCGTTTCAGGTTCTGGCCTACTAACTGGAGTGGGGGAATGCCTGGGAGTCCCTCGCCGTGACCCTGGAGGAAATAGGCTTTTTTGTTCGATGCGGGTTCAATCAGGGCGATCAGCGCAGAGGTGAGGATCTGCTCTCCTCGGAAGGCTACCAACCGGGGGCGGTCTCCGTACTGGGTGGGAGCCGTATCGTATTCCCCCATCTCCGGTGCGGGAATGATGGTAGAGCGCCCGTTGTATTCCACGATGATGACATTCTCTCCACCCGAGAACTTGTAGCGGGCCTGCAGTTCGTGTGCGCGCGCGGGCTCCCTCAGGGGATCGATGCGCTCGACAGTGAGGTCGCGGTAGTGGTGGGCGTAGAACTGGAACTCGCGCAGGAGCGCCGAGATGTCGCCGTAGAGTTCGGCGCCGGGGGAGAGGGAGCTGGGAGAGAAATAGACGATGACCCGCACCGGGGATTTCAGGAACCACATCATCTCCTTGGACTGACTCGAGAGCTCGTACTTGTGGGATCGACTGAAATCGTAGCGGCGGTAATGGTTAAGCGACCATCCGACGATGCTGCCTACCATGATCAGTGCTGCCGCGATCTGCATCATGACGCGGAGGCGGACGCTGCGCAGATGGGAGGGCTTTCTGTCTTGGGCTGCCATGATGGAAGGTATCCGAGGGTCAGGAGCGCCAGCGACGGGCTTGGAAGCTCTGGAGGTTCAGGAAGAGACAGAGTCCTGTCATCGCAAGGTACCAGACCACCGGCCTTGTGTCGAAGATCCCGCGGGAGAACTGGGTCATCTGGTCGATCGGGGAGAAGGTAATCGTGATCCCCTGCATCATCGTATCGACATTGCCTGCCAGGAATGAAAGGAGCCCTGTCAGAAAAAAGAACGCTATCACGGCGAAGGTCATCACCGCTGCGGTGATCTGGTGGCGCGTGAGCGAGGAACAGAAGCAGCCGAGTGAGAGATAGAACATTCCCATGAGGAGAAGCAACAGATAGGAACCGACAAAGGCGCCAATGGCACCGGCCGACGAGAGATGGGTCTGCCACCAGAAGATCAGAAAGTAGAGACCCGTCGGCATCCAGAGGAATGCGTAGAGAAAGAGGACTCCGAAGAACTTTGCGAGAACTACCTGGGTGTCACGTACCGGTGCCGTCATGAGAGGTTCGATGGTGCCGCTGCGGTATTCCTCCGAATAGAGGCGCATCGTGAGTAGCGGAAAAAGCAGTAGGAAGGAGAACCAAAAAAAGACCGTATTGAAGAACGATTCCACCACAGTCACTTCCGTAGGGCCGTGATTCAGGACGGAGACGCCGGCATAGAAATTGAAACCCGTGACCAATAGCAGGAAGAAGAGGATCACCCAGGCCATGGGTGTCTGGAAGGCCGAGGCGACCTCCCGTTTCCAAAGGATCCAAAAAACTCTCATGGCTTGGCCGGCTCCTTGGTTGCTGTCGTGGCTGGGATTCGGGCGATGAAGGACGTGAAGATCTCCTCGAGTGATGTTTCGTGGGCGGAGAGTTCCCTGAGCTTCCAACCCCTACGTACTGCTTCCTCGAAGAGTGCGGGGCGGGGGTCCCCTGATGATGAAGATGAGACCGGGATCATCTCGTAGCGGGTCCAACCAGAGGCGGAGGATGAGGCCTGGATGCCTTCGATAATGGACGCCGAGGCGATCGTTTTCAGAGATTGCAGAGTTGTGAGCACGGCTTCCGCTATCTTTCGGTCAGCGGTCTGGATTTCCATCCTTATGGAGCCAGAGCAAGGAATGCCGGAGCGTTCCCGCAACTCCGCGGGCGTGCCGGTCGCAACGATCTGGCCCTTGTTAATGATCAGGACACGAGAACAAGTCATCTCCACCTCACTGAGGATATGACTGGAGAGCAGGATCGTATGTCGCTTCGCAAGTCCCTTAATGAGTTCCCTGACTTCACGGATCTGACCCGGGTCGAGGCCGATGGTCGGTTCGTCGAGGATCAGGATGTCGGGTTCATTCACGAGAGCATCAGCAAGTCCGACGCGCTGGCGGTATCCCTTGGAGAGAGTTCCGATGAGCTGATTGCGAACATGACTGATACTGCAGAGCTCCAGGGCATCCTCGACCTTTTCGGTGATGCGGCGGGAACGGACTCCTTTTAGGGCGCCCCTATAGCGAAGGTATTCTGCGACGCGCATTTCGGGATAGAGAGGGACGTTTTCGGGGAGGTAACCGATCCTGGAGCGGGCCTTGAGCGACTGGCTAAGGATGTCGAATCCTGCAATCCTCACCTCACCGGCATCCGCTGGGAGGTATCCGCTGAGAATTTTCATCGTCGTGCTCTTGCCGGCGCCGTTCGGCCCCAGGAAGCCCACCACCTCGCCCCGGTCGACCGAAAAAGAGAGATCCCGAACGGCATAAGTCGTGCCGTAGCTTTTGGTGAGTCCTTGGACAAAGATCATACGGATGCCGGAAGATAAGAAGTCTAACTGCTGCGAGCTGGTGGTGCAAGATTGCTCGGGCCGCCGACATTGCCAGCTTGCTCCACTCAACTAATCTGTTAAAGAATAGGATTTCTGTGTCCTTGCTGGGATAATTCAGCTTGAGCCACGGGTGACACGACTTTTTATATCTTCATGAGCACATCCTTCACGGCCCGCTGGAACGAGGCGGCCATCGATGAAAATTACGAAAAATGGCAGCGGGACGCGGCCTCCGTATCTCCCGACTGGGCCTCCTTCTTCGAGGGGTTTGAACTCGGCTACGCTCGCTATCAGAAAACCCCTGCGAAGCCGGTCGGTGCATTAGCCGCCTCATCCTCCACTGCGACAACGACAGACGCCATTGCGAGTGAAACCTCACTTCAGAGCCGTGTCGAGGCGCTGATCTACACCTATCGGACGCTCGGTCACACCGTTGCGCGGCTGAATCCCCTCGGGGACGAGGTTCCTTACCAGCCTCTGCTGGAGCTAAAGGAATTCGGACTCACCGAGGCTGATCTGGATATTACGGTCTGCTCCCGTTCCTTCTGCGACGGAGCTCCGATGAAGCTGCGCGACATCATTGCTGAACTTCGCAGCATCTATTGCGACACACTCGGTGTGGAGTATATGCACATCCAGAATCCCCGCATCCGTCACTGGATCCGCGAGCGGGTAGAGGCTCGTGCAGAGAAGGCCGACATGGAGACCCCCCACTACAGGATTCTCCGAACTCTGCACAAGGCGGAGAGTTTCGAGCACTTCATCCATACCACTTATGTCGGGAGCAAGCGCTTCTCGCTCGAGGGTGGCGAGTCGATGATGGTGGCTCTATCAGAAATCCTATTCCGGTCCCCGGGGGCCGGTGTGAAGGAAATCGTCTTGGGTATGGCCCACCGGGGTCGCCTGAACGTCCTGACGAATTTCCTCAAGAAACCCTTCGAGATCCTTTTTAACGAATTCAGCGACAAGTACGATCCTGATCTCGGTGATGCCAGCGGTGACGTGAAGTACCACCTCGGTTATCAGACGACCCGCCGCAACGAGCAGGGCCAGGAGGTTGAGGTGTATCTCGCCGCCAACCCCAGTCATCTGGAGGCAGTGAATCCCGTCGTTCTTGGCAAAGCCCGCGCCCGTCAGCGTATTCTGGATGACACGATCGAGCGTCGGAAAGTCGTCCCGATCCTGATCCATGGCGACGCCGCCTTCCCGGGCCAAGGCATCGTGGCCGAGTGCTTCAACCTCTCCCAGTTGGACGGTTACAAGGTGGGGGGTGCCATCCATCTGATCGTAAACAATCAGATCGGCTTTACCACGCTTCCCAAGGACTCCCGCTCCTCACTCTACTGCACCGAGATTGCGAAGACCGTCGAGGCACCTGTTTTCCATGTCAACGGCGACGACCCGATCGCCGTTGCGGAGGCAGCTCGCATCGCGATCGCCTACCGTCAGGAGTTCGCCCGGGACATCGTCATAGATATCGTTTGCTACCGCCGGTACGGGCACAACGAAGGCGACGAGCCACTCTTCACCCAGCCCGATCTCTATAAGGTCATCCGTGCCCACAAACGTCCCAGCGAGGTTTTCCTGGAGCGCGCGAAGCAGCTTGGCACGCTTACTCAGGAAGATTTCGATGCCAGTTGGAAGAAGTCCCAAGGGCATCTGGAGACAGCCCTTGCCGAAATGAAAAAAGGGATCGTCACCGATGTGAAGGCGAACCAGAAGGCCTTTGTCGGCTCCACCGCTGTCTTCCAACCCGACTACTCGTTTACTCCTGTCAAAACCGCTATTAGCGAGAAGACGCTGAAGACCATCGTGGATGGTCTCACGACGGCGCCTCCCGACTTCCGTATCCTTCCGAAAGTCCGCAAGACTATTTTGGAGCGTCGTCGTGAGGTCTTTGAGAAAGGTGCTGGCTATGACTGGGGATATGGCGAGTCCCTGGCCTTCGGTTCGCTCATGCTTCAGGGAATCCCGATCCGCCTCTCCGGTCAGGACAGCCGCCGCGGCACCTTCAGTCATCGTCACTCCGTCTTCTATGACGAGGTGAATCGCGAGCGTTACATCCCGCTGCAGCATCTCGCTGCCGATCAGGCTCGTTTCTGCGTCTACAACAGCCCTCTTTCCGAGGCCGCCGTGCTCGGTTTCGACTACGGCTATTCTATGGATTATCCTAAGATGCTCTGCATGTGGGAGGCCCAGTTCGGCGATTTCGCCAACGGTGCACAGATCATCATTGACCAGTTCATCGCCTCGGCGGAGACCAAGTGGCTGCGGCCCAGCTCGCTGGTCATGCTTTTGCCTCATGGCTACGAGGGTCAGGGTCCCGAGCATTCCAGCGCACGCCTTGAGCGCTTCCTTCAACTCTGCGCCGAGCAGAACATGGAGGTCTGCAACCTCACCACGCCTGCTCAATACTTCCATGCACTGCGCCGCCAGATGCTCCGCGATTTCCGCAAGCCGCTGATCATCATGACGCCGAAGAGCCTCCTGCGTGCCGAAGTGGCCGTCTCCACGACAGAGGATTTCACTAAGGGCTCATTTCATGAGATCCTTGAGGGCCCTAAGCCAGCAGATCCAGCCAAGATCGAGCGTCTCATTCTCTGTTCTGGCAAGGTCTACTACGACCTGCTCGCGTACAGGGAAAAGAACGGCTGGAGCGACCGCAGCGCCCTTGTCCGCCTTGAGCAGATCTATCCGCTCAACGAGGAGCAGCTTCGCGGGGTCACCTCGCCCTATGCGAATGCCAAGGAAGTCGTCTGGTGCCAGGAAGAGCCTGCCAATATGGGCTCCTGGCATCATCTGCTCCCGATCCTGATGAAGTTCTTCGGACGCGCCATCAGCTATGCAGGCCGCGAGGCCAGCGCCAGCACTGCGGTTGGCACGACCGCCTCCCATAAGCACCAGCAGGCTGAACTTATTGCCCAGGCTTTTGGTGAAAATAAGTGAAAAAGTAAGCGAAAAATAAGCAAACAAATCTCCCAACTCCCAACCATTCCATCATGAGCGTTGCTGTCATCGTACCCGCCGTCGGCGAATCCATTACTTCCGGAGTTCTCTCTGCCTGGCATAAGAAAGACGGGGATTATGTCGCCGTGGGAGACCTTCTCTTCACACTCGATACCGACAAGGTCTCCTCGGAGGTCACAGCCCTGGAGGCCGGAGTCCTTAAAATCCAAATCGCCGAAGGCGCTGAGATCCCGATCGGCTCCACAGTTGCCGAGATCGACACCGCGGCAAAAGCCGCGGAGAAGATGGAAGATGAAAGTTCGAAGTTGGGGAAAGACAAGACTGAGCCCAAGAAGTCGGATTCCGTAGAAAAATCGGAACCAAAAAAGGAGGAGGTACCTGCTCCCAAGCCAAATGTTCCCGTTCCTTCAGCCCCATCTCCTATCTCCCAGCTCCCATCTTCCGCAGCTCCTGCACGCCCGGAAGGGCGAGTGTCCCGCCGCAAGCTCACCCCCCTCCGTCGGAAGATCGCCCTGCAGCTCGTCAATGCCCAGCAGACCGCTGCGATCCTGACCACCTTCAACGAGGTCGACATGAGCGCAGTCATGAATCTCCGCAAGGAGGTACAGGAGGGCTTTCAGGCCAAGTACGGTGTGAAGCTCGGCTTCATGTCCTTCTTCATTAAGGCCGTGGTGGAAGCCCTTCAGGCCATTCCCCAGATCAATGCCCAACTCGAGGGGGACGAACTCATCGAGAACCACTACTACGACATCGGCGTGGCTGTCGGCACGGAGAAGGGACTCATGGTTCCCGTCCTGCGCGACTGCGAGAAGCTCTCTCTGGCCGGCCTTGAGAAAGAACTCGTAGGCTTCGCCGTGAAGGCCCGCGAGGGAAAGATCGGCCTTTCCGACCTCCAAGGCGGCTGCTTCACCATCTCCAATGGAGGCGTCTACGGATCCCTTCTCAGCACCCCGATCCTGAATCCCCCCCAGAGCGGCATCCTCGGCATGCACAAGATCCAGGAGCGTCCCGTCGCCATCAATGGCAAGGTGGAGATCCGCCCGATGATGTATCTCGCCCTCTCCTATGACCATCGCGTCGTGGATGGGAAGGAGGCGGTGACTTTCCTGATCAAGATCAAGGAAGCCCTTGAGAATCCAGTACGACTCTTTTTGGATTAGTCCAAAAAGAGAGATTGGAATGGGCCCCTCCATTTCAAAAGAGGCTTCCTTGGCGACGTCGGGCCGCTAGACTTCCCCGATGATTGAACGCTACAGCCGACCCGAGATGCGCTCCATTTGGACGGAGCAGAGGAAATTAGAAATCTGGCTCGAGATCGAGACTCTGGCCTGCGAGGGGATGGCCAAGCTCGGGATCGTTCCCAAGGAAGATGCCAAGACGATCCGCGAGAAGGGAACCTTTCGGATCGAGGAGGTACGCGAGATTGAGAAGCGGACGAATCATGACGTGATCGCTTTCCTGGAGGAGGTCGCCGTCCATGTCGGTGAGCCGGCCCGCTGGATTCACCGCGGGCTTACCTCTTCCGACCTGCTCGACACGACTCTTGCGGTCCAGATGGTCGAGTCGGCCGACATCCTGCTCAAGGATCTCGAGGAACTCCTCGTGGCGATTGCCGCCCGGGCCAAGGAACACAAGTTCACTCCGATGATCGGCCGTAGCCATGGCATCCATGCCGAGCCGGTGACCTTCGGTCTTAAACTCGGCGTGATGTACGATGAGTTCAGTCGATCCATCGAGCGTCTGAAGGAGACCCGTGACCGCGTCGCCTACGGCATGCTGAGTGGCGCCGTTGGGACGAACGCCCATCTTGATCTAAAGGTCGAGGCCTATGTCTGCGAGCACCTTGGACTCAAGCCAGCCAATATCTCGACCCAGATCATCCAGCGCGACCGTCATGCCGAGTTCATGATGACGATCGCCCTGATCGGCTGCTCCATTGATTGCTGGGCCACCGAGTTCCGTCATCTCCAGCGCACCGAGGTGCTCGAAGTAGAGGAGGCCTTCGCCAAAGGCCAGAAGGGAAGCTCCGCCATGCCCCACAAGCGCAATCCGATCACCGGCGAGCGTCTCTGCGGACTGGCTCGTGTCCTGCGCGGCAACGCCCAGACTGCCATGGAAAATGTAGCCCTCTGGCACGAGCGTGACATCAGCCACTCCAGCGCCGAGCGGATTATCCTACCCGATTCCTGCACACTGCTCGACTACATGTTGGTCCTGCTCACTCGCCTTGTCCGCGATCTGACGGTCTATCCGGAGCACATGAAGCGGAACATGGACCTGACACTCGGTCTCTGGGGAAGTCAGGCAGTCCTGCTCGAGCTCACCGACCGGGGTATGGCGCGCAAGAACGCCTACGAGGCGGTCCAGCGCGCTGCCATGCGTACCTGGGCGGAGAAGATCCCCCTCCTACAAACCCTCAGTGAGGAGGGCGAGGTCATGGAGCACATCGACTCCGCCGAACTCGGTAGGATCTGCTCGCCCGAACGTCACTTCGCTAATGTGGAGGAGCGTTTGAGAAAAGTCGGGATTGAGGTTTAAATATAGTGGGTTCGTGTTTCATCCCCAACCTGACAGAAAGACGGGAATCCATTGATGCGGGAGCGCCGAAAGGTGTTTTTTCTCTCTTGCGTCTCGACACTCGGACGGCGGAAGGATACCACATTTAAGCTTCGATCTTAAACGAGACCCATGGACACCGCTCTGATCCTTCATTTTCTGACCATTCCGTTGGTGTTCCTTATTTGGACGACTTTCCTGAAGACATTCATCCTGTTGAACGTGGTTCTCGGCATCGTTTCAGTCACCGTATTTGCCGAGCGCAAGGTCAGCGCCTTTATTCAGGACCGTACCGGGCCAAACCGAGTCGGCATTCCGATGACTCTCCTCGGAGGCAAAAAGGATATTCCTTTCTGGGGATTGGGCCAGATGATTGCCGATCCGGTGAAGCTCCTGACCAAGGAGAACTTCGTCCCAGCCGGTGTGAACAAGTTCTTCTTCTGGCTCGCTCCGAAGCTGGTCCTCCTCCCGCCCCTGCTGGTGCTGGCGGTGCTTCCTTTCGGCAGTTCGCTCTTCGGGGTGGAGATGACCATCGCCAATATCAATGTCGGTGTTCTCTTTATCTTCGCCGTTACTTCCCTGAGTGTCTACGGCATCACACTTGCCGGATGGGCCTCGAATTCGAAATTCCCGTTTATCGGCGGTATCCGTTCCTCCTCCCAGATGATCTCCTACGAGCTCGCGCTCGGACTCTCGATCATCCCGATTTTCATGGTCTGTGGCACATTGAACATCAATGAAATCGTCGACTGGCAGATTAAGAACGGGTGGTTGGTGGCTCCCTACTGGCCTCATGGGTTCGCACTGGGTCAGCTTTTGCATCCTTCCGATCTCATCCACTCATTGGTTGCAGGGGTGAGTCTGGAGCGCTTCCTGCTCTGGATTCCGATGATGATCTCCTTCGTGATTTTCCTTGTCTCGATCTTCGCGGAGACGAACCGTCTCCCCTTTGATCTTCCCGAGGCCGAGCAGGAGCTCGTCGGCGGATACCATACCGAGTATTCCTCGATGAACTTCGCATCGTTCTTCCTCGGCGAGTATGCTGCGATGTTCGCGGGTTCCGGGGCTATCGTTTCCATCTTCTTGGGAGGATGGAGTCTTCCGATGATCCCGGACGGATCTCACGGCTGGTTCTGGGGTCTGGTGAGCATAGGAGCCTGGTTTGCGAAGGTATCGGTTATTCTCCTCTTCATGATCTGGATCCGCTGGACGCTTCCCCGCTTCCGCTATGATCAGCTGATGAAACTCGGCTGGCTCGGTTTCTTCCCCATTGCGCTCTTCAATATTTTCCTCACTGCGGTTATCCTCGCTATCGTGCACCATTGATCATGGACATGATCGTTCATTACTGATCGTTTCACTAACCTTTCCAACCAAACCGATCCCATGGCTATCGTCGTCAATCGTCCCAAGCTGACTTTCGCGGAGAAGTGTTACTTACCGTCGCTCGTTGCTGGACTCGCGATCACCTGGAAGCATTTGAAGAGAGCCCTCTTCAACAAGGGAATCGTCACCATGCAGTATCCCGAGGAGAAATGGGATGCTAACCTGCCCGACTGGTATCGTGGTGCCCCCACGCTTGTCGTCGATGAGAATGGCAGAGAAAAATGTGTTTCTTGCCAGCTCTGCGAATTCATCTGCCCTCCCCGTGCGATCACCATCAAGCCGATGGAGATCCCCGAGAACGATAAATGGCGCAAGGTTGAGAAGCGTCCCGAGGCGTTCGACATCGACATGGCCCGCTGCATTTACTGTGGTCTGTGCGAGGAGGTCTGCCCAGAAGAGGCAATTTTTCTCCGCAAGGACTACTCTATCACAGGTCTCAATCGCGCCGAGATGGTCCATGACAAGAAGACGCTCTACAAGCTGGGCGGTGTCATGAAGGGTCTCACCTTCAAGTGGAACGAGCTGAAGTAACGCTGATCGGAGGTTAAAATCGTTAAAAAGATAGAAGCTTCTTCCCAATCCCCATTCCTTCCAATCTCCAGCTCTTAAATTCCTTCTGACTCAGGTTTCAGGTTTTCAAGTCTCATCCTTCATAATTCATCTTTTCCTAACTCCATGCTCTTCGCCGCTTTCTGGTTCTTTGCCACGCTGATGCTCCTCTTCGGGGTGAGTGTCGT
>JBAXXS010000028.1:0-23593 GCA_037127835.1 Verrucomicrobiota bacterium | reverse complement strand
GCGTTGTCCCGAGCGACCATGGTGCCCATCAGAATCCGAAAGCCTTTGAAGAAGTAAAGAGGATCCTCAAGCAGAACGCTACCGTGGAAGGAAACTGACCAGAAAGCAGATTGCTGAATGAGAAACTCCTCTGCTTAACGAGTTTCAGCGGGAACTAAATCTGGGCTCTTGAGGGGTTTCTGATTCGGCGAGGGGAGGACCTCGTCGATCTGGAAGATGTCCTCATCTTCGATCTCATCAGTTTCCAAGGGAGCAAAGCGTTCTGCCTTGAAGCCCCGCTCGATCCCCACCTTGTTGGTCGGGTTCTTCAACTCGGTGAGATAAACGGCGACCTCTCCGTGATTCGCATTGAAGTCGCAGCCCGGAACCAGATCGCGGATATGATAGGTGTTCCCTTTCTTCGGCAGCTGGTTGTAGAGGAGCTGAATCCCGAGAGGGAAGGCATCGTCGATACACACTACGGCTTGGCCTGGAAGGAACATCCTGTGATCGTTACTCAAGAACTCAGACTGGTCAATGGAAGCCCATTAGCCCCTTAATCATTCCTCTAATCTGACTCGAAAAGCTCCTGTTGTAGTTTTTCCTCCAACTCGTTGTTCTCTTCCTCAAACCGCACTCCTGTTCCCAGCAAGCGGACGGGGAGATCTTTTCTCCCAAAGGCTTCGGTGAGAAGAGTCTGGTAGATTTCGATCGAAGGCTCGTTGCAGAGGCATTCCCGGGTGGTTCGGGTGAAGTCGGCGAACTTCATCTTCACGAAGGCCTTGCGGATCCTTCTCTCCGGGGCCTTCTGATTCAACTCCTCGAGTAGTTCCGCGGAGAGTTCCGTGATGGCGGCCTGGCACTGCTCTAGGGAAACAAGGTTGTCGCTGAAGGTGGTTTCATTGCTCAGGGATTTGCTGATGCGATGGGGCTGAACCTCCCGGTCATCCTCTCCCCGGCAGAGGTGATAAAGCTCCTCTCCCCATTTCCCAAACTGCAGAACCATTTCTGATAAGGTCATTTTCTGGAGATCAGCGCAGGTCAGGATGCCGCGCTCTGCAAACCGCTCGGCGCTCTTGGGACCGATGCCCCAGATTTTCCGCACGGGGAGCGCTGCCATGAATTCCTGAACCTGCTCCGGCAGGATGGCAAACTGGCCGTTGGGCTTGCGCCAGTCGCTGGCGATCTTGGCTAGCATCTTGTTTGGGGCGATGCCGGCTGATGCGCTCAGGCCCGTCTCCTCCAGGATCCGGGCCCGGATTTCCTTCGCAATGTCCCAGGCATAACGCCCCTGCTCGGATAAGGCGCTCACATCGAGATAGGCCTCGTCCAGAGAGAGCGGCTCCACCAGTGGGGTGTAGTCGCGGAAGATTCCTCGGATCTGCTGGGAGGCGGCGCGGTAGAGCTCGAACCGGAGTGGCAGAAAGAGCAGCTGAGGGCAGCGTTCTCGAGCCATGAATCCCGGCATGGCCGAGCGGATCCCGAATTTACGAGCCTCGTAGTTGCAGGTCGTGACCACCCCTCGGTGGCTACCTCCACCTATGGCAATGGGTTGACCGGCTAAATCAGGCCGCTCACGCATCTCCACGGCCGCATAGAAGCAATCCATGTCGATGTGGATGATTTTTCGCATAGTGTCGTGATAAGCTTAGTTTTCTCAGTTGCTCTTAAGGTATCCTAAGAAAAGAAATAGCCACAAAAGGCACAAAAAACACAAAAGGGGAATTAGCGCACAACGCTCATGTATTTGTTGTGGGAGTCGCGCAGGAGCAATCACATCCCATGTGCATTCTGTGCATCTTGTGGCCATAACTCAGTTGAAACCGTGGGAGATTTTATTCAGTCGCCTCTTTTTGCTTCGGTAAGTGTCCTCTCTCTGCAAATCATGCCGCTCTTATGATCATCCAGATTTACGAGATTCAGGAGCCGAAGGAAGCGGCACTAATGGCTGAGTGTGGGGTTGACCATATCGGTGGGGTGATTCTTGCCCCCGAGGAGTGGATGATCCCAGCGCTGAGGGAATCCGTGAGTGTGATCCGCAAGGCTGGCCGCAAGAGCAGTATTATTCCCCTCTTTGCCGATCCGGATGCCGTTCATCGCGTGATCGACTGGTACCAGCCTGACATTATTCACTTCTGCGATGGGCTGAACCGTGAAGCGGCGGTGGATGATGTGGCTGTCTCCGCGGCGATCCTTTTGCAGCAAGGAGTGAAGGAGCGATTCCCTCATGTGGAGATCATGAGGACGATTCCCATCGCGCCGCCCGGATGGGGATCGCATGTGCCGACACTGGAGCTCGGACGACTGCTGGAAGGATCCAGCGACTGGTTTCTGACCGATACGCTGCTCGTGGGTGGCGAGGCCCAACCGGTCTCTGGGCATGTGGGCATCACCGGCAAGCTCTGCGACTGGGATGTGGCCCGTGATCTTGTGAATCAAAGTCACATTCCGGTGATCCTCGCCGGGGGTCTCTGTCCCGAGAATGTTGCCGAGGGGCTGAGGTTCACGCAACCTGCCGGTGCCGACACCTGCACAGCCACCAACCTGCTCGACGAGTCCGGAAAGCCGATCCGCTTCCGTAAGGATCCGGAGAAGGTGAGACGTTTTGTAGAATCCTGCCAGTTACACTAGAGTATCATCTGTTAGATCTGACGTTTTTGGTGAAATCACCATGGCTGTCGGAAAATGAAAGTACTCGTGCAGAGGCGCAGAGGCGCAGAGTTTTTTTAGGCTGCCTGCAACGGATGCACAGAAACAAAGGCACCTAAGTACAAGCAATTAGGCAGAGAGGATTTAAGACAAGAGTAACGCCTTGAATCATTATTGAGCATCGCGTCAGTGCTCACTCGTCCCTATGTATTTGTCTTTACCCTCTGCGTCTTTGCGCCTCTGCGCGATGATTCTCACTTTCTGCAAAGCGGCAGAATAAATAGAAGTCGTTCTAAGCTGCCGGTAGCTTGCCCGCCTTATTTCCCCCCGCGGCGGCGGTTGGGACGTGAATTTGGTCGGGGCTGCTTGGCTGGAACTGTAGTTGATTCTCCATCCGGCTTGGCCGTATTAGCTGAACTAGCCGGTTCCTCAGACTGTTCGTGCCGGTTTTCGATTTCTGAATCCCCCCGATCTTCCCGATAAGAAGGGACAGAGGGCTGTGTGGATCCCTCATGCTCCTCGAAATCGCCCGGATGGCGATCATCCTGGTGCCGGTCCTCCGTACGATCTGTCTGATCGCGATCTTGCTGGGGCTGATAGGGTTGACGGTTCTCCTGCTGGCGTCCCCGCTGGTGACCGTCGCGCCGGCCACCCCCACTGCCACCTTGCTGATTTTGCTGGCGCTGTCCCTGCTGCTGGGATTGAGGGTTACGCTCCTGCTGGGCCCGCTTCTGCAACGCAGAGGTGAGCTCTTTCAGTGAAGCGACAAGATGGACGCCAAGGTCGCCCTCGGGTTCATGAGCCTTCTCGATCGACTCAGCCACTCCCTCGACAGCGCCTGTGAGGCTCTCGAGAGTCGATTGGATCGATTTGAGGCTTAGAGCAATGCTCTTGAGGAATTCTGTATTGGGGTCTGTTTCTGTAGTGCTCATCAATTGGATTGGTGATCTGTGGAATTTTTGAAATCTGTATTGGTAGCAGAGTGGGCACAGGAAGAGGGATGGTTGGCGAGAGATTTATGGGGCCTGTGGACTCCGCGTTGCAGTTCAGGCAGGGTTTCCTTGCGGCGAGCCGTGAGGCCTTTCAGCCAGAGAAGAAGAGCCTGCCAGTGAATGCCAAAAATGACCTGGAGTGTCAGGAACGGGTATTTGAGCGAAAAGAGCAGGAGATTCCTATCGGTGAGAGGGACTCTGACCCCAGTGAGAACACTGATCAGCTCGCGCTCTTCGCCGCGATAGTCATCAATGAGTACCTGAAGACGCTCGCCCGGGAGCTGAAAACGGAACTCAAACTCCAGATCGAGGTCTGAAAAGGGGGAAACATAGAAGTGCTTCACCACACGACTCAAGAAGGTCCCATCTGCCTGGAGAGGAACCAAATACGGTTTCCATTCCCCGAAGGTATTCCCAACCTCGACCACCGAGGTGAGGGGAGCACCTGCTGTATCGAGGCAGTAGTAAATCGAGACCGGATTGAAAATATAACCGGCGATCCGAGGGAGTGTAAGCAGCAGGATCTTTCCGACGGGCGCTGAGATTCCCTGTGCTGTAAGATAACCGATAATGTTTTCCCTCGCTGAGACTGGATGAGCCACGTGACTGATGTGATCGCTCTCTTGGAAGCTGTAGAGGCCGGATCGGTTGACCTTCAGAAGGAAGAGAGTGCGGTCGATGGTTTCCAGTTCGTCGAGGTCGATCAGTAGGTAAAAGACGTGGTAGAGAAATTCGTGCTCTTTCGGTGCCAGTCGCCGGTGAAAAACCGTGCACTCGTAAAGGCACGAACTAAGAGGGGAAGGCATGGGGAAATTTTACTATGGAACTCGGGAACTCAGGAATCTTGGACTGATTCCCGAAGAAATCGTGGAGAGATAATACAGGCGCTACTCGGGGGAAGCACTTTCAAGAATAGAAGAAGTTGTAATGACCTCTTTTCTTGAGTTCATGAGTTCCAGATTAATTCTTTTTAAAAAATCGGGTCACGGCCTTCGCTGCATCGAATCCTGCCATGCAGGCATCTTCATGGAATCCGTAGCGGAAGTAGCTTCCGCAGAAGAAGAGACGCCCAGCGTGATTAAGCTTCGGAAGTTCCCTTTGGGCTTTTATGGCCTCCAGCGTGAAGACGGGATGCTCATAGGTCGTCTGGTAAAGAATGCTCGAGGGGGCGATCCGGTCATCGCTGTTCAGGGAGACAAAGTAATCCCGCTTCTGAGAGACCCCCTGGAGTGCATTCATCCAATAATGTGTCGAGGCGCGACGGTGACCGTACCGTTCCCCGGTGGCGCGCTGATGAGCATCCGGCCCTTGCTCGACCCGGAAATTCCACGAGGCCCAGGCCCGCCGGCACTTCGGCATCACCGAGGCATCGGTGTGGAGGGAGGCTTCGTTTTGCTGATAGTGGAAGCCCGAAAGCAGACGATGTTGATCCTCCGAGGGATGTGAGAGGAGCCTCAGGCTCTGATCGGCGTGAGAGGCCAGGACGACCGCATCGAAGCACTCGCGGACTCCCGATGCCGTGGTGACCCAGGCGCCATCTTCTTTTTCCTCCACCGAAATGACGGGATCGCCGAGGCGTGGTTGGCCCAAAGTCTCCAGCATTTTTCTCACATAGGTGCGGGCGCCACCATCCACTGTGAACCAAGGATGGTGGGTGGTGACTCCAAGGAACCCGTGGTTGTGGAAGAAGTGCAGCAGCGTCGAGGCGGGGAAGTCGAGGATGCGACCGGGCTTCGTGGACCAGACGGCGGAGCTCATCGGAACCAGATAGAGATCAAGGAAATCGTTACCGAAGCCGTGTCTCTTGCAGAACGTGGCTAGATCCTCGCTGTCGAAATCTGCTTTCTCGTCCGAGGAGTCATTCCCTGCTTCATCGCGCAGCCACTTTCTGCCGACACGGAAGAATCGCATGATCTCGGCGATCAGCATCAGGAAGCGGAGGTTGCCGAGATTGCGGCGCTGGGCGAAGAGCTTGTTCAGTCCCATCCCGTTATACTCCAGGCCGCTAGCGGCATGCTGAACGCTGAAGGACATCTCGCTCGGCTTGATCGCTATGCCCAGTTCCGTGAAGAGACGGAGGAGATGGGGATAGGTGACCTTGTTGAAGACGATGAATCCCGTGTCGATAGGGATCTCTCTTCCATCCTCCTCCACTGTCACGGTATTCGTATGCCCGCCGGGTCGCTTCTCCGACTCGAAGAATGTCAGATCCGCGATGTCTCTCAGCCCCCAGGCGCATGAGAGTCCGGAGATCCCCGTGCCGATGATGGCTATGCGGGGGCGATCTTTACTTTGCATGAACCAGCATGTTCTCCTGCTTGTAGACACTTTCCGGAACACGCTTGAGATTACTGATGACGCCCAACATGGCTAAGAGGCGTAGGGCATAGTAGGTGGGATCGATCTCCCACCAGTAGAACCCCTGCTGTGCCGAGGACTGGTAGCGGTGGTGGTTATTATGCCATCCCTCGCCAAGAGTGATGATCGCAAGAAGGAAACTATTGCGGCTGTCATCGCCGGTGTCATAGCGGGGCGTGCCCCAGACATGAGCCATGGAGTTGATGCAGCAGGTGCCGTGGAAGAGCAGAACGGTGCTGATGAAGCCGCCCCAGACAAGCATCTGGAGTCCTGAGGTATGGAGTCCTGGGGTCAATGACTGAAGTGCAGCTCCCAGTCCATAAGTCAGGAGGGCAACCAGTAGGGGGCCGATCAGGTCAAAGCGGTTGAGAAAAACGAGCTCAGGAAATTTCGCCAGATCAGGGATCAGACTGTAGTCGGTAGGGAAGTTCTTGCTGCTTGTCATCCAGCCGATGTGAGCCCAGAGAAAACCTTTCTGCTTGGGAGAGTGGACGTCGACTTCCTCGTCCGAGTGGGCGTGATGATGGCGATGGACCGCAGCCCACCAGAGAGCTCCGCGCTGGACGCATAGTAGTCCGAGCAGTGCAAAGAGGAACTGAACGGGACGGGAGGATTTGTACGATTTATGGCAGAAGTAGCGGTGGTAGATGCCGGTGATAAAAAACATCCGGACGACATAGAACGCCGCGCAGACAACCAAGGCCACGGGGCTCCAGCCGACCCAGAAGACCCCGAGACATCCCAGATGCAGAATGATAAAGGGGAGTGCCCTGCTCCACTCCATCCGCTCGGGCATGGAGCGCGTCGCCTCGATCCCCCTTGGAAAGTAATCCGAGTCGATGAAGCGGATTAGTGGGCTCAGCATGCTCATACGCATGATTCTACATCGTTATCAATCCAGCGAAATACCAAATTCGCCGATCAGGCGATGGAGATCGTCGGAGCCAAAATACTCGATCTCTATGCGCCCCCTCTTGTCGGCGTGGTAGAGGCTGACCCGGGTTGCAAAGCGGTGCTGGAGTTTGTTCTCCAAGTGTTTCAGGGCAGGAGGGAGTTCGGCCAGTGAGCGCCCCGTCTTTCCTCGACCTTTTTTTACTTTGGTACCGGCCAGATGTGACGCCACGAGCTGCTCGGCATCGCGTACCGAGGCATTCGTTCTGATAAGTTTTTCGGCCAGCAGGCGCTGCTCTTCTGGATTCTTGAGACCGAGCAGGACTTTGGCATGACCCACGGTTAGGCGCCCCTGGGTCAGGTGTGCCTGGACTTCAGGGTGGAGTTCCATAAGGCGCATCGCATTGGCAACAGCGGCCCGGCTTTTGCCGACGCGCTTGGCGATATCTTCCTGAGTCAGTCGGAATTCTTTGGAAAGGCGGCTGTAAGCTGCGGCTTCCTCGATGGGATTGAGGTCCGCCCGCTGGAGGTTCTCAATCAGAGCTAGCTCCAGGACTTCCTGATCGGAGGCCTTGCGGACAATGACGGGGGCCTCGGTTAGGCCGACCTCGAGGGATGCACGCATTCGGCGCTCACCGGCGATGAGTTCGTACTTTCCACCCGCCATTCGGACGATCAGGGGTTGGATAACGCCCCGTTCGCGGATGGAATCGACCAGGTCACGGAGCTGGTCATCCCGAAACTCTGTGCGGGGTTGGAGAGGGCTTGCAACAATCTGGTCGAGACGGATCTGCTGAATGCGCTCGCCATGTTCCTCGGAGGGAACCTGTGCCGCCACTCGAGTATTTATAAGGGCACCGAGGCCTTTACCCAAACCTTTGCCGAGACCCTTTCCTAGTCCTTTGCCGACTGATCCCTTGGGGGTGTTTCCTGAGTCTGACGTTGCCATGAAGTGGATCGTAGAGCAGGCAGCGAGGAATCGGGAAGAAAAAGGTGTGGCGGGTTGGCTCTCGGAACGTTCAGCATCCACGAATGTTTTCCAAACTGGATCTCTTCATACCCTCGCTTCCCGAGGAATCGTTCAACGGGCCAATGCAGATGGCGCTGGACGAGGTGCTGCTCAGGCAGGTGTCGATGCCAACGCTCAGGATTTATCACTGGAAGTCTTCCTGGGTGACGTTTGGCTACTTTCAAGAGATAAAAAAAGTTCAGCGCAGCTTTCCCTGCCAGCCTGTCGTGAGGCGCTGGACGGGGGGAGGGATGGTCTCCCACGGAGAGGAAGAGGACCTGACATTTTCCCTTATGATTCCGGCCTGGGAAAAGATTGCGACTGAATCTCCAACTTCTTTCTACAAGCAACTGCACAGCAAGTTGGCATGTTTTATCCGGACGCAACTCTCAGTCTCCGTGAATCTCGCAGGGTTTGAAGATGTAAAGCCAGGGCCTTCATGCTTTCAAGCGCCGGCCAACGACGACCTTCTGATCCAAGGAAGGAAGGTGCTGGGCGGTGCACTCCGACGCAGTGGGGGAGGGCTGCTTTACCAAGGTAGTCTGAAGATGTCGGATATTCCGGGATGGGATCCGGCTCGGATCTCTCCGATGGCATGGGCGGCGGCGTTCGGTGACTTCCTTGAGCCAAAGCAAATGAATGCTTCAATCATAAGGGAGGGAGAGGAATTAGTTGCGACGCGCTATGGAACTACGGGATGGAATCATCGCAAATAAATCAAAGGTACTCGAAGACAGAGGGGATTATTAGATTCCTTAGATACTGCATGTCGGTATTGTCACGCGAAAGGGGTTGTCTTTCTTGCTGCAATCAAGCTGAATTTATAGCTTAACCCTCTCAATCCAATGACACGAAATTTCCTATTCGCCTCTCTACTAGCCGCATCTGTTTTTCAGGCAAACGCTGCTACCGCGCTCAACGGCTCCGGGGCCACGTTCCCTGCCCCCATGTATCTTCGTTGGGCTTCTGATTTTCACAAGGCCAACCCTGATATCACTGTGAACTACCAAGGAGTTGGTAGTGGTGCGGGCATCAAGCAGTTCACTGACGGAATCACGGATTTCGGAGCAAGCGACGTCGCGATGTCCGATGCCGAGATCGCCAAGGTTAACGGCAATGTGCTGATGCTGCCTGCAACGGCAGGAACAATCGTGCTAGCCTACAATATCCCGGGAGTTCAGGGCGGCCTGAAGCTCTCCCGCAGCGCCTATGTCGGCATCCTGCTCGGCACCATCAAGAGCTGGAATGATCCCGTCATCGTCAAGGAGAACGGCAGCATCACGCTTCCTAATCTTCCGATCACGGTTGTCGCCCGTTCGGATGGCAGCGGAACCACCGCCGTCTTCACCGCTCACTTGGACGCCATCAGCCCTGAGTTCATCAGCAAGGTCGGAAGCGGTAAGTCGGTAACCTGGCCCGTAGGCGTTGCCGGCAAGGGCAACGATGGTGTCACTGCTCTTGTCAAGCAGACCCCCGGAGCTATTGGTTATGTGGAGTTCGGCTATGCCGAGAACAATAAGCTCACCATGGCCGCTCTCCAGAATAAGGTTGGCAACTTCATCACTCCAACCATCGAGAGTGGTGCAGCGACACTGGCTTCGGTGAATCTTCCCGAGAATCTCCGTGCTTTTATCACCGATCCCGAGGGTGCCAACGACTACCCTATTGCCACCTTCACCTGGCTCCTTGTGAAGAAGACCTATGCCGACGCTAACAAGGCTACAGCGGTCAAGGCCTTCGTAACCTACGGCCTCACCACCGGTCAGGCTATTGCTCCCGAACTCGGATATATAACGCTTCCTGCAAGCGTGGTCACCCAAGTTCAGGCAGCGCTGGCGACTGTCAAGTAAGGTCTCCTTCCATTCTACCAGCAGGCTAGAATTTCCGTGAGCGGTCATATCTCAACGACTGGACTTTCTCGTCCTCCCACTCAGGAATACCGCCCTCGTCCAGATTTCTTCCGGATGGCCTGCCTGCTGGCTTCGGTCCTGACCATCGTTCTCCTCGCTTTCATTATCGGCGAGATCTTGGTTAATGCTTGGCCGGCCATGAGCAAGTTTGGACTGGGGTTCATTACGGGCATCCAGTGGAGTCCAAATAGGGGAGTCTTTGGTGTCCTTCCGGTGCTCATCGGCACTGCAGCAAGCAGTTTCCTGGCTTTACTTCTGGCTCTTCCCTTGGGCCTGGCGATTGCCATTTTCCTCAGCGAGGATTTTTTCCCGGGACCTGTGCGCCAAGTCATTCGTTTCGTGGTGGAGACGCTCGCGGCCATTCCTAGTGTTGTCTATGGACTCTGGGGAATCTTCGTGGTGATTCCTCTGGTCCAGCAGTATGGGGCCATACTTGCCGCCAAGGTCGGATTCATTCCATTCCTGGCTGGTCCCGCCTACGGGAATAGCCTGCTCACGGCCAGTCTTGTGCTGGCCCTGATGGTCCTTCCCACCATCACCGCGATCTCGCGTTCATCCTTAGTTGCGGTTCCTTACACATTGCGCGAAGGATCTTATGCCCTTGGTGCCACACGCTGGGAGACCATCCTAAGTGTCATTATCCCGACGGCCGCTCCAGGCATCGTCGCCTCGGCTATCCTGGGTTTCGGGAGGGCCATGGGCGAGACCATGGCAGTTGCCATGCTCATCGGAAACAGCCAGCGGCTTTCCTGGTCGCTACTCTCGCCCTCCAATACTCTCTCCGCTCTTCTTGCCAACCAGTTTGCAGAGGCCGATGGCATTCAGGTCAGCGCCCTTATGTATGCCGCCGCCCTGCTGGTCCTACTGACCCTGGGCGTGAATATCGCGGGCGAGGCGTTTCTCCGTCATACACAGAAAGCCACGGCAGGCCTTCGTTAAAATTAACCCGAGCCATGACAAGCACTGCTTCTACCTCACCAAGCAATTTCTTCTCCGATGCCGGAAAAAAGACTTCTGTGCTCCGGTTGTTCCGCAACCATTTCCTGACAGGTCTCTGCATCGCCCTCTCCCTACTGACGCTGGTGCCGCTTTTTTCGATTGTCGTTCTCGTCATCCACAACGGCTTTCCCCTGCTTTCTACTAATCTCTTCACGCAACTACCTCCAGCTCCCGGCTTGGATGGGGGAGGTTTTGGCAATGCCATTGTGGGCACACTCGTTATGGTGGGGATCGCGCTTGGTTTCTCGATTCCGCTTGGGATTCTCGCCGCTGTTTTCGTGAATGAGTACGCATCCGTCTCATGGTTGGCTTCCACCGTGCGTTTCGTTGCCAAACTGCTCACCGGCATCCCTTCGATCATCTGCGGTGTTTTTGCGTTTGCCGCTGTGGTGATGACGACCCACAAGTTCTCGGCACTCGCTGGAGGCATCGCCCTAGCCATCCTGATCCTGCCAACGATCCTACTCACTGCAGAGCAGGCGCTTCTGGGGGTTCCCTATTCCTTCAGGGAGGCATCATTCGGTGTCGGAGCCACTCCATTCCAGACGATCTGGCGCATTGTCCTCCCCGAGGCGATGCCTGCCATTATGACCGGAGTCATGCTGGCGGTGGCACGCGCTGCTGGAGAGACCGCTCCGGTGCTTTTCACTGCCCTTTTCAGCCAGAACTGGATCAAGGGTATCATGCAGCCGACGGCCTCTCTTTCGGTGTTGATCTATAATTTCGCCTCCCTTCCCTATGCCTATCATATCAAGCTGGCCTGGTCCGCTTCCCTGATCCTTGTAGCTCTTGTGACGCTCAGCAATATTCTGGCACAGGTGATCTTTTCTCCCAAACACCACTAAAAAAACGTTTCAACCTGCACCGGAATCATGTCCACCGAAGAACACGTCACCTCACCAACCGAGGCTTCTGAACGGCCCCTGGAACTCACTAATAATTTTTCCCCCGGCGAAAGCAACTTTATCAAGGTTGATAACTTCAAGTTCTTCTACGGGAAAAAAGAGGCTCTTCACGGAATCAATCTGGAGATTCCCTCGCGTAAAGTGACCGCCTTCATCGGCCCCTCTGGGTGCGGAAAATCGACCCTGCTTCGCAATTTCAACCGGATGAACGAACTCATCCCCGGAGTCCATCACGAGGGGGATATCACGATCCATGGCACGAGCATTTACGATCCTTCGGTTGAGATCATCGCGCTGCGTCGCCGTATCGGGATGGTCTTCCAGAAATCAAACCCATTTCCCATGTCGATTTACGAGAACATCGTCTATCCTCTCCGCATCGCCGGTCAGAATACCCGATCCGTTCTCGATGAAACAGTGGAGCGCTGCCTCCTTTCAGCAGCTCTCTGGGATGAAGTAAAGGACCGCCTCAACGACAGCGCCCTTGGACTCTCCGGTGGACAAATGCAACGTCTTTGTATCGCCCGTGCAGTCGCCAGTCGTCCTGAAATTCTCCTCATGGATGAGCCATGCTCGGCTCTGGATCCGATCGCGACTGCAAAGGTGGAGGAGCTCATCATCGAGCTTAAGAAGGACTTCACGATCGTGATTGTCACCCACAACATGCAGCAGGCGAGTCGTGTCTCCGAGCTCACCGCCTTCTTCTACTTGGGTAACCTCATCGAGTTTGATGACACGCGCAAGATCTTCACCAATCCCTCGATGAAGCAGACAGAGGAATATATCACCGGAAGGTTCGGTTGATCTCTCCAGACTCTTTTTTATGTACAAAGAACCCGCCAAGCCTCACACGCTCACGAATTTCACGACGGCCCTCGATCAGCTCCGCAGCACCGTTCTCAGAATGTCGAGCCTCGCGCAGCTGAACCTTAATAATTCCATCAAGGGGTTACTAGAGCGCGACGACGACTGGTGCAACAACTGCATTGCCGACGACGAGGAGATCGACCTGCTGGAAATGCAGATCGACCACGAGGGTATCGAGGTGATGAGCCGTTTTCATCCCTTTGCCTCAGACTTACGTGAGGTGATTTCCTCGATCAAGATCGGGGCAAATATCGAACGCGTTGCCGACCAGGCGGTGAACATCGCCCGCCGCGCTCGCAAGCTGAACGAACAACCCGAGTTGACGGAACTCCATCTGCTGGACAATCCGATTCGTCTCTCCTTGGAAATGTTCGCCGATGCCGTCCGTGCCTTTGCAGAGCGTAATACGGAACTCGCGGTGGAACTTAAGTCCCGTGACAAGGAACTCGATCTTCTCAACAAGGAGCTCACCGATACCCTAATCAACAGGATGCAGGACGACTCGCCCAATCTCCCAAGTTATCTGAATCTGATCTTCATCAGCCGCTGTCTGGAGCGTATCGGTGACCATGCCTGCAACATCGCGGAGGATGTCGTCTACGCGGTGAATGCTGAGGATATCCGGCATCCGGTGAAGCAGTAGTCCTCCTGAGCACCCCCGCGATATCCCAACTCGCCGCCGATATCCCTTGAGGGACGGGAGATTTTCTCCTTGAACGAGTATGTGTGCCCCTTAGCCTTTAATGCTACTGTACATGTGCCGCTTTTTTCTGTTTTTCGTGTTTTTTCTTTCCGCAAGCGGCTTGCTGCGGGCCCAGTTCGGTAATTTCGGAGACAAACCGGTTGAGATTACCGCGGACGGGGATACGCGTTTCGAAAACGGCACCGCCATCGCGGACAAAAATGTCCAGATCCATTATAACGGCATCGCCATTTATGCTGATCACGCCGAATATAACCCCGATACCCGCGATGTCCTGCTGGTAGGGAATGTCCGCATCTACACTGGCGACGACCTGTTCAACGGTCAGCGCGTCTTTTACAATCTCGAAACCAAGCAGACCCGGGCACTGGAATTTGATGGAGGCCATTATCCGCTGAAGTTTAGCTCTCTCTCGGCCCGTGGATTCGGTACCCGCCAGTTCACTCTCAGTGACTCCTCGATCACAACATCGGATTCCTCAATGCCCGACTGGCACTTGCAGGCAAAGACAATCCGTCTCTACACAAACGACCGCGTGGTCATGCTGAACTCGACTCTATATGTGGGCAAGATCCCCGTCTTCTGGCTTCCTTATATTTATTCCAGTCTGACTCACCAAGGATTCCAGTTCTCTCCTGGATATGACTCGAACTGGGGTGGTTTTCTCCTCTCCTCCTACACGTTTCCGCTCGGCACCAGTGATAGTTTCCTTGTAACCCTTCGCTCGGATTACAGGACCGAGCATGGTTATGCGGTTGGCTTGAATGCGAATCTCAAATTCGGCAAGAACGATCGTAACGTCGGCCAGTTCATTTCGTACTACGCCAATGACACCAATCCAGAGGGATTCAACAGTGCGATTCCTGCTCCAACGCCCGGATCATCCCGCTACCGCGTCGGTTTCCAGCAGCATCTTTACTT
Organism: Verrucomicrobiota bacterium; assembly: GCA_037127835.1. Classification (GTDB taxonomy): domain Bacteria; phylum Verrucomicrobiota; class Verrucomicrobiia; order Chthoniobacterales; family UBA6821; genus UBA6821. The sequence goes on along the minus strand of JBAXXS010000028.1, from coordinate 9,410 downwards.
CTCGGATGATGTCTATGCGACCTTTGATATCACGAAATTGAGCGATGCCAATTTCATGGAGAATTACTACCCTGTGGAAAACCGTTTCAATCCGCAGCCCGATAACAACATCACGCTGACCAAACTGGACGATATCTACGCGATGTCCCTGGTGACACGCTGGCAGATGAACGGTTTTCAGGAGACAACCGAGAGAAAGCCCGAGGCGGCCATTGACTTTAAGCAGGAACCACTTTTCGGACTCCCGATTTTCTATGATGGAACAACCGCGCTCGGTCAATTGAACCGCAAATTCTCGGATAATACGCCCCAAGGTTTAACCAATGTTCCGGGCAATATCAATTATGGGAGCGCCCGTTTCGATACTTTTCATCAGCTTAGTGCTCCACAAACCCTCTTTGGTTGGCTCTCCACGATCCCCACGGTCGGCATCCGCGGGACCTATTACTCGCAGGGGAGTTATTACAAGAATTCTAGTAATGATATTGTGCCCTATCCGTATACCCCGACAGGAACGAACTCACTCGTGACTACCGGCAGTCAGTTCAGGGCGATAGTCAATGCTAGCCTGGAAAACTCCTTCAAGATTTCCCAGAGCTTCGAGGGTGTTCAGTCTGGTTGGCTAGGATTGGATGGACTCCGGCATATCTTCCAACCCTACAGCATGCTTTCCGGTGTTTATGCTGGAGGGCCAAATGTGAATCAAATTCCGCAGTTCGACAGACTTCTGCCAAACAATCCCAACTCTAAGACCAAGTCCGGATATCAGCCTAGCTCCACGCAGCTTCAGCCCCTTGATTTTCCTGAGTTCGCGGCCATTGACACGATCGACAGCTGGGCGATTTGGCGTCTAGGCGTTCGCAATCGTCTTCAGACCCGGCGTGATGGGGAGACCTGTGACTGGCTCTATCTTGACAGCTTTGCGGACATCAACGGAGTGAACCCTTATTTCAACGGACCTCTCTCCAATCTCAACAATAGGCTCACCTTTGCACCCGTGAGTTGGTTTAACTTCAAGATGGGATCTCAAGTACCGCTTGATTCTGACGGTTTCACTGAACTCAACACGGACCTCATGTTCATGCCAGCGCGTAATTTCAGCTTTGGTTTTGGCACCCGCTACATCAACAACTACCAAGGCTTGAACACTTCCGGTGTGCAATACCAGAACGTTAATCAGAACGGAAACCAGTATCCGTTCAGCGCGTTTTGGCGCGTGAATGACCACTGGTCGATGAGTGCTCAGGAACTCTATAACGTGCAACCGGGACAACCTAACTCTCTCATCTACGAGCGGTATATGATCCATCGTGATCTCTCGAGCTGGATCGTCTCGGTGGGCGTTGAGGTACGCAACAATCAGGCGCAGGGCACAATTGCGCAGCAGACACAGTACGGAGCTTTGCTCAGTCTCACTCTCAAGGATCTTCCACAAGTGACGCTTCCCTTTGCTTTCAGTCCATCCTCCCAAGCCGGATCAAGTCCAATTTCAGCCTCGCACTGATCGGATGCCTGATCAGCCCTTCAAGGGGTTCTTGTTCATCCTCTAGTTAATTCGTCCTTCCTAGGGTATCATCTTGTCAGTCGAAAAATGCAAGGACTCGCGCAGAGGCGCAGAGGAAAAAGACAAAAGATTAGACCCAAAGAAGATTCCTTCCATGGGGCATTCCAAATCAGAAAAGCACTTTTATCGTTCAATAATTCTGACTGACGATTCCTGCTGGGGTGGACGTTTCTAAAGAACTGTTACTATCAGTTACAAAAAACTCTGCGCCTCTGCGCCTTCGCGCGAGATATTCTCTTTAGTTAGAATGCGTCACATTAAACTCAAAACGCTCCCGGACTTTGTTCCAGAACCTTGAAGGCATCGCCGGCATCTCCTGGTATCAGGAAACGGTTGGATGATTCAGCGATATTTTTCGCCGAGACCCATCGATTCAGGAACTCTCTTTGCGTTGAGAATGCTTGCTCCTTCCATCCCAGGGAGTAGCCCCAGGCAATGAGATCGCTGAAATTCACATCTGCAGTGAGATCCTGTTTTCCGAAACGGGCGTAAACTTCCCGGCCCGAGTAGCACTGATGTTTCCAGTATGCTCGCAGTGAGCCACCCATACGTCTTTGGCCTACTGCATAGAGGGCCGTGGCCAAGTCTCCGTAGTCGATCGTGAGCAGAGATCCCTCCTTCCAATACGGACTCCAGGTCTGGAGGTAATCGCGATAGGAGTCATGACGTTCCACTCTTTGCCCCTCAGGCAATCCGGCGAAATTGAGGAACGAGGCATCGGGAGCGATGGGACTGGATGTCGTCTCGGAGAGAGAGCCGTCCGGATGAACCATGACGCCAACCTCCAGCCAATCCTCTCCCGACTTTTGAAAGACCCTGCAGGGAAAGGCATCGACCAGTTCATTGCTGAATATCAGGGCCCTGCCACCACTTCTCTCGAGCCCTTCCTTCAGCGAGTCGAGCCAGTGGACGCCTCGCCAGCGCAGATTGTTTCGCTGCCTGGAGCGAAGGATGGAAGAGGTCTCGCAAATCATATAATCGATTTGCCAGCGGGTCTTCCAGCCCAGGTGATTCAAGACCGAGCGAGCCAGCAGGCCGCTTCCGGCGCCGACCTCTATTACGGGAATGCCATTGTTTCTCCATCCGAGTTCTTTGGCCCTCTGGCGGATCCAATGCGCGATAGCCTTTCCCACTTGGGGATCCAACGTGGCGGCAGTGGAGAAATCACCCCCGCGACCCACGTCATGGATCTGTGAAGAGTAGTAGCCGAAAGTCGGGTGGTAGAGAGCCTCCCGCATGAAGCGCTCGAGGGGGATCAACCCTCCGCATTCATCCTGCACGCCTCGCAGGAAGCGGAGAAGATCGGGAAAACCCACGGCTGATGGCTTGTGAGGAATTAGTTTAAGAGGGCCCTGCAGGCTACCGTTATGGCGACGGGGTCCACAGCGGTCAATAGGTCGGAGACGATGACCACTCGCCGAGCCCCTGCCTCAAGTACAGAAGAGAGATTGGAAAAATTGATCCCCCCAATGCAGAAGATGGGGAAAGGAAGCAATCGGTGCACTTCCTCGATCTGTTCCGTCCCGATCGGCGTGTAGTCGGGTTTGGTCGCCGTCGCAAAGAGTGGGCCGAAGCCTATGTAATCAGGAGATTCCCCGACAGCCGACAGGGCCTGATCTAGCGAATGAGTGGACTTGCCGATAATGGCTTCGGGACCTGCCAGTCGCCGTGCTTCGGTAACGCTCAGGTCATCCTGCCCCACATGGGCGCCATCTGCCCCGGTTTCTGGGACAAGGTCAGGATGATCGTTCAGGATGAAGGGAATACCCGCTGCCCGGCAGACAGGAGAGAGTTCCAGAGCCATGGTGCGGATTTCCTCCCGACTTTCCTTTTTTGCCCTGAGTTGAAGAATGTCCACACCTCCTGCGATGAGTGATCGGGCCATCGCAATCATGCGATCCGAAGTGACGTACCCCGTGTCCAGGATCCCGTAGAGGCGGCAAACAGCGATCGGTTTCATGTGATTCGAGACTCGATCACCCATTCCCCGATATCGAGACCCTATTCCTTCACCGCTGGGACACCATCCTTGAGGAATTTCTCAAGGAATCCCGTATTGTATTTTCCCTTGCGGAAGTCGGCGTTCTGCATGATTGCGCGATGGAGGGGGATTGTCGTCTTGATGCCGACGACCTGGTACTCGCCGAGGGCGCGTGCCATGCGGGCGATTGCTGCCTCGCGGGTGGACGCCGTTGCGATCATCTTGGAAATCATTGAGTCGTAGTTGGGAGGGATCGGATAGCCTGCGTAGGCATGCGAGTCGATGCGCAGGCCTCGGCCACCCGGGGCGTAGTAGGCCTCGATCTTGCCAGCGCATGGCATGAAGTTCCTTTCCGGATCCTCGGCATTGATACGGCACTCGATCGAGTGGAGGCGGGGCTTGGCATTGACCAAATGGTCGGAGAGGTGCTCTCCGGCAGCCACCTGAAGCTGCTGTTTGACGAGATCCACGCCGTAAACTTCCTCTGTCACAGGATGCTCCACCTGGATGCGGGTGTTCATTTCCATGAAATAGAAGTTGAGGTCATCGTCGACTAGGTACTCGATGGTTCCGGCGTTGTAGTAGCCGACCGTCTCGCAGAGACGGACCGATGCCTCGCCCATCCGCTTACGGAGATCCTCAGTCATGAGCGGCGAGGGACATTCCTCGAGGATTTTCTGGTTGCGACGTTGCAGAGAGCAGTCGCGCTCACCGAGATGAACGATCTTTCCGTGCTTGTCACCGAATACCTGGAACTCGATGTGGTGAGGGTTAACGATCAGCTTCTCGATGTAGACATCGGGATTGCCGAAGGCCTTTTCCGCCTCCATGCGGGCACTGTGGAATCCCGTGATAAGACTCTCCTCATCATGGGCCATGCGCATGCCACGTCCGCCCCCGCCGGCCACCGCCTTGATCATCACAGGATAGCCGATCTGCAGGGCAACCTTGATTGCATCCTTCTCTTCCGGGACGATGCCGTCGCTACCCGGGGAAATGGGGACACCTGCCTTCTTGGCACACTCGCGTGCGCTGTTCTTGTCGCCCATGAGTCGGATGGATTCGGGGGAGGGACCGACGAAGGCGATGTTCGCCGAGGTGCAGATCTCCGCGAAATGGGCATTCTCGGCGAGAAATCCGTAACCCGGATGAATGGCGTCGACATCGGCGATCTCCGCCGCGCTGATGATCCGGTCGATCCTCAGGTAGCTCTCGCTTCCAGCTGCCGGACCGATGCAGATGGCCTCGTCGGCTAGCTGCACGTGCAGGGAATGAATGTCTGGTTCGGAATAGACCGCCACGGTGCTGATACCCAGCTCCTTGCAGGCGCGGATGATCCGCAGGGCGATTTCCCCACGGTTGGCAATCAGGACTTTCTTGAACATGGGTTCGTTGATCCGGTGTTCCGGTTGCCTTAGCTGACCCGGAAGAGAACCTGGCCGAACTGGACCGGCTTGCCGTTCTCGGCAACGATCTCGACAATCTTGCCGTCGATTTCCGCCTTGATCTCATTCATGACCTTCATCGCCTCGATGATGCAGACGACGGATTCGGAGTTGATGGTCTTGCCGACCTCCACGAATGGCGGTGAATCGGTGGACGGACAGGCGTAGAAGGTGCCGACCATCGGGGAGGTGATCTCCTTATAGTTGCTCTTGGCGGGTTCTGCGGAAGCTGGCTTCTCGGAGGAGGGGGCGGTTGCCGTGGCGACTGGCGCAGCGTGACTATGAGCTTGGTGTCCCTGAAAGAGAGCCGCACCACTTGATGCGCCGGCTGGGGTCTTCAGGGTGATCTTGAAGTCGCCCTTTTCGAATTCCAGGACTGCTAGATCGTTTTTCTTTAATAGGTCGATCAAGGTGCGAACCTCCTGGAAGTCGCCACTCCCATTGCCTTGGGAGATGGTAGCTTTGGCTGCCTTGACTGAGGCGGCGGACTTGTTGACGGGTGCCTTCGTCGTTGGTTTGACGGAAGGCTTCTTGGAGGTCTTGGTGTTACGTGCCATGCGATAATGAATTGAAAAGTGAATTGTGGGTTGATCACTCCTCTTAGGTCAAGCAAGTGATCCGGCTTTACAGCAGAAGTTCTTCCGGTTTTATTTAACGTCTATGTGGCTCCTCATGCCTTTTCTTGTAACCGTTCTCGTGATCGTCTGTTTCCTGATGATCCTCACGATCCTCATGCAGCGTCCGAAGAGTGAAGGTCTCGGTGCCGCCTTCGGGGGAGGACTCACGGATAATCTCTTCGGAGCACAGACGACCACGGTCTTGACTAAGTTCACGGTCTGGCTCGGCGGACTCTTCTTCATCCTGACGCTGCTGATTTCCGTCCTGCATGTGAAATCTTCCGCCGGTCCCACGGCCATTCAGAAGCAGCTGATGAAGGCCCCCGCTCCGGTCTCCTCGCCAGCCAAGTAATTTTCTGTGAGAACGGCCGCCTTGATCGGCCCCGTGACGGCATGGCGGAGCAAGGCTACTTCTCCCGTCGTTTTTGTTCCCACGATGGGGGCCTTACACGAAGGTCATGCCTCACTGATCCGTCGCGCGAGACGACTTGCTGGAGCCAATGGTAAGAAAGGGAGTGTCGTTGTCTCGATTTTCGTGAATCCGAAGCAGTTTGGCCCCAAGGAAGATCTTTCACTCTATCCCCGACCCTTTGCTGAGGATGTGGCCCTCTGCAGGAGGGAGGGGGTAGACCTCCTTTTTCATCCGAATCCTGGGGAGATGTATGCGGAAGATGCTTCCGTTACGGTCACCGAGTCCTCCCTCTCTTTGGTTCTCTGCGGCGCCTCACGACCAGGTCATTTCGACGGGGTCTGCACCGTCGTGGCGATGCTCTTCAATATCGTTAGGCCCGCCATCGCAATCTTTGGAGAGAAGGATTGGCAGCAGCTTGCCGTGATTCGTCGGATGGTCAGCGACCTGAAAATCCCGGTGAAAATCGTCGGACATCCCACCGTTCGCGAGGAGGATGGACTGGCCCTCAGCTCGCGAAACCGCCTGCTCTCGCCGGAAGCCCGCCGCGTCGCCCCGAGAATTTATCAGGCTCTCATTGCTTCCGCCATGGAGGCCGAGGAGGGAGAGACCTCCGTAACTCGACTCCGGCAACAGCTGAGTAAAGAGTTGGCGGCCATTCCCGGCGCCGAGGTCGATTATGCGGAGATCGTGGATGAGTCAACGCTCGCTCCCTTGAATAAACTATCACCCCTAGTGAAAGCCCGCGCCCTGGTGGCCGTTCGCCTTGATTCTTCAGAACAAGGCTCCGTGAGACTGATCGATAATCTCTCACTCCCTTTCCGTTTATGAAATCCTTCGATTACATCGTTATAGGCAGTGGCATTGCCGGCCTCACCTTTGCCCTCAAGGCCTCGGAGAAGGGATCCGTAGCCATTGTCACTAAGAAATCGCGTGCCGACTCCAATACCGCATGGGCACAGGGAGGTATTGCCTGTGTCACCAGCAATGAGGACTCCGTCGCACTCCATGTTCGCGACACCATTATCGCCGGGGATGGTCTCTGCAACGAGGAAGTCGTGCGCAGCATCGTAAGCGAGGGGCCTGAGCGCATCGCCGAACTGGTGGCACTCGGCATGCACTTTGACGAGCGCACCAACCCTGAGGGCATCAAGGAACCCGATCTTGGGCGTGAGGGAGGCCACTCCAAGCGTCGGATCCTCCATGCCAAGGACGCGACCGGATTCGAAATCGAGAGAACCCTACTTGCCGCCGTAGCGGCCCATTCGAATATCACCGTGTTGGAGAACCACATGGCCGTGGATCTGATCACCACGGGCAAGCTCGGCTATGCCATGCAGGATAGCTGCGTCGGCCTCTATGTGTTGGATGAGGCTACCGGCGAGGTGGAAACACTCCGCTCTGATGTCACCATCCTGGCTACTGGGGGCTGCGGTCGCGTCTATCTCTACACCACGAACCCCGACATCGCCACCGGTGATGGCGTCGCTATGGCATGGCGTGCGGGCGCGGCGATCACGAACATGGAGTTCATGCAGTTTCACCCGACCTGCCTCTATCATCCCAAGGCCAAGTCCTTCCTGATTACCGAGGCAGTCCGAGGGGAGGGAGGAATTCTGACGGACGCCAAGGGACATCGCTTCATGGGGAAATATGATGAGCGTCTCGAATTGGCACCCCGCGACATCGTAGCTCGGGCTATCGACGCCGAGATGAAGCGTACAGGCAAGCCTTGCGTCTACCTCGACATCTCGCACAAACCTGCTGACTTTATCCGGGAGCGTTTCCCCACCATTTACGAAACCTGCCTCGGCCTCGGAATTGACATCACTACTCAGCCGATCCCGGTCGTTCCGGCCGCCCATTACCAGTGCGGAGGGGTGAAGACAGACATGAATGGCGAGACCACGCTCCGGGGACTCTATGCCGTGGGTGAAGTCGCCAGCACAGGACTGCACGGTGCGAACCGCCTCGCCAGCAACTCCCTGCTGGAGGCTCTCGTTATGGCCCATCGCGCCGAGGCCAAGGCCAGCCGGAACCACCGCCATCAGGGGACCGAGATCAGCCTTCCCGAGTGGCGTTCCGGTAAAGTGCAGGACATGGACGAACTCGTGGTGATTTATCATAACTGGGACGAGATCCGCCGCCTCATGTGGGATTACGTCGGCATCGTCCGCACCGACAAGCGTCTCCAGCGGGCGGCTACCCGCCTGCGCAATTTGCAGACGGAGATCCAGGATTTCTACTGGAACTTCAAGATCTCCGCCGACCTCCTAGAACTCCGCAACCTCGCCACGGCAGCATCCCTCATAGTCGACTGCGCCATCAGCAGGAAGGAGAGCCGAGGTTTGCACTATACCCTCGACTATCCGGGGCATGATGATGCGAAGTTTCAGCACGACACCGTGATCCGTCGGATCTGATCCGACTCTTCCGACTCTTTCCCAGAGGGAAGTCGAAATTGTCACAGCCGGGTACTTGCAAACCCCACGGAATCGGGCTTAGTTGTGCCTCATGACTCCAGAAGAAGTCCAACTCATCAACGGACTCCACGATCGCCTCGATCAAGTCGCTCCTCAGACCCTCGATTCCGAGGCCGAGCGCCTCATTGCGAGTAGGGTAACTGCCAATCCCCGCGCCCCCTACCTCCTCACGCAGAGTGTCCTGGTGCTCCAGCAGGCCGTGACCGGAGCCCAGACCCGGATTGCCGATCTGGAAAAGCAGCTTGCCGAAGCAAAGTCGCACGCCCAGCAGACCCAGCAGAGCGGTGGAAGTTTCCTTTCCGGTGTGGCTAGTCTCTTCGGAACGTCCCAGCCCGCATCTGCTCCCATTCGTCAGGTCTCCCCTGTTGCTCCTCCTCCGCTTCCTCAGCAGGCCGTAGCTGCAGCAACCGCTCCTTCCCAGGGAGGGAGTTTTCTCCAGAACGCCCTTGGTACAGCGGCTGGAGTGGCCGGCGGAGCGTTGCTCTTTCAGGGAATCGAGAACCTGATGGGCCACAATGCCGGATCGTTCGGTGGCATGAGCACTTCCACAGGAGGATTCCTGGGGCAGAATCAGCCCACCGAGATCACCAACAACTATTACGAGAACCCCTCCGATTCCGCTGATGCCACCCAATGCGGCTCTGACTTAGATGATTCGGGAGACACTATTGTCGCCGACAATGACGACAGCACAGGCAACTTCGATCAGGACCAAGACCAAGACATGGACTTCTCTGGCGGAGATGATTCCTCCTTCAGTTAGAATTTTCAAAGCAGTAAGGTTGGAGTGACTTTAAGGATATGGCAAGGCGCCTGAATGACTCAGTTGTAGAGCTGGTGACCCCTCTTAACCTATCAGTTTATTAGCCTTCAGCCCAACGGTCTTGGCTAAGCGCAGGGCGACTTAGCCC
>JBAXXS010000027.1:0-23618 GCA_037127835.1 Verrucomicrobiota bacterium | reverse complement strand
TTTCTTTGCATTCATTAGGTTTTAGCGGGCTAACCAATGGATCTTGATTTGCCCTTCCAGGGCTTTCAGTTCGGGATCGCCTGTGACGAGTTCGGCTTTCTTTTCCTTGGAGAGTGCAGCTGCGAAGGCGTCGGCCAGACTCATTTTGTGCGCCGCTTTGAATGCGGCCGCAGTTCGCGCGGTCTTAAGGTCATCTCCCACCCCGACAATCTGTATCGGGAGTTCTGCGATCTGCTCTGCTACCCGCTCGGCAACGGCTTTGCCTCCGGCACGTTCAAGCGAATAGTAAATCTCGGTCCAGTTGACCACGCTGAGAAAGAGTGGCTTTCCTTTGTCCGCCGCATGTTGAATGAGCTTTTCAACCTCGCTAGCGCATGGTTCGTCTTTATAGAACGCTAAGAGCGCCCAGCTATCCAGAACCTTGGCGGCCATCTTAGAGATCCCTTTCGTGTGCTCGGTCTTCAGCGAGCGTCTCCATAAGAGGAAGATGCTTTAGCGATCCTCGCAAACCGCTTATGTAAGCCTTGGTGATAGGTCGGATCAGGATTCCATTCTCGGTCACGGTCACTGCCCCTTTGGTACCCTCCTCGATACCAAACATACGTCGAATTGCCGCAGGGATCACGACCTGCCCCTTGGTGGTGAAGGTGATGGTCTCTGTAGTCATTATTAGAATATGCTTACGACACCTATAAAAGTAAGTCAACTATGAGATGTAAGCCTAAAACAAAAAGGATCCCCTGCGGTCTCTGTTCCTAACAGCCTAACAGTATTGACGCCACTTTCTTCCCGGCAAGCAGTGCCGCCCTGAGGGGAGACTGTAGAATTAATCTGGAACTCAGGAAATGAAGCGGAGGATTACTTAACCCAGAAGCCGCCGACTTTCCCGTCCTTCATGCTTAGAGTAGCCAGAAGATCATCTCCTACGGATTTGAGGCGGATGCGCCAAAGAGCAACCTGATATCCTTGCTGATTGAGATCACCCAGATAAGCAAGGTCATAACCAGCTTTAAGTTTGGAACCAATCTGAGTAACTACGGCTTCAAATTGATCCTTACTCAATCCTCGAAAAGCAGCGTTCCCATTATCGACAAAGGACGCGTAGTCATCGGCAACGATCGCCGTGATCAACTTTGTCACCTCGGACTGCGAAGCACCGGGGGATTCAGCGGCTAAGACAGAGCAACCTAAAACCATGGCTATGGTTAGTGAAAGGAGGAGGAATTTCATGGTTTCTTCCTAACAGCCTAACAGTCCTTCCTCTGCGTCTCTGCGCCTCTGCGGGAGAACCTTCTGAGGCTCCTTCCTAGAACGTCACCCCAATCTGGGCTCCCAGCACGAGGGCGTTGGGGATGGTTCCCGTCCCGCCCGGGTTGATGATCCACTGCGCGTCAGGCTGGACATAGGCGAACTTGGTCAGGTTGATGCGGTAGCCGAACTCATAGGCCAGCTCATACGTGGCGTAACCGCCGGCAGTCACCTGGTTGGCCTGGGCATAGTTAGAGCTGAAGTTGCCGTAGGCCACGCCGAAGATGGAGACGTCCTGCGGACGGAATGGAATCATGCCGGTGTAAACAAGACCACCATTGTACTGGAAGGGAACCTTGGCGGTGTTCTGCTGAGGACAGAGCATGAAGGCGCTCCAGGCGGTGAGACCGGTGTCCTTGAAGGGATTCAGACGGTAGAGCATCTGATCGAAATGCCAGTAGAGGCCATAGGCTCCATTCTGGCGTTGGCTGCTCCCAAACTGCGGATAGGTCCAGGTGGAGTAGTAGCCTCCCATCCAGTAGTGGCCGGGAAGCCCGTGCGGGATGGCGTCGCTGACTGGAGTAGCAAAGGTCTTTCCGTCTTTCCCATTCGCGGCAGCCACGGATTTCCCATGATCAGATTTGGCAGAGGTGGAGGGAGATGGTGCCGCAGGCTTGAAGAACTCATGGGCCCAACCGTACTGGCCGATCACCATGACTCCGTCGCCGGGATTCATGTTCCAGTTGAAACCGTGCATGTAGGACTGGGAAACCTGAGGAGTGACCTGGTAGATGCCCAGCATCGCCTCGGTCTCCTTGGTCACCAAAGCCCTCAGTCGTGAACCCCAGACAGCCCAGGGATAGGTGGTGAACTTACCGTTCACAGGAAGCGACTGGGGGTTGCCGTCGATGCCGTTATTCATGTAGAGCCAGTAGAGGGGGGAGGAGGCGAAGTCATCACCAGCTGCCATGCGCCCGAACTTGAAGCTGAAGCGGTCGTCGCAGAAGCGCTGGTTGTAGGCGAGCCCGTAGAAGATGAAGCCCGTGCCTCCGTAGACCTGTTGGACGGTGAACTGGTTGCCGACGTTCCGAGCGGTGAGGTTGTTTCCGTTGCGCTCGATACCGATCACACTCAGCGTACCACCCTCATAGCCGAACAAGGGTTTGGACTGGAACTCCAGATCGAGGGTGAAGTTATCGCAGTAGGTGAACCCGGAGCTTTTGCCGCCGACCGGATTGCCGGCGAGATTGGCCGTGTAGGAAGCGGAGATATCGAGACCATGCTTAGCCAACGTGTCGCGGAGTCCGAACCAGTTCAGGGTCGCGTAGTCTGACTGGAGCCAGCTCTTTGTGTTATCACGCTGGGTCTCATACGGTTCCCAGAAACGCTGCATGTTCCAGTTCAGCTCGGGAATCTGATAGGGGATATTAAAGCGGAGCTCCTCATTGGGAGTGATCATGGCCGGCATGGGAATATGGATGGAAGCCATACCGGGAACCTCATTGGTGGTGATCAGCGAGGCGGCGAGTAGGAAGGGAAGCATCATGGTTGTTGAGGGGAGTGAAAGGACCAGCAAAACGTGAAGCATCGTCATCCTGCAATCCCATTTTTACCGTATGGAGCCTCGGTGACGTTATTTTCCGCGGCCATCTCATGCTTGTCACGAGGTTCTCGCAAAGGCATCGTTTCGGAAATGCGTCACATCTTTGTCTCCGGTTGCTACGACATCATCCACGCCGGTCATGTGCAATTTTTTCGGGAAGCGAAGGCGATGGGAGATTTTCTGACTGTCTCCTTTGCCTCGAGCGATGTTCTATGGGCGCACAAGCAGCGACGTTCTTCGCTGCCCGACGAGCATAAGAAAGGGATCCTGGAAGCTTTGGACATGGTGGATCAGGTGGTGATCGGCACAGGCACCGAGCATGGGCTCGATTTCTTGGAGGATTTTCGCCGTCTACGCCCAGATGTCCTGGCGGTCACCGAGGATGACCAGTACGGCGACAAGAAAAGGGCACTCTGTGCGGAGATAGGAGCTGAGTATGTCATCCTCCCCAAGACGCCTCCGAAATACGAACCGGTCTCGACCTCACAACTGGTGAAGTGGATCAGGGCGCCGAAGGACGCTCCGCTGAGGGTCGATTTTGCAGGCGGCTGGCTGGATGTCCCGCGTCATGCAAGACCGGGGGGCTTCATCGTGAACTGCGCCATCCAGCCAAAGGTCTCATTACGCGACTGGCATTATGAGCGTAATGCCGGACTCGGCGGTAGCGGCGCCTGGGCTCTACTTAACGGCAACACGGGCGTCGATGAGGAAATCGGCCTTGGTGTCGGCTGGCAGGATCCCGCGGTTATCCGCGAAACCGGTCTCTGCGTCTGGCGCAGCGGTGCCAAGCCCTCACTGGAACTCAAAACCGATGGCACGATGCTCCAAGGGCTCATGGCTCTCTGGTGGAGCGGCAACTCCCATGACACTCCCGGCATGGCCGACCAACTCCGCGACTATTCTGCCATCGAGGCAGCAAGCCTCATTGCCCGTGAAGGCGTTGTTAAAAGCGATATTGAGTTGCTCGGAAAGGGGGTCTCTGCATCCTATTCAGCCCAACTCGTCGAGGGGATGAAGCCCCTTCCCGAAGCGGCGGGATGTCTTGGCCGAAAATACAGCGGGGGAGGATTCGGGGGATATGCCCTCTACCTCTTTGAAAGCATGGATGCGCGGAATGCCTATGTGACAGCGAATGCATCAGCACGCGCGATCGAGCCGTACTCCAGCTGGGAGTAAAATTGTTTCTCGTTCACGGACAGCGCTCAGTGCGCCTTAAGCGCATTCACGCTGGATAGGATACCTGAGATCATCGAGTAAGCCACCACGCCCACAAAGAGGGCCACGATCAAGATGACTGCGGGCTGGATCAGCGTTGTGAGATGTTGAATACGGGAAGTCAGCTCGCGGTCGTAGCGCTTGGCAGCACGGGCCAGAGATCCCGCAAGATCACCGGTCTGCTCACCAACCGCCAAGATATCAAGAAGGACCGGGGGGAAAAATCCGGTGCGCCGCATCGCCGAGGCAAGCGAGCTTCCCTCGCGCACCATGTCGGCGACCTTCTCAAGTAGCCCCTTCAGATAAACATTTCCGGTCGCCGCACGCATCAGATCCATGGCCGAGAGCATGGTAACGCCGTTGGAGACCAGGGTTGAGAGATTCTGCATCACTTCGGCATAGAAGCGGGCCTTCAGAACCGGTCCGACCACGGGCACTTCGAGTTGGGCACGGTGCCACCACGCCCGTCCCGCAGGTGTGGCGACGGCCATGCGCAGTACCGTGATGATCGCCCCGATAAAGGACGCGATCGCCCACCACCAATGAGCGCAGAAGAGACTGGTCGTGATCAGCGCCTGGGTGATCACGGGAAGTTTCTGTCCCGATTTGCCTAACAGAACCGAGAGCTGAGGCACCAAGAAGGTGAGGAAGATGAACATGAGTAGGATCGCCGAGGAGAAGACGATCGCGGGATAGACAAGTGCAGAGGTCACCTTCTTGCCTAGCTCCCCAACCATCTCCAGATGGGCACACTGGCGCTTCAGGATCTGGGGAAGCACGCCGCCCGCTTCACCTGCAGCGACTAGGTTGCAGTAGAGGGGATCGAACGACTTGCCACAGCTCCGTAGAGCCTTGGAGAAACCGACACCCTCTCGCACCAGTTGGCGTAGATGGGCGGCCACGATTTTCACTGGCGATTTCTCCTGACGTTGCTCGATCACCTTGAGGGCCCCCTCAAGCTGCAGCCCAGCCTCGAGCAGCTCGGCAAGTTCCTCCGTGAAGAAGAGCAACTGGGGCGTGGTCAGCTTCGGCAGGCTTTCAGCGGAAGGCACCTCTCCGGCTTTTGCCATGACAGCACTGGAAGACGAGGATCCGAAGAATGACCTCTTTGCGGAAGAGGTTGCCATCCCTTCCTCCACAACCTTGCTGGGCTGCAGGCCGCGCTCACGCAGCTTGCGGTAGGCATCCGATCCGGAGAGCGCCTCGATACGGCCGTTCTCGGAGCGACCGGCAGCATCTTGGGCTTTGAAGGAAAAGAAAGGCATTGAGGGAGTCGATTAAGTCACCCCCATCGATCCCGAGCCCAACGAAGGTGTCAATGGTATTTCGGATTTGCTGACAACTCGGAGGACGATGTTTCTGCCTTCAATAGAAATAGTGAGATTCTTGTGACGCCTTCGTCGGCAAATGTGCTCTTCGGATAGCGATGCTGGAGGTTCAGATAGAGCCCAAGGGTAACACCAAGGGATGATTGCTCGATCCGAGCTGCCTTAGCCAATCCCTCAGCAAGTGGCTCTACGCCAGAAAGCATCTCCTGCTGAAGGGCTAATAGCTTCTCCTGATCCGGGTAACGAAGGTTGAGGGTTTTAGCCAGTTCCCAAGCACCGACCCGGTTACCCAGATCCAGAAATCGGCGTGAACGCTCCATCCCGTCATGAATTTTGGATGCCTCATCCAGAGCTTCCTTTAACTGAGCGCGTCGAACGGGAAGATCTCTCAATGCCGACTCAAGGAGGAATCGCTGTTGCTCAATTTCACAAATTCTGTGTTCGGCGTATAATCGGTCGAATTCGTTGACGCTTGAACGCTTCAGCTCCGCACTACCAGCGAACTCTTTGACCAAGACGGGAAGATCAGGATTCTTGGGCCAGCTCTCCTCGGTGAGTTTTATCTCCTTGAGCATCTCGGTCATGTCCTCTGCTTGGCCGGCTCGCCTTGCCGCTGCGAGATGAATACCTGAAAGCGATTTGGATGCTTGAATGGAGGCCCGGTATGACGTGCCGTCGAAGTCTGAGGCCTGAGTCTGCATCTCCATGACGACAGCCAATGCGGCCTCGCAATCCTTCTCGGCAAGTAATTGGTGCAAATGATGCTGTAACTGCAGAAAATGGAGGATTCTCCCTCTGGAACTTTCAGGATAGGAGATCACCTCCAAGGTCCTACCCCCCCTGGCAAAAGCTGCCATCAGGTGCCGCGATGCCTCAATGGTCGCATGACCATCCAGGAGCGTTGTGCAACTGGAGAGTAAATCACTAACAGCCTGCTGGCTCTGGGCAGTCAGGAACTCAAGGTCGCTTAAGGTTGGCTTCCCCCCTTCCGGTGCAATTTCAAGCATAGCTTCCTGACCGAGACGGAAGGATGGATTCCAATCAGCAAAGAGTCCTCGGTAAAAACGAACTGCAAGGATCGACTCATTGTAGTCTCCCTGCTCCAGGAAACGAAGAGCCAGTTCCTGCAGTTCCAATCGTACTTGCAACTCGCTCACCTCACCCCCCAGTCCAATCCGGCCAAGTTCGTTCTCGATCTCCGCGAGTTGGAGAGCTTCTTTGCTGGGTGTAGAGACGGGAACTGAGGTTGATTTGATTATTTTGGGATCGGCACTCTCCCTTCTCAACTGCTGCTGTTTCTGCTCGATCCGTACATTCCAGGAAAGGATCTCTTTCTGACGCAACAACATCGCCTCGGAGGCTCCGGGATTTTTTTGCCCAGAGAGGACGGAGGAGGCCTTCATCACCGCACGGAGCAGATTGCGACACCGATTCTGATCCAGTGGGTCGTCGGCGAGTAGCTGCAGGATCTGGTATGCCTTCCCCAGATCCTGCGGGGAGGCCACACCTGGCCCCAGTTGACGGGAGCAATCGTGCAGCAGCAAAGAACGTTGCTCGGCTGCCGCTTTAGAAACGGGAGTAGCCGCGAGGTAAGACTCAAACTCCTGCTGAAGGGCTGATTGATCGAAAACCTCGCATGTTCCCGCATGCCAGCGCAGCAATCCCTCCACATCGCCTGCCATTAAGGGTAAAAAAACCAGATGACTGATCCAACTCATAACCCACCCGACACTAAGAAGTCGGAAGCCCTGAACGATCCGCTGATTAAATCCCATAATGGGGACGGGATATAGGCTATGGCTGACTATGAGGCGTCCGGCATGATAAGCCGGACGATGCGCTGAATCCCCTGCTTGGAGAGATCACTCATCGGATAGCGACTCTGGGAGCGCAGGTACCAGGCGAGCGAGGATCCGTACTCCTTCTTCTCCTCATCGCTCTTCGCCTGCCTGATGTCGTGAACAAAGTCGGGAGCCTGAGTGGTCAGATCCGCCCTAAGTTGGCTCAGCTTCTGATCATCGGGATACTGCGAGAACGTCACATCAAGCCCTTCCCAGGCACCGGCATAATCCCCGCGGCGAGCGATCTCTTGGGAGCGCATGATCGAGGTCTCGATCTCCTGCATCCGGGAAAGAACCTTGCGGAGTTTCTCCTGTCGTTCGGACTTCCTGTTCGAATCATCCATGGCAAGCGCGGCGATGTACTTTTCCTTGTCGTCAAAAATCTGCCGGTAATTGTGCTGGCTATCAAGCTGGTCAAAGTCGGTTAGGGCCTGAACCTCGGGACGTGCCACATTTCCAAGTTTGCTCATGTCAGCGGAAAAACTGGTAACTTCAGGATTGTTTGGCCAGAGGGCAGCCGCCCTAGTGATCTGGGTCTGGACGGACTGAAGATCTCCCTTTGAAGCCGCGACCTTGGCCTGAGCGACAAGCAGGCTACTGGCGGTCTTGACACCCTGGAGCTTTGCAAGGATCTCAGCATCGTCGAAGCTGGGATTCATAGCCTTCATCTTTGTCACGACATCGAAAAGGGCATCTATGTTTCCGGAATTGGCCGCATTGACAAGACGGTTGCAGAGCTGGGCATAGGCGAGAGTCTTCCTCTTTTCATCTTGGGTTAAGAGACGGACACTCGGCAGATACTCTCCCTTGGTAAAGACTGATGCCAACTGGCTGGCGGCACTCTCAATCTCGCTCTTCTCAAGCAGGAATTTATAAACCTTCACCCCCTCATTGACATCCCGGATGACTTCATTAGCAAAGGCATCGAGTTGACTGAGGCTCTTGAATGTCCTGCTGGCACCCTTCATGCCTGTGACAAATGCGTTCTCGGCGCTTTCCACACTCAAGTTCTCAACTCCCATGTGAAGACCTGATCCCGAAATGGCACTGGCATCCATGCCATTGTCGTTATTGTTGTTATTGTTGCCGACACTGGCATCAGTTCCGTTGGGACCAGCGCCCGCGGAAGCGCCCGCACCCCCGCGCCGATTGTTGCCCGAACCTACAGCCGTCGCACCCTTGGGATTGGCATCAGCGATCAACTTCACCGCACCGGCGGCCTTATTGTAGCCCATCTTGTCGGCCATCTGTTGGAATCCCTCGAGCGATTGGTCGCCATCATCGAACAGGGCGCGGTAAAACCGGTCGATGATGATGACATGCTGATACCGTCTCTGAACAAAGAATTGCAGAATCAGCGACTGCATAGCGAACTTCGCCTGAACCTCGGCAGATGCAATCTGGGCCTGATTGCGCTGGATCGTCTGCTTAAGGGTGGCGACATTGCTCTTGGAAGGATCCAGCTTGGCCGTGCGCAACTCGGCCTGATTTTCGTCATTATCTTTTACATCGTTCTTACCGGGAGCAATCGCAGATAGGGTGAGCGATTGAGCCGCATGAAGTTGATTGTATTGAGCGGCGCTGAGTTTCGTTTCAAGGATCCGGTCCACCTCGGTTAGTTTCTGGATCTGGAGCCGAGCATTGGCAGCGGCATAGACCGCGTCATGGATAGTCGTGCAGTTATTGGCGTCGCTTTCAAAATCAGATGCTTTGGGAAGTAGATTGAATGCCTCATCCTGATTCTGCTTGGTGGCGTTGCCCGGCGAGAGCAACTCCATGATCCTCTCCATCCGCTGACGATAGAGTTTCGCATCCTCGGAAGTCTCAGCCGGCGCACTCAAATACTTCTCGAACTGGATGGCAAATCCTGGATTATTCCAAAGCGAAAGGAAGGTATTAGGCTTCATGTCGACGATGTTCTTTTTCGCCTTAAGGCTCGCCTCGAACATCGCCTGACTTCCGATGGCGGAATTGTCGCCGAAAGAGGTCAGGGCATTACCCTCCTTGTACTGCTGACCTGTCTCGTGGATGGTTTTGGCATTTGGCACCTGCCCAAAAAGAGGAGCGCAGGAGGCAATGGCTACCAGAACAAATCCGGGCTGATAGAAATGATATCGATTCCTCATGGCTTGCGTGCCTCCTCTACCTTGAGCAGGCCCTCCTCCACGACCTTGACCTTCATCAGGTAGTGCTGGCCTTTCTGGATAGTCAGACCACCCAGCGTTGGTGGCACCAGAACGGGAAGCACGACGGGAGCTCCGGACTGAGTCTGTTTCTTGAGTACTACGGAAAAGAGGCGCCCCTTAGTCGGAGAGTTTCCGAGCGCCGAGTCGATCTCGGCATCGATCTTGTAGGTGTTGCCTCGGAGCGAGTTGGCATTGTCGTAATAAATAGAGGGATCCAGTTCCTCTGTGGTCCGCAGGGAGGCCTCACCTCCGTTCTGATGCAGTCCATAAAAACCACCTCCTGCAGCAAGCAGGACCAGAAGCACTATCAACCAAGGGGGGAGTCCTTGGGACTTTTTTTGGCGCGACATCAGACCAACATCATGCTGGCTAACAGGAAATTCAAACCGAATCGACCGACCCGACGATTTTCCCGCCGGGCTCAAGACGGCGGATTTTTTTTAAATACCGTGTGCCGTTGTGGCCCAGCGTCGCCGGATCTACAACGGGATCTCCAAAGAAACGGTCCCAAAAACGCTCGAGGGAGTGTGGAGTCAGAGGGTCAGACAAACATGCCTCCAAGGCCCTTTGATAAAACTCCGATGATCTGCTTCTCACTCCCTCCCGGGAAACCGCGAACTGGGCACCTCCCCGGAAGTGAAACAGATCGGGGGACGGGCTTTCAAACAGGAGTTCGTATAACTTGCCTGTGGAAAGCTCGGCCTGTGCGTGATTCTTACTCCAGGGAACAAAGAGGCGCCTTCCTTGAGGATCATCGGTGTCCTCAAGAAACCCGTACCATAGAAAAGGGTCTGGGGTTTCCACCTTCTCGGCCAAGGCGTTCAGCCGACAGTGCAGGTCTGGGGCATGGTCAAAAGGATGCCCTTGGCAGAAAACGGTGACAGCAGCCAGTGAATCAAACCTCGTGATGAGATGAGTGAGATAGGTGTGGGCCTCCCTGCCGATATTTGGAAGAGAAATGACGGATATACCCGCTCTTCCTAGGAGACTCTGCGGCAACGCCTGCGCTGATCCCTTGTTGTAGATCGAGATCCGGAATGAGGTAGGTACCCTCCTGAGCCACCGGAGATCTTCCTCATGCCGTGCAACCACAAGTTCCATCGATTGATTGTCGGAAAGAGTAGCCATTGCTTTCTTTCCTTAATGAGCTTGGCGAACGGTGGCCAGATCCATTACTAGTCAAGCTTTCCCATGAATATTCTGATCTTGGCAGCCGGATACGCAACACGCCTCTATCCCCTCACCGAAAACAAGGCCAAACCCCTGCTTGAAGTAGCGGGCAAGCCGATGATCGAATGGGTACTCGACAACCTCGCCACGATTCCCGACATCGATCGGGTCTATGTCGTCACGAACAACAAGTTCGCCAAGGCTTTTGAGGAATGGGCAGCCGGGTACAAAGCAGAGGGACACGGCGGGGCCAAGATGGAGTTCACCATCGTCAACGACGGCTCCACATGTGATACCGACAAACTCGGAGCGATCGGCGACATTCACCACGTTCTCAAGACACAAGACATCAAGCACCAGGACCTGCTGGTTGTTGCGGGGGACAATCTCTTCAGCCAGCCCGTTCCGGAATTCGCGGAGGCTGCCAAAAATCATCCCGCCACACTTGCCCTCTACGATGTGGGGAACCTTGAGGAGATCCGAAAATACAATAATGTCTCGGTCGATACCGATGGCGTGATCACCCACTTCGAGGAGAAACCAGCCCACCCCACCACCACAAAGACCGGCATCGCGCTGTACTACTATCGCAAAGACGTCCTTCCTCTTATCGACACCTATGTCACCGAAGGGAACAACCCCGATCAGCCAGGGCGCTTGATCCAGTGGCTCTACCCTCGGGTCAAGGTGGGCACCTGGGACGTCCCCGGAACTTGGTTCGACATCGGAAGCAAGGAGACCCTGATCGAGGCCAACGAGGTCTTCAAAAAGTTCGTCTGAAGTTCAGGCTCAGCTTGATGACTCGGGCCTAGCCCTCCACCCCTAGGCTGTGGAAATAGATCCCTCGCCCCAAGGGGGATAATTGGGCGATTGATTATTAGGCCAGCTTGAGCCTCTTGCTTCCGTGGCGGGTCTTGGCGACCACGCTTCCGCGGCGGAAGAGATCTTGGATGGCCGCCAGTGTCTCGCGTTCGTTACGGGCATAGCTGGAGACGGTGGCGACAAGGTCGCCGAGTGAGGTGATGTGGCTGGGGTTGGTATGTGTTTTCATAGCGTGTTCTTTCTGATGAGTAAGACACGTAGCCGGCAGAAGATGTTCAAAATAGTTTCAGTCCTAAAAGCACCCCTCGCACCCCTCGCACATCTCCCCTCACCCTCACGATGGTAACCGGACAAGGTGCAAGCCTTGCTTGTCTCTACATCTAGGATATGCTCCAAGAATCCCCAATCAGGATTCGCATGCATCCAATATCCGCCAAACGATCCAGACTCCACGGCATCTTCACTCCCTTCATTTTTGGAGCCCTTGCCACCTCTTCAGCGATGGCCGCGGAGACGAATGCCCCGACGGCACTCTCTTCTCTTCCCTCACTTGCCACTGGTGCCACGATGACATCTGGGAATCCGGAAACGCTGCTCAAACTTCTCTCGGCCGGAGGCTTGGTGATGATGCCCCTGTTGGTTCTTTCCGTGATCACGCTAGCATTGATCCTTGTCTATCTCGTCACTCTCAGGAGAGGAGCCGTGGCAGGTTCCCGGTTCATGACGATGGCCGAGACGCTGCTGGGCAAAGGAGACCTTCTGGGCCTCCTGGCCATTGCCAACAAACACCGTGATATCGCGGCCTCGATCCTCACAAGAACACTTGAATTTCTGGCTAGCCATCCGGGAGCGACGGACGATCAACTCCGGGAAATCGCGCAGACAGAGGGAAGCCGCGAGGCCTCCCTACTGAACCAGCGCGTCGCTTGGCTTGCCGACATCGCCACGGTGGCCCCGATGCTGGGACTACTCGGCACGGTTTTCGGCATGATTCGTTCCTTCAGTGTGATGGCCAACGACGTGGCCGCTTCCCGCCCGATGTTGCTGGCGGAGGGTGTTGCCGAGGCCCTTGTCGCAACGGCGGCGGGACTTGTCGTCGGCATTCCTGCCATGATCGCCTACGCTTGGTTCCGTGGGAGGGTTCAGGAAATGATCTCCGAAATGGAGGGGGTAACCTCCCTTCTGCTGGTGAAGCTCGTGATCGCCAGGAAAAATTCGCAGACACCCCACTGATCCGCACCGTCTGCCGTGAATTTTCGCACGCGCCTACAACCGGAGCCACGGGGCTTCCTGATTGCTCCGATGGTCGACATCCTGCTCGTGCTGCTCGGATTCTTCATGCTCACGTGGAGTTTTGCCCGACAGGAACGGGAACTCGACGTTCAGATGCCCTCGGCGGGCGAGGCTAAGGAACAGCGGCGCTCCGTCGGCGAGGTGATCGTCAACGTGAAGGCCGATGGCAGCCTTGTCATGAACCGTCGGAACATGACTCCGGACGAGCTTCTGACGGCGCTTTCACGGATCGCCGCACTCTACCCCGACCAGGCGGTGGTGCTGCGCGGCGATCAGCGCGTCAACTACGGACACATCGTTCAGACACTCGATCTCTGCCGGAAAGCCAATATCTGGAATATCGCCTTCGCCACGGCAAGCCCAGATGCCCCCGCTGCCGCCAGTCCATGAGCACCCATGATGAATAGTAAAAGGAAGGGAAGGGGGTTCACACTCCTTTGGGTGGCTCCGATCGCCCTGAGCGGACTTCCGGGATTCACGGCAATGCTCTACGGACAGTCGCTATCACCAGAACCAGAAGTCCGCCGCGCCCTTCCTGTGACGTCGACTTCCTCGCCGACTCCAACTCCGGTCATGAGGGCCCTGCCAGCGGATTCGACGACGTTGCCATCACCCATCCACTCAGCGTCTACTGAGACTCAAACGATTCCTTCCACTCCTAGCACAGCATCCCCGACAACAGCGACCTCCGTTGATGCGCCGCGCAGCATCCGCCTTAGCCCGGCAACTGCAGCCGATCCGGCAGCGCTGGCAGCATCACAGCTTGCGATCGCCGACGGATGCTATGCAAGGAAACAGCCGGAGCTGGCCATCCCCGAATATGAGAAATTCCTGATCATGGCGTCACGGAACTCAGTTGATCGGGAACGTGCCCTTTACCGCTTAGGGGAATCACAGCGCCAGATGGGTAGTATGGTCGCCGCCGAGAGCAGCTTCCTCAAGTTGATCGCCGAATACCCGACTGGCCAATACGTTCCCTCCTCCTCGTTCCGACTTGGCGAAATGAGAGAGTCGCGGAGTGAATATTCCAACGCGGCGGATAATTTTGCGGTGACCGCCAAGGGGGCCGCCGATCCCACAATCCGCATTGCCGCGCTCTACCATCAGGCCCTCTGCATAGAAAAGAGCGGACGCCATCAAGAGGCAGAGGTTATTTTCCGTTCGGTGGCTGCTGAAAAACAGCTCAGGACGGCACCCAATCCCTACCGAACCCCCACCCTGATGCATCTTGCATCTCTGGCCACTAACTCGGGTAACAAAGAAGAGGCTTTGGCCGATTATCGGGAAATCATGGCTGCGGAAACCAAAGGAGAAGTTTTCTCCCAAGCAGCTCTTAATGCAGCCCAGATCAAATCGGAGCTCGGTCAAGCGGGGGAAGCGCGTAAACTGTTTGAGCAAGTGGCCTCCTCCAAGGACTCGGGACGCTGGCAAAGCATTGCTACGCTCGGCGCTTTGCGTCTGGCCGCCCAGTCCGGTGACAGTGGGGCGATCCTGCGGACCTCGGAAAGCGCACTGGCCAGCGATTCCGAAAACAAACCGGAAATCCTACTTCTCCAGGCGAATGCCCTCAGAAAGACGGGGAAGAACTCCAAGGCCCTTGAGAACTACGATGCAATCATCCGAGAGTGCCCGGGAAGCAAGGCGGCTTCCGAGGCTCCGTTCCAACGCCTCCTGGTGCTCCATGCCATGCGTAATCCGGATCTCGTCGCGGAAATCGATCATTATCTCCTGACAGCCAGCGACCCCTCCGACAGGGCACGCGCCCAGTTACTTAAGGCCGAGGCCACCCTCATAGCGTCGAAGTATGTTGAGGCAGCCCTGCTCTATCACGCCCTCCCGGTCAAAGACCTTCCGCCGACCGCAAAGCAGGACATTCTTTACAAGGAGGCTTGGGCGCTCATGCAGGCAAACACTCAGGCCGCCACAGATCAATCCAAACCCGTTGACCCAGCTCTGCAGGTCGAGACGATCACGGCTCTGACGCGCTTCATCGAGTCCTGCCCTGATGACTCTCGGACTCCCGCGACTCTGGCCCAACGGGGACTCCTGAACCTCAGGCAAAAGAATTTCGAGGCAGCTGCAACTGATTTCACGTTACTTGAGACCCGCTACCCGAAAGCTCCCGAACGGGAACTGGCTCTCCAACAGAAGGCCCTTCTGCTCGGACAGCAGCAGAGGAGTGATGAGATGGTCGCCACATTCACCCAACTCATCCGTGACTATCCGAAATGCAGCGCCGCCCCGGAGGCCCATTACTGGATCGGACTGACAGCCCTCGACCGCAAGGATTATGCCACCGCAGTCACAGAACTTGCCGAAGCCCGCAAGGGAGATCCCAAACAGTTCGGAGAACGGGCCGGACTCCGGATCCTGCTTGCCCGGTATGATCAGAATGACCTGGGAGAAGCCTCGCGCGAGGCCGTGGCTTTGAAACCAGCACTCATCCCTCCCGAAGTCGGGCGTTGGCTAGGTCTGAAAGCCATGGAAGCCGGTGATCCCGCGAAGGCCGAACGTTTTCTTACGCCCCTTGTGAAAGTAGGCCTACCTGGAAATACGGATTCAGAAATTCAGGGCACGCTGGCCCAGTCCCTGATCTTACAGAATAAACTCAAAGAGGCTCAGATACCCGCTGCTGCCTGCCTAAAACTAGCCAAGGATCCGGCAGCCAGGGCCAGGGCCCTGCTGATGAGCGCGGCGATCCAACACTCACTGAAGGATCTGAACTCTGCCTCCTCAATGGTCGAAGAGGTAATGCTTCTGCAACCGGAGGGACCAATCAACGCCGAGGCCCGGATCCTAAGCGGCGACCTACTGGTCGCAAAACAGGACTACTCAGGGGCCGCCAAGGCCTACATCACGGTCGCAGTGCTTTACGACGACGATGCTCTGGCTCCCAAGGCGCTGGCACGAGCTACCGATGCCTATCGCCGGGCTGGTAATGAAACCGAGGCTCAGAAAACGCTGGACGAACTCCATAAACGTTTTCCAAATTTTTCGAATAATCCCCGTCCGTCAAAATCAAAACCATGAAGACCATGAAGAGCCTTTCTCTCGTTTCGCTTATTCTTTTTTTCTTCGTGGACGCCTGCCTGATGTCTGGAGCGGTTATGGCCAACGGGACAAATACCCCCTCGGTGACTCCGGCGACTCTCACAGCGACTAATGTGCTGGCGTCTCTAGTAGCTACCAACGCAGCCTCCACTAATACACCAACTGCCAATTCACCAGCCACCACCCGAGCCCTGATTGCGCATGATTTGACAGAGATTCACGGATCCATTTCCTTGCCCAAGGAATGGACCCTTCTTCCCGGCAAACTACTGGAGGGGGATGTCCTGCTCGCCACCAAGGAAAAGATTTCGGGAGAGAATGATCCCTACACCACAGGCCTGAGTATGACACTCGATCGTAACGGGGCCAAGGATTCCGGTCAAAAACCGACGGAATACGCCATGAGTCTGGCGCGTGAGGCCCATGATAAGGCGGGTGACGAAGCCTCTCCGCTCAGGGAGTTACAGAACGGACCCTTTCATGAAATTCGCTTCGACTTCCCGATTGCCGGGGACCTACCCCTACAAATCACCGAGGTGCTACGTGCCAATGAAAAGACCGGAACGCTTGCCGTCATTCTCTGGCAATCTCCGAAGGAGGAAGCACTCGCCCTGCAGGGCCTCCGGGATGCTGTTCTCGCTGGCCTCACCCTGGATCCCGAAAAATGAGCATTCTGCGAGCCTACAAAAAGAGGCGGGGCAATCTGCCTGCGTTCCTGCTGTTTCTCTTCGCCTTGGCACTTGCTGTTGGCGGCATCGCCTTCTGGCGACTGATGCAACCCAAGCCCCTCTCACAAGTCCCCCAGACACATTCCGGCGGGTCGGCTTTGCAGGAACAGAAAGAGCGTTCTCCTCTTGCCTTGGCCCCCGATCGTTCGCTGGAGACAATGGACCGTGAATTCACCGATCTGGTCGAGCATGTGATCCCCTCCGTGGTCAGTATCACCACAACGACAGCACCGGACCGCGATGCCTTGATCCGCCAATTCTTCGGCCTTGGTGGCGGTAATGTCAGTCGAAACAACAAGATGGGCTCGGGCATGATCGTCTCCCCGGAAGGTTACATCGTCACCAACTGGCATGTCGTCAAAGGCGCCTCACAGGTCACAATCCAGCTGAGCGACGGCCGTTCTCTTCCCGCATCGATCGCCGGCGCCGATCAGCGTTCCGATATCGCCGTCCTGAAGATCGCCACCGAGGGGCTCGAACCGATCGCCTTCGGAGACTCGGAGTTGGTCAAGGTGGGCCAAATGGTTTTTGCCGTGGGCAATCCCTTCGGACTTCAGGAAACAGTGACCCAGGGGATCATCAGTGCGAAGGGACGCCGTACCCTCAGCGAGGCCGCCAATGAGTTTTTCCAAACCAGCACCACCATTAACCCCGGCAACTCAGGCGGCCCCCTTGTTGACATCCATGGGAAGGTCATCGGCATCAATAATTTCATACTCAGCAGAAGCGGTGGCTCCGAGGGGATCGGATTTGCGATTCCCTCCAATGTGGCGCGGCGTGTCTACGAGGACATCGTTCAGCGCGGGCGCGTCATCCATCCCTGGTTCGGGGTTGTCATGCGGCCCTTGAATGCCAGCCTGGCAAAACAACTAGGACTGCCGGACGCGAATGGAGCCTTGGTCGCCGCCACACTGGCTGGATCGCCTGCCGAGCGTAGCGGTCTGGTCGGCGGTGACGTGATTATCTCCTTTAACAATCACCCAATCCGAGATGGGAAAGACCTGCGCAATCGAGTGGCGGAGGCTGAAGTCGGCCCACCCACAGGCCTTGGGGTTCTCCGCGCGGGAAAACCACTCCAGCTCAGCGTCACCATGATTGAGGAACCGGCCAATTGATCCAAAATTTTTCCCGCTCCCCGTTGTGCCTTTACTCCCGTCCTTCCAACATCCGGTTCACCCACGCTTGCGAAGTCAGGGCCTTCGGAACTAGATTCTTCCTTTGTCATGGCTTCAGATAACTCCAACGGAACATTGCGTGCACACCGTAGTGCTCAGGTCCGGTTAGCACTCTGGGTCCTAGGGGTAATCGCCTTGATCGAGTTAATCCTAGCAGCGATCGCACTTGCACCCCGTTTTGTTTCGGGACTGCGGGCTGGTAGCTCTCCCTCTCAGTCACAGGTGGAAGCATCATCGCTTCCCAACTCTCCCACCCCGAGCCAACTAACCACTCCACGTTCAACGGTCTCTCTGCCGGTAAACCAGCAGACTCCGGACACCGCTCTAGGGAATTCCCCTGTTAATGCACCAGTCATTAACTCCACGCTCAAGCAGATCCTGACCGACCAGAAGGCGGAAAAACCTCTCAGACAGCCACCCGCCGATGCCGCGGTCAACGGGGAAGCGCCACTTAAGATCGTCAACGCCCGCCTTTCGGATACGGAGGATGGCTCCAAGAAGCTTCAAGTGGCAATCAAGGCGAACTCTCAAGAGCAGATAGACAGCGCCCAGGAAAAGGTTCAAGTCTACTTCTACGATCAGGATGGAGATGAGATCGTTCCGAGTAAGGCGCAAGTCACCTCTAAGTGGCTGAACTGGCAAAGTGGAGAACCGCAGCTTGTCGAGGTGACTTACCTCCCTGAATCCGTGGATCCGGGCGTCAAGTTCGCCGGCTATGTCATTGCCGTCTATTACAAGGGGGATCTTCAGGACTGCCGCGCACAACCCGCGCGACTCCAGAAACTTTTCGAGCCCAAGTACTATATCGGCACAGACGAGTGATGCATCGCCTGCCTACCAACGTGCCCCGGGCGATCTCCTTTGTTTTCGCCTTGTTTCTAGCGCTGATCGTCTTTCTCCCGACAAAGCTCCATGCCCAGATCCTAGTTGATCTCTCCATCAAGCGGTCTCTGTACATCGCCTATGAGCCGCTTCTGGCAACCGTGCGGATCAGCAATCTCTCAGGCAACCCGCTTCTGCTGGCGGATGTGGAGGGAAAGAAGTGGTTCGGATTCCAGGTGGAGACCCTTGATGGCCGTCCCATCCCCCCCTCAAACCCCGACTATGAAATCGAGCCGATCAAGGTCGGTCCTGGGGAATCGATCACCCGCACCATCAATCTGGTCCAGCTCTACCCGATCACCGACTTCGGCTCCTACCGGATCAGGGCAAGCGTCTACTCCGCCGAGCTCTCGAACTATTTCAGCAGCCCCCCGCTCACCATCGAGATTACCGAAGGACGCCTACTCTGGCAGCAGACCGTGGGAGTGCCTGCAAGGGACGGGATCCGAGGAGGCAGCCGCACCATCAGCCTCCTATCCCACCGCCTGACGGAGCGGACAGATCTCTACCTGCGGATCGCGGACAAGGATGCTGGGATTGTCTACTGCACCCACCGGCTCGGGGACTATATCTCCTACGGAAAGCCAGACATCATGCTCGACGCCTCCAATATTATCCATGTGCTGCAGAACAACATCCCTCACGAATTTATCTACACAAAGGTCGGTCTGGACGGGAAGATCCTGGCCCAGCTCTCTTACAACGCTCCTAAATCACGTCCCCAGCTCAAGCGCTTCGAGGATGGTACCATTTCAGTCTTAGGAGGCGCTTTGTTCGACCCGAAAGCCACCCCGACACCAGGCATCATTCCCAATCTCTCCGACCGGCCCGTACCGCTGCCGACTCCGGAACAGCAGACCCCGATGCCCAAGAAGGGTGAGAAAAAGCATCCCTCTCCTCTACCGACACCCGCCCCCATTCCCTCTTCCGTTCACATCGATTGAGACATTTCCAAAACCCCTCCACTTGACTAGGAGGAGTTTACGCCGATAAATATCAATGCCCATGTCATTCCTTTTTCTGATGAGAAACATTCCGGTTGCCCTTGCCTGCATAGCCATGATGATGCTCGGGGCTTGCGCCTCTTATGATGGACGGTTGAACTCCTCGGCCACCCAGTACCTCGGCACCGATGGCTCGATCGTCACAAGAACCTCCACGGCCTCTCTGGCCGACCGGATCTCCTACTGGGCTGGAGAGTCAGCGAGCGGCCCGGCTCATATCGTGATCAGCATTCCCGAGCAGAAACTCTTCTACTACAAGGGAGGGAAACTCGTTGGCATCTCCGCAGTCTCGACTGGCAAGGAGGGGCACGACTCGCCAGTGGGTAATTTCAAAGTCCAGAAGAAGGAAAAGGAGCATGCCTCCAATCTCTATGGCGACTTCGTCGACGCCTCTGGCACTGTGGTGGTCAAAAACGTTACCTACAAGGTCGATGTGCCGCCCCCGGGCACTCACTTTCAAGGCTCTTCCATGCCGTGGTTCATGCAGTTTGCTCCGGGTGTTGGAATGCACACCGGCTTCCTACCGGGAGTTCCGGATTCTCACGGTTGCATCCGCCTGCCCGACAGAATGGCTAGGATCTTCTATGATGTAACGCCCCTTGGAACGCCAGTCACGCTCGAGAAGTAGGGGCGCCGCGGGCTTTTAGCCTGTTGGACTTTTAGACTTTTGGGATCTTGTACCAACTATCCTGTTTGCTGGCACCTAACAGCCTAACAGTCTAATAGTCTATAAGCCCCGAATTCTATGCCTTCCTCAGTGATCACTGTTCCCGTACCTCTTAAGGACTCACATTATGATATCCTGATCGGTTCTGGAATACTTTCCCAAGCCGGAGAACTCGCAGCCAAGGTCGTGAAGCCCTGCCGCTGCGTCTTGATCTCGGATGAGATAGTTGCTCCTCTCCACGCGCCCGGAATACTCGAATCCCTCCGTAGTGCCGGCTTTGAGCCGCATCTGCTAACAATCCCCACTGGTGAAGCCTCTAAGTCGATGGCGTTTGTTTCCGATCTCTGCGATCGAATGATCCAACTCGGCCTTGATCGAAAGGGTGCTGTGTTTGCGCTCGGTGGCGGCGTTGTGGGTGATCTGGCCGGATTCGTGGCCTCCATCCACTACCGGGGTATCCCCGTGGTCCAGTTGCCGACCACGGTCGTCGCCCAGGTGGACAGCTCCATCGGAGGCAAGACAGGCGTAAACAGTCCTCTGGGCAAAAATCTGATCGGCACCTTCCACCAGCCCTCGCTGGTGATCGCCGACACGGCCATCCTTTCCACTCTGCCGGAACGAATCTTCCAGGAAGGACTCGCCGAGGCCATTAAACATGCCGTGATCGCCGATGAGCCCATGCTTGCTCTCCTACCCCCAGAGCGATCGGACAACCTAAGCTCACTCATCGCAAGGAATGCCGCTATCAAGGCCCGCATCGTTGGCGAGGATGAATTCGAGACCAAGGGGACGCGGGCCCTACTGAATTTTGGTCACACTATCGGCCATGCCATCGAGGCCGTCGCCGGCTACGGCAAACTCTCTCATGGGGAATGCGTCGCGATCGGGATGATTGCCGCCCTCGATCTCTCCGTGCGAATGGCAGGCTTACCTCAGGATCAGGCTGATCGGGTGAAGAAGGTCATCATGGCCTGCGGCCTCCCAACCTCTATCCCCACCGATCTCCCGACCGATTCCATTCTCACTGCACTAGGCCGTGACAAGAAATTCGATGCGGGTGCCATCCGCTTCGTTCTGACCCCGAAACTCGGCTCAGCCCTGGTCAGCGACAAGGTGACCCTTGACGACGTCACCGATATCATAAAAAGGCTTCAGGCCTAAAAAACCGGGTCATACGGAACTCAGCAATTTACGCAGCAGCGCCGTAGTTTGATCTCGATCAAACTGGCTCGAAGCAACTTGGAGAACAAGGTCCTCCCAAACATCAGCCTCGAGTGTTTCGTTGGGTAGAAAGTTGTTTTCGCTTAAAAAGACAAGACACGTAGCCAGAGCCACCCTTTTATTCCCGTCCACAAAAGGGTAGTTCCGGCAAAGATAGAAGAGATAAGCAGCCGCCAATTCGATGGGGTCGCAAAAAAGCGGTTCCCCCATCATGGTCGCCTGTGGTGCGGCTATGGCTGATTCCAGAAGAGCCTGTTCACGGAGACCAGGTGATCCACCGTGTGCTTCCAAAACCTCGCGATGGATAGCCTTTACTGCCTCCACCGTAGGGTGGAAAAACGGTTCCCTCATGAAAGCCGCCTGAAGAGTTCCGCATTTTTTCCAATCAGCCGCTTCGCCGTCGAAGCTGCTTGATCAGCATTGACAACCGGCCGGATCGGCGTGATGACAAGTGATCCCCCATCGTGGACGGTAACCGAAACCTGATCCCCCACCTTCAGACGCGCCAATTCCATCAAGGCTGTGTCGAACATCAGCCCTTGGGAGTTCCCTATTTTGGTAATCGTCTTAGTCATACTGTAAAACTAAGTTTAACTCTACCGAAGGTCAATCCTCTACCTGATCCCAAGGCTTGCAAACTTGGATGGATAGCAAGGCGTAAGAGCGAAGCGGTAGTGTCCCTACAGCGAGTGATCAACACGGCAGCTAGCCGCCAAGATCGGGAAGCCTTAGCCCAGGGCTACCACTCGACGACTGTGGAGGCCCAAGTAAGCCCCCCCCCAAACACAACCATCAGGATCTTGTCGCCCCGCTGGAAGCGCCCTGATCGTGACGCCTCGTCGAGAGCGATGGCGACAGCAGCGGCGGAGGTATTGCCGTAACGGTCGAGATTGACCATGAAGCGGTCCATGGAGACATCGAGCCGGTCGGCGATGGCCTCGATGATGCGGAGATTGGCCTGGTGGGGAATAAAGCAGGCGATCTCGTCAGCTGAGACGCCGGCATCGGCAAGTGCCTGCTGGGAGGCGCTGACCATGGCGGTCACCGCATGCTTGTAGGTCTCGCGGCCGTTCATCCTCATGGTGGCGGGATTCTCCGCGTAGGTGGGGGATTTCGCGGGGTGGGCGCTGCCTCCTCCTGGAATATAGAGGATCTCGGCCAGCTTGCCATTGCTCCCCATACGGGAGGAGAGAATGCCACGAGATCCCTCGCGATGACGGAGGATGGCGGCTCCGGCACCGTCCCCGAAGAGGACGCAGGTGTTCCTGTCGGTCCAGTCGACGATGCCTGAGAGCTTGTCAGCTCCGATCACCAGCACTGTCTCATAGGTGCCGCAGGCGATGTACTGGCGGGCCGTCTCCACACCGAAGAGGAAGCCGGAGCAGGCGGCGGAAATGTCAAAGCAGGCGGCGTTCACAGCGCCTATCTTGGTCTGGACCAAGCAGGCGGTGCTTGGAAAGAACATATCCGGCGTGCAGGTCGCGCAGATGATCAGATCGATCTCCTCCGGGCTGATGCCGGCGTTCTCGATCGCGGCTTGGGCCGCACGGGCCGCAAGTTCACTGGTCGGTTGTTCCGGTCCTGCAATGCGACGTTCGCGAATGCCGGTGCGTGACTGGATCCACTCGTCGCTGGTCTCGACAAGCTTCTCCAAATCGGCGTTCGTCATGACGCGGTCAGGCGCGTAGCTGCCGGTGCCGATGATGGAGGCGCTGCGAAGGGAAGGCATGGGACGGACGGGAGGGTTATCAGACGGCATGGGACTCTTCCATGGTTGAGTTATCTAAGGTAACGGCTGTTTCAAGGGGTGTTACAGGGGCTGCCACAGTCTGGGCAAGATGGGCGTTCTTCAAATTGTAGGCCTTAACCGCCTCGACGATACGGGGGTTCACCTGCTGCTCGATGAATTCGGTGGCGACGCGGATCGCGTTCTTGATAGCTAGCGGTGTGCTGGAGCCGTGAGCGATGATGCAAATACCGTTCACTCCCAGTAGGGGACTGCCGCCGTAGTTCTCGTAGTTGGTCTTTCTTCGGATGGCGCGGAAGGCATTCCTGGCAATCCATGCTCCGAACATCCGGAAGGGAGTCTTGGTGAGTTCATGCTTCAGCCAGCGGAAGACGGCTCCAGCAGTTGCCTCAGCGGTCTTCAGGACGACATTGCCGGTGAAGCCGTCGCAGAGGATC
>JBAXXS010000026.1:0-23738 GCA_037127835.1 Verrucomicrobiota bacterium | reverse complement strand
TTTTGAAATAGCCCAGTTCCACTCCGCATACCCTGTCTGTGTGACGCGAGAGGAAGCTATTGCGGCGATCCTGCCGCCTGAACAATAAGGTTAAGGAGTCCTGAGAGGGAATTTCCCTACTCGACGAGTGTATCGTGTTTCTTGAAGTTTAGGACGAGGATTCGACGACCGTCTGTTTCAGCAACGGTGGCAGTGAAATCCCCGATCCTGACACTCTCACCCCGGGCTGGAAGATGCCTCAGGAGTTGGGTCACATAGCCGCCGATCGTACTGGCGCCCGATGCTTCAAATTTCATCCCGGTCAGTTCAGTAAGGTCGTGAAGAGGGAGTGTTCCATCGACATCGAAATCATCCTTCCCAAATTCCGTCAATATTTCCCGGCGGCTGTCAAATTCGTCCTGAATAGACCCAACAAGTTCCTCCAGCACGTTGTTCAGCGAAATGGTTCCGACGGCTCCGCCGTACTCATCCACGGCCACGGCTAATTTTCCTTGGGTTTCCAGAAACAAATCGAGTAAATCCTCCAGGGGCATCGTTTCGGAGACATTCCTGATGGTTCGGCGTATCTCATTCAGATCCTTTTTGCCGCTTTCCATGAGTTCCAGCAGATCCTTGGTGTGAACAAGGCCAACCGCTTCATCGAGAGATCCGATGCAGAGCGGAAAACGGGAGTGGCGTGAGACGATCGCCTTCCTGAGTTCCTCGGAGAAAGGCTTCTCCAGATCGAGAAAAACTACATCCGTTCGCGGAGTCATGATGTTGCGTACAACCCGACGCTGGAGATCGAGGGCATTCACGGCGAGTTTTCGTCCAAGTTCCGTAACGGCCGCCGCCTGTCGACTTTCCAACAGGACATGTCGGAGTTCCTCATCGGAAAGCGCTTGCTCGGACTCCTTGGGAGGTTCGACTCGGAACACATGGAGGAGAACGAGGTTTGCGGAATAATTCAGAAAATTAATAAAGGGGCGGAAGATGAGGTAAAAAGTCCTTAGGGGAGGGCTGAGCCAGAGCGCCATAAAAACGGGTTTGCGGATGGCGAGCGACTTCGGAACCAGTTCCCCCAGCAGAATTTCAAAGTACGTGATCAACGAGAATGCGATCACGAAGCTAATGCTGTGAACGAGCGCCGCCGAGTGGATGCCTACCAAATGGAAGAAGGGGACGATCAGTCTGGCCAAGAACGGTTCACCCACCCAGCCAAGTCCAAGGCTTGTCAGGGTGATGCCAAACTGGGTCGCCGAGAGATAGGCCTCCAGTTCCCTTGTGATCTGGCGTGCCACCCCGGCCCGGGCATTTCCCTTTTCGATGAGGTTATCTAGCGTGCTGGTACGAATCTTGATGATGGCGAATTCCGCGGCGACGAAGAAGGAGGTAAGAAGAATAAGGCCAAAGACGACCGTCAGTCTCAGGAACACGGTGCCACCGCTTTCCCATTGGATATCAGACAAGGGAATTGATTCCCCCGATGCAAGGAGGCTAAGGGCGAGTAGGGACACGATTTTTCAGTTATTGGTAATCCGACATGGGAAAATTAATGGCCGACAGAATGCAGATTGCGAATACAAATGCTCCATGTTGGAGCCGAAAACACATTAGGTATTCAGCGCGCCTACACGGTCCGGGTATGTGGAGACAAGCGAGAGGATACCGGAGAGTTCGAGCAGTTTTAATACCGTCGGCTGGATGCTGCAGAGTCTAAGGCTCCCACCAGCCGATTTGGTTTTTTTGAGCGCCTGCAGGATCGATCTCAACCCGGCGCTACTGACATAGCTCAGCTCCGACAAATCAAGGATGACCGAACCTGATTCCGGAATCACTGCATCCAGTGAGGGGCCGGTCTGGACATCGAGCCGGCCGTTCAGTGCAAGGACGGTCGAGGTTTCTAACTTCAATTCTTGGATGGTCAGCATGGGGATGGTTGAAGGTGTAGGATCGACGTGGATTACAAAAACAGAACTTATCTTTATTGAAATTATGGAATGTAGCAACTCGGCTCTGCACACGAGGCCAAGGCAGCGGTTTTTTCAGTGAAATTGTTAACGGAAATGAAGTTTCGGATTTTTTACGATTTCCCGATCATCATGGCCCTAAGGTAGCTGGAGCCGTCGTTCATGAAGTTGAATGCGTGTAGTCCTAGTTCCTCCGAGAGGTGGATGTAGGCCCTGATCCCCCGCACGCTGTTGCCGCGCTCGTCGAGTCGTGGAGAAAATGTCCCGATGCCCAGCTGGCGGTTGACCACACCCATGATTCCTCCGCCCACACCGCTTTTCGATGGAATGCCCACGCGGTAGGCCCACTCGCCGGCGTAGTCGTACATGCCGCAAGTGAACATCACCGAGAGAGTATCCTGGGTGCAACCGACATCAAAAACATTTTCCCCGGTGAAGGGATTGGTCCCGGTGTTGGCCAGGGTCGCGCCCATGATGGCAAGATCGCGTGCGGTCACGAGGATCGAGCACTGCATGAAGTAGAGTTCCAAGGTCTCCATGTTGGTGGCATGATCCATCTTGTCAAAATTCGTCACCAACCAGGCAAGGGCGCGGTTGCGGTGACCCGTCTCGCTTTCGGACTGGTAGATGCGCTCGTCAATCCTGAGTTGCCTCCCGGCCGCAGCGCTGAATGTCCTGAGAAGATTTTCCCGTCGTTCGGCGAGCGAGGCCCCCTCGATGAATCCGGTTGTGGTGATCGCCCCGGCATTGACCATGGGATTGAATGCGCGGTTGAGCTTGTCTAACTGGATGGAGTTGAATGCATCGCCGCTCGGTTCAATGCCGACGCGCTGCGTGACCAGGTTCCGTCCGTGGGATGTCAGGGCGCG
This sequence comes from Verrucomicrobiota bacterium, assembly GCA_037127835.1. Lineage (GTDB taxonomy): Bacteria > Verrucomicrobiota > Verrucomicrobiia > Chthoniobacterales > UBA6821 > UBA6821. The sequence continues at coordinate 20,920 of JBAXXS010000026.1, read as the reverse complement.
GGCGTAGACCAGTGCCTTGGAGGTGGACTGGAGCGAGAACTCGACATTGCAGTCGCCTGCTTCGAACAACGTTCCCTCCACTGAGGCCAGGCAAATGCCGAAGTGGTCAGGATTGGCCTTCCCTAATTCCGGAATATAGTTGGCAAGTTCCCCGTCGTTGATCCCTTGGTATTCGCCGTGAATACGCTCAAGCAGTTCCTGGATATTGGAAATTCCCGGGCCGCTTTAAGAATCCCGTGACTCTAGGCTCAAGAACCGGGAGACCTTGGCGAGCAACTGCCCATCACTGAACGGTTTGGACAGGCAGTCACTCAATCCCAGAAGAGACACGCTTGTGAGAATCTCTAAACTCGTGTCACCGGTCAGCATGATCACCGGGGTCTTCTTCAGTTCCTCGTTCTCGCGCAACTGGCGAAGCATCGTGATGCCGTCCATGACAGGCATGTTGTAGTCGATGATGATCAGATCCGGTTTCTCCGTGCTGGCAACGTTCAAGCCCTCGGAACCATTTTCCGCCTCGAATATCTCACAGTGATACTTTCCAAAGAGACGCGCCAAAAGCATCCTGATCGTCTTGCTGTCGTCAACGGTAAGAATCTTGGGAGGCATAAATGACTCGGGACGCAAAGGGAATAAGGGAAGCTCGCGGCAAACCATTCATTCTTCCAAGGCCATCAGATGTAATTCTTCCTGAGCATTTCAGCAACCGCGGGGTCGAGGCGTTCTCTGCGCCGCACCTCATCGAAGCGCTGAAGCAGATCCTCGGGGCGCACGCGTGTGCGCTCCGCGCCGTAAAGGTCGTGGAGGACTTCCCCACGGTGCATCATGACGATGCGGTCACCCAGGTTGACGGCCTGCTGCATGGAGTGGGTGACCATGAGTGTGGTCAGTTTGTCCCTCTCGATGATCTCATGGGTGAGTCGGATCACCTGGTCGGCGCTCTTCGGATCCAGCGCAGCCGTGTGCTCGTCCAGCAAAAGGAGTTCCGGCTTGAGCCATGAAGCCATGAGCAGGGTGAGCGCCTGACGCTGTCCCCCGGAAAGGCTGCCTATTGGGTTCTCCAAGCGTTGCTCCAAGCCCATGTTGAGGGTGCGCACGCGGTCGCGTAGTTCCCCGAGCATGCCGCGGTTCAGCGCCCATCCCAGACCACGGCGCTGGCCACGCCTTGTTGCCAGGGCAAGGTTTTCCGCGATCGTCATGTTCGGGGCCGTTCCACTGAAAGGATTCTGAAAGACTCTCCCGATCAGCTTCGCCCGCTGATGCTCCGCCCACCGCGTGATGGAATAGCCACCGAGTTCGATGGTACCCTCGTCCACCAAAAAAGTACCGGCCACGGCATTGAGAAGGGTCGATTTTCCTGATCCATTGGTGCCGATGATGATCAGGAATGTCCCTTTTTTCAGACTGAGGGTCACGCCACGCAGGGCGCGCACCTCGTTGGGAGTGCCAGGATGAAAGGTCTTTCGTATGTGCGAGATTTCAAGCATATGCGGAAGCATTGGATGCTTTGGAAGATTTGAGTTTCCGAAGCAATGAGGGGGCGATCAGGGCGATGAAGACAAACAGGGCCGTAATGAGCTTCAGGTCGTTGGGGTTCAGCCCCCATCGCAGGGCGATCGCCACCAGGAGGCGGAAGAGGATGGACCCCATCACAGCCCCGACGATGACAAGCCCTATGCTGCCGCCCCCGACCAGCGCCTCACCGATGATGACGCTGGCAAGTCCCCAGACAACCATTCCAATGCCCATCTGCACGTCGGCAAATCCCTGATACTGCGCCAGCAGGGAACCGGCCAGAGCAATGAGGCCGTTGGAGATGGCAAGGCCGAGAATCAGGATGAAGTCGACGCTTACCCCGAGGGCGCGGATCATCTGTGGGTTATCACCCGCCGCCCTCATGGCGGTGCCGAGGTTGGTGCGGAAGAAGAGGTAGAGGGCCGTTCCGACAAACGAGACGATCGCGGCGATTCCCAGAAGGGTTGAGGCGTCGCGGACGCTCACCGACCATCCAAAGAGATTGATGTCTTCCTTTCCCCCGAAGAGGATCGCAAAAAGAGACTCAGCCTGACTCGTCAGCGTGGCTTCGTTCATCAGCGGGACATTGCTCTTCCCCATGACGTGAAGGTTGACGGAGTAGAGCGCTGTCATGACCAGGATGCCGCTGAGAAGTTCGTTGATCTTGAACTTGGTGTGCAGGATGCCGGTGATCGACCCAGCGAGCATTCCGGCGACGAAACCCGCAAGGGTGGCCTCCCAGGGTGCGTAATGGTGGACGAGCAATGCCGCCGTAACGGCAGCTCCCAGTGTGATCGAACCGTCCGCGGTGATGTCAGGAAAACTGAAGATGCGGAAGCTGAGATAGACCCCGAAGGCCAGCAGGGCCAGGATGAGTCCGATGGTGGTGGCGCCGATGAGCAGATTCATAAAAAGAGGCTTTCCGGGATAATGCGGTTATTTTTTCAGAAGCGGTCCCACCCAGCAGGCGCCACGCATCAAGTCCGTCTCCCCAACGCCCTCAAAGGCGCGATCGTCAGCCATCAGGTGCATCACTGTGCGGAGGGATCCCGAATCCAGCAAAGAGGAAACAGTCTCCTTAAGGTCAATTTTTCCCTTGGGGAGGGGATGGTAGGGGAAGGTCACCGCGTGGAAGTGCCCCTGCGCGCTCGTCCCTCCGCCGATCGGACGAAGGAAGGGGGAGTTCTCTGCCGATGGGGAGCGCTGCGCAAAGCCGACAATCAGCACAATTGCACGCTCTTCATCGCACTCTGTGGTGAATGAGAGCCAGTCACGCACCTGAGGAAATGAGAAGGGGGAGTTTCCTTTGCTATTTTCCGGAGATCTGCGAAGTGAGGCCCCGACAACCCCGGCACTCTCCGCGACGATGGCAAAGGCAACGGAATCAGAATTGGAATGCTCCATGGCTGCCTCCACCAGATAGCTCAACCCGATCACTCCCTCCTTGTTGCCCGAGGCTTCGAATCGCAGGAGGACCGGGAATGCTCCCCGTGCCGTAATCCCGTACAGAAGTTCTGCTTCGGGGCGATAATCTCCCTCCGTGGTCTGATAATCGGGAACGCTGCTGCCGTCCGTTGGGAGGGCGACCGCCGAACCGGCCACGGCAAGGAATTCCCCGAACCGGCCCCTCTCAGCTGACTCACCACCTTGGAACGCACCCACTCCCAACGCCAGCAGATCCGGTTGGCAAGTTACCCTGGTGATGTCAGTAGGGGAGAGGTCTCCGGACGGGAGTTTCTCCGGGTGTCCATGAAGAGTGGACCTCAGGGAAGCATTCCCATCCAATGCATAGCTTTCAAAAACCACCGCCTCACGCTCCCAACTCACTGCGGTGGTCGTAACCGTTTCCGCGGCTACCTCCTGATCCATCGTCACGATCAAACGGGAGAGACCGGCAAGTTTTAAGACCTTGAGTATGGTCTCGATCGGCTCAGCGATGCGGAACGTACCCTTGACCGCGCCGAGTTGCTTGTAATGTGTCATCAGGACCCTGATTCCTGCCGAACTGATATAATCGACCCCCGAAAGATTGAGAACGATATGGTGTTGCCCGGAGCGTACGGCCGTGCTTATGACACCGGCAACATGGTCGGACCAGTTGGCATCAAAGCGTCCGTTGAGACGGAGTTCCAGATGCTGTTCATTGGGGTGTTGGGTGATCTCCATCGTCGTCTTGTTTCAGAATTGGAACGTTAGTTTTTTGACGGAGGAAGGTGTGATGGAAGGTTTGTCTCCGTGGCGGTGATCCATCCATCCGCTTGCTTGCGCAGATCATCCGGAATGATCCACTTTTGTTTCAATGAAGGAAGGACAGTATCGTTGAAGTAAAAGACTTTCGGGATGAGATTCTCGACGGGGATATCACCCGGGCTCTTCCCATCCAAGACATCTGCTGCAAGCTTCCCCACAGCCATTCCGATCTCGGGATAATTGGCCCCAAGATCAAAGAGAGCGCCCTTTGAGACCTTCGGCGGGATGGAGGAGAATGTTGGTATGCCGGCCTTCTTACATGTGTTGATGATGGACTCGGAAGCAAGGCTGACAGTGATGTCGCCACTCATCCAGACAGCCTCGACCCCACGTGAAATCAGGGAGTTGAGAGCCTCCAGAGCGGCGCTGCTGTTCTCTGCATTGGCTTCCAGAAGAGTGATACCAAGATCAGAGCAGACTTTCCGTGCGACTTTGGTCTGGGCCAGAGAATTGGCCTCGGCAGCATTCCAGACGAGGCCAACACACTTGAGTTCGGGACGCATGGCACGGGCCATTTTAAAGACACTATCGACGGGCTGCATCGATCCGTAGCCTGTCATGTAGGGCGGATGGAGGGCGTGGTTGGTGGGATCGATCCCTACCCCTGCAGCGTAGGGATCGGTCACGATGCCAAAGACATGTTTTGTGCGACTTCCATTTCTGTTGGCATTGGCTACCGTCTGAAGGGAGACCGTGCTGATGCTGATGATAAGATCATTTCCACCGCCAGTGACCTCTTTTGCGATGGAGTTGGCTGTTCCGATGTCTGCCTCGGAATTGTAGTGTTTGATGGTGATTTTACCCCCATCGACGTAACCGCGGTCAGCCAGTGACCTGATGACCCCCTCCGCCCCCTCGTCAAGGGCGGGAATCGAGGCATGCTGGACGAACGCAACCCTCAAGCTTTGGCTGGGTTCTTTTTTTTCACCGTTCCTGCGTGAGCCCCTGTCGGCGTTTAATAAAATTCCCCCGGCCACCGCAATGAGAATCACTCCCAAGGAAAGCTTTTTGATTGTTTCGATCATGCGGGTCTTAAAAAACAGAAAGGATCATTGCGGACAATAAGATCCTCACGGGTAAAAGCCAGAAACTAGGGAGGGCAAGTTTCATTTTTTAAATAAACCCCATTTTCATCAGATTCTGCTTTTTCTAATTCAGGGGAAAGATTCGGCAGAATTATTATTTTACAGAGTATTTGTGCTGAATGAAGGCCCTGTTGGAACTGACTTGGGTGGCTCAAGTATTGGAAGAGGGGTTTTCAATCGGATGTCGCGCTCAGAGAATCCTACTTCGACGGAGACCGGTCCCTCTGGCATGACCCACTGGTTCTTCAACGGATGCCAGTACATGAAGGAGCTGTCGGGTAGGGGGATCGTGATCTGCCGGCTCTCGCCCGCATTGAGATCGACCCGCTGAAAGCCCTTCAACTCACGGAGAGGTCTCGGAGTCGATTCTCCCGTGAGGCTTATGTAGAGCTCAACGATGGTGGCTCCAGACCGCTTGCCGGTATTGGTCAGCTTAAGTGAGGCCGTCTGCCCATCCCTGGTCTTGGAGAGATCCAGTCCTGATAGCTCGAAACTCGTATAGCTCAACCCAAAGCCGAATGGAAAAAGAGGGTCGTGTCCCGATCGGTCATAGCCTCTGTATCCATAAAAGATGCCCTCCTTGTAGTTCACCACGGGCCAGTCTTTTCCTGTCAGGAATGTCCCCGGATACTCATGGAAGGATGGATTCTCCTCGATCGAGCGGTCGAATGTGCAGGGCAGATGTCCCGAGGGGTTCGCGTCGCCGAAGAGGATCGATGCGAGGGCTGTGCCGGCACTCTGGCCGAGATACCATGTCTGGAGGACCACGGGGACTCGTTCGATCCATGCCCTCATGTCGATAGCTGCACCACCGCTCAGGACCACAATGGTTCGGGGATTAGCCGAGACAACCTGCGCAATGAGTTGCTGCTGGGCAACTGGCAGCGCAAAGCCACGGTCGTATCCCTCTCCCTCGACATCGGGATTCAGTCCCACGCAGACGATCGCGACATCGGCACTCTTGGCGGGATAAAGTCCTGTCGCCTCCTCTGGGACTATTCCGATCCTCACCGATACATGGCCGCTTCCCCGCCCCACCTCGCTGGCGGTGACCCGGAGGGGAACGGAGGCTCCTTTTTCCAGTAGCATCATATAGCTCTCGGGATTGCCGAGTTCGCGGTTGCCCAGACGTATCTCGGGGTGACCCTCGGTCAGGAGTTCGTAGTTCCCCGACACGGGCACCTCGATCTCGGCATCCCAAGTCACACGGGCTTCCTGATCCTTGGGCACTCCTTCCGGAGGGGAGCGATGCGTCCAGGAGATCTCGATCTTTCTATCGCGCCTTACGGTGACCTTGGTGAAGTTGGGTTGCGTCACACAGGTCATCCGCCTGATATCTATAATCCTGGGCGGTGCCGGGATTTCCTTTCCAAATTCCAAAAAGTTGGAAAGAGAGAAGTGCCTGCTGAGTGGCATGGGCGCATAGAAGACCTCCGTCTCCTTGGGAAGGGCGGCGCGGATTCCCTGAAGGAAACTCACCTTTCGGAAGGGCTCCACACCGCCGCTGCCCCCTCCAACGGCGGGTGTGTCCTGGGCATTCGGCCCGTAGATCACGACATGCCGTAAGGATTTCCGATCCAGCGGAAGAAGTATTGGTGAGTTTTTCAACAGCACGATCGACTTCGTGGCAACATCAAGCGCCAATGCTGAATTCTGTTTGGAGTCCAACGGGAGATCGGGGCGTTCTTGCTTCCTGTCGAGGAATCCCATGGAGATAGCCACCCGGAGGAGTCTCCTGACGCCCTGATCGATCTGTTCTTGGCTGAGTTTTTTCTCCTCCAGCGCCTTGGTGACGCTCTCCTTCGTAACCTGGTATCCCATCGGCATCTCCAGATCGAGACCCGCGGCGATGGCCTTCACGTCTTGGGTCGCCCACCAGTCAGACATCACGATGCCTGGGAATCCCCACTCCTGTTTCAGGATCTCATTCTGCAGGCGATCGTTGCCGGTGCTGGGAAATCCGTTGAGCTTGTTATATGCCGACATCACCGCCCAGACTCCTCCTTGGCTGACCGCTTTCTGGAAAGGCAGAAGATAAATCTCTCGCAGTGTCTGCTCATCCATCAGTGACTCGATCTCCATGCGGCGCCACTCTTCGTCGTTGCCAACAAAGTGCTTCACCGTAGAGACGACTCCCTGGGCCTGCACTCCTTGAATCCAACGTGATGCCATCTCGCCGGTGAGGTAGGGATCCTCGCCGTAATACTCGAAATTCCGCCCGTTCAGCGGAGTGCGTGCGATGTTCACGCCGGGGCCAAGCTGGATGTGGATACCCCGCGCTCTGGCCTCCCGTCCGATCGCCGCGCCATAGTCGTAAGCTAGGCTCCGATCCCAGGTTGCAGCGAGCGCGATCCCGCAGGGAAAGGAGCAAGCCGGACCATGGGCCCGTATTCCCTGGGGACCATCAGCCATAACCAGCTTTGGGATGCCAAGTCTCGGAATAGCGATAGTCGACATGCCGTCAAAGGCATCACCGGCTAGCAGACTGATCTTCTCTTCCTTGGTTAGCTTGGAGAGAAGCTGGTCGACTCTTCTCTCGACGACTTCAGGGGCGTAGTGAGAGGGGGCCGGAGGAGGCGATAGTTCTGCTGTCCTCTGTTCTTCGGATCTCAGCGGCGCCGAAGTGAGCAGGAGAAGGAGGACCAGCCACCTCATCCAGGAAGACATCCTTCAATAGGTTGGGTGATTTCCGGGGATGCCTCATCAAACGCCTTAACCTGATCGAGGATCACATCAGCCATCATCGGATCGGTGCCGATCGCGCTGCCATAGTATAGCTCCTTACCCTGCAGGTTATGAGGATTGGACTGAAAGACTTCCGACTGGCTGGCGGCCGGACCGACCTCCTCTCGGATGCCAAGCAGTACGGGAATATCCTGATAGCTATGGAGTCCGTCGCTGATAAAGAAGGGGATGACGACGACGTTCTGTTGGGTTGTCATGGCCGCCCAGTCGCTGATCAAGGGGGCCTCCTCCATGTAGGTGGGGAGAACTTCCGCGTAGAGACCGAGCTCGGAAAGGAGTCTGACTTGGGTCTTTGCCGCCTTGGCGGAATTGTCGTTCAGATTTGTTCCATGGCCGACGATCAGCAGGCTGGTTTTCTTGGTGGGGACACCCGGTGCCGTTTCGCGCGCGCGCTTGAGCAGGACTTCGGTCATGGAAGGATGGTTGCCAACCGGTTCGCAGTAGCGGATGGACATTCCCTTGCGTTGGGTGAGGGGGCCCTCGAGTTCGAGTTCTCTTGGGATCACGGTCTGGGTGAAGTATCCCTCGCTGATAAAGTTCGGAACGATGTAGACATCCTGGGTAGAGACCGAGTGCAGGATTTCCCTCATGGAGGGCTCCTCCTTCCAGAAACAGCAGAGGACCTGGTCGAAGATGCCACGCTCCCGGATAGCATCGGCGAGACGGTGATTGGGCTCGCTTGAGTCGGGGTTGGTGGTCGATCCGTGACCGACGATAACGAGTGTGGTGCCGGGGCGCTTCTCCATTTCTGTAAGAATAATTGTCAGGGAGAAAGGGGCAAGGGAATCAATCCCGAACTCCCCAGCTTTCCAACCTTTACTTCAAGTCCTCCAGGGCATCCCGGATGGCCACGGTGATGTCGCGCCCCCCGTCTCCCCCGATACGCGCGTCGATCTCTTCAAGCCGGTGGATCCATTCGGAGACCTCCTTTCGGGTGTAGGGACCTCCCGCAGCTTCGCAGAAGTGGGTGCGGCATCCGAAGGGGCGTCCTTCGTAGATCATGCAGCGTGACGTGTAGGGGTGAAGCAGCGGGCAGGCTCCATCCTCGCGCTTGGGTAGTTCCTTTCTACCAGCTGCGCGAACAGCCTTCGCTGCCGTGAGTGCCTCTCCCTTGGTCAGGACAGGAGTCGCCCCCGTGAGTTGAAATCGGCAGCATTCAGTCTGCAGGGTGCAGTTGCGCTCGGGAGGGTTGGCCTTGAGTTCCGCATAGATCTGACGGACACCGGCAATGGCCTCCTCAGTGTCGCGACGAGGATCGGAAGTCTTGTGGGGATTACGTTTGCGCACGGAAAAGAGGAAATTATGAAGGATGAATTATGAATGATGAATGATGAAGAGGGGAGGCCTTGGTCCTCTTTGAAATTGTCGTGAGGATAGCAATCAGTTCATCACACTCGCCGCAGAGTTCTCTGATTTTAGGAAGCGAGAGAACTCCTGATTCAACCAATAAGTCGAACCAGTATGCGGTTTCGTCCAGTTCTTTGAGGCAATCCCCGATCTTGGCAATGAACTCGTTTCTGGAACGTGATCTGTTGGCTTCGCGGTAATTCGCACCTACAGACGTACCGGATCTCAGAACTTGTTTTCCCAGAGTTTGGGCGACGGTGCTTTTTGGAAGGGCGCTGTAGAGCCTAATCACTCTAAGAGCGAATGACTTCGTCCTCACGGAGAGGTCGATAGCAGGTTTCTTTTCATCCCTCATAATTGACTGCACTTTGCCCCCGCAAAGCTGTGCCGCCCTAACGGGCTGCTCCTGAGTCGCAGTCTTACGCGAGGCTCCCGAGCGGCTTGTTTCATCCTTCATAATTCATCATTCATCCTTTCTCTATAACGCCGTTCCGCAGGCACTGGCACTGGCCCAGGCCCATTGGAAATTATAGCCACCAAGCCAGCCTGTGACATCCACAACCTCCCCTATGAAATAAAGGCCTGGAATCTTTCTCGATTCCATGGTCTTGGAGGAGAGTTCACTGGTGTCGATCCCCCCGCAAGTCACCTCCGCCTTTGGGTATCCCTCCGTCCCGGAGAAGGACTGCTTCCATCCGTGAAGTGATGCATCGAGCGTCTCAATTTCCTCCTTGCTGCATCTGGCAAGCGGCTTCTCGGGTGCGTTTCTAGCACACCATGACTCGGCAAAGCGCCTGGGCCAGATCTTGGAAAGGTTCTGCAATGCCGTCGTGCCGCTGCGGGTTGTTGCTGCGAAGGCCTCCGAATCTGCCTTTTCGGGGAGAAGGTCGATCGAGAGAGAGGAAATTCCATCCCAATAAGAGGAGATCTGGAGGGCTGCCGGGCCGCTAAGTCCCCGATGGGTGAAGAGCATGGCCTCCTCAAATCGACGGCTTCCGGCTGTGATTCGCACCGGGAGAGCAACCCCGGCAAGGGGTTCGTAAAAGCTTTTTTCCGTAGATTGGAAGGTGAGGGGAACAAGGCCGGGACGGAGTTCCGTTACTCCGATTCCGAACTTTCGGGCGATCCGATAGCCGAGATCGCTCGCGCCGAGCTTGGGAAAGGAGAGCCCTCCCGTGGCCACGACCAAGACATCGGATTGAAAAGTTCCCCGGGATGTGTTAATGACGAACTTGTTTCCTTTCTCGACCTCCCTCACGTCGCAGTGGAAGAGGACTCGGACTCCGGCTTCGCGACATTCGCTCTCCAGCATTCCGATGATCTGACGTGAGCTGCCGTCGCAGAACTGTTGTCCGAGTTTTTTTTCATGGTAGGCGATGCCATGCTTTTCCACGAGCCCGATGAAGTCCCAGGGGGTGTAGCGTGCGAGTGCCGATTTGCAGAAGTCGGGGTTCCCTGAGAGGTAGTTCTCCGCGGAGGCGTTGATATTGGTGAAGTTACACCGCCCCCCTCCGGAGATCTCGATCTTCTTTCCAAGCCGTTCGTTGTGTTCCAATAGGAGAACCTTCTTTCCACGATTCGCCGCCGTGAAGGCGCAGAACATGCCACCTCCACCACCTCCAATCACGATGACATCATACTGTTCTGGAATCTCCATGCTCACTAGATAGTCATGACAGAGGGGGGCTGCGTGTGGAACAAGGGAAAGTATGAATGATGAAGTATGAGGGATGAATTGGTGAGTGAAAAAGGCGTGATTGCCGGGACCTTCATACTTCATCACTCATAATTCATCCTTCTCTCCCGTCCGTTCCTTGGTGACGTGGGCTTCTTTAGTGCGTAGAGTCCCTGCCTTATGGAAAAACACCGCTTCGACAGCCTTGGGCTCTCACCTGAAATCCTCAAGGCAGTCGCCCAGCTTGGCTTTGAGGAGGCCACGCCGATCCAGTCAGCTGCTATCCCAGTGCTGATGGAGGGAGGAGATCTGGTGGGACAGTCCCAGACGGGTTCCGGGAAGACGGCAGCATTTGCTATACCTGCGATCGAAAAAGTCGACCCCGCCAGCAAGGCTGTTCAGGTGTTGATCCTTTGCCCCACACGCGAACTTGCCGAGCAGGTTGCCGACGAGGTGCACCGCTTGACTGCCTTCAAGCGCTCTATCCACTCGGTGCCCATCTATGGCGGCGCCTCCTATGACCGTCAGCTTTTTGAACTCAAGAAAGGAGTCCAGATCGTCATCGGCACTCCTGGACGCATCATCGACCATCTCGAGCGCGGCACTCTCAAGCTGGATCAGCTCAAGGTCGCGATCCTAGACGAGGCCGACCGTATGCTCGACATGGGTTTCCGCGATGATATCCAGAAGATCCTCGATGCGACGCCGGATGAGCGCCAGACGGTCTTCTTCTCCGCCACTCTCTCCGGGCCGATCAAGCAGCTCATCAGCCGCTACTCCCGCGATGCCAAGACTGTCGCGATCGAGCGAAAGGATGTTGCCGCTCCTGATATCGAGCAGTTCTTCTACGAGATCCCGCCGCGCGGCAAGACCCAGGCCTTGATCCGTCTGGTGGACTTTCACGCATTCCGCCTCGGCATCATTTTCTGCAACACCCAGCGCATGGTTGACGAGCTTGCCGATGCCTTGCTCGCGCAGGGATTCTCCGCGGATCGCCTCCACGGCGGAATTACCCAGGCTCAGCGCACGCGTGTCATGAACAAGTTCAAGAATTCCGAGTTCGAGTTCTTGGTGGCCACCGATGTCGCTGCCCGTGGTATCGATGTTGATGCCCTAGAGGTGGTCATTAACTATGACCTTCCGCATGATCCCGAGGACTATGTCCATCGTATCGGCCGCACCGGCCGTGCAGGTCGTAAGGGTATGGCCGCCACCTTTGTGACGGGGCGTGACATCTACAAGATCCAGTATCTCGAGAAGTTCACCCACTCACGTATTCGCAGGGCGAATATCCCGACCTCTTCCGAGGTGGAGGGAAAGCGTTCCGAGCAGATGTTTGGCAAGGTTCAGGCCCTCTTGGCCTCGAGGAACTTCACCGACCAGACCCAGTTCACCGATCGGTTGATGGAGGAGGGGTTCCAAGCAACGGAAGTCTGCTCCGCGCTCTTTTCGCTTCTGCTGGGTCAGAGCGGCGGAGAGGAGTCCCATTCGGCTCCGAAACCCGCCGGCAAGAGTGAGTTCCCCAATGAGTTGCCGGATCATGAGGGATTTGCACAGCCAAAGGGATCTAAGGGATTTAAGAAAGGGAACTTTCAGCCACGGGAGCCAGGTATTGTGCCACCCTATGCCGCTCAGGGTTCCCAGGGAGGAGGTGCGAAGCCGGGATTCAAAACTGCAGCCAAGCCCTCGTTTAAGCCTGCTTTCAAAGCCCCCTTTGAGAAAGGAAAGCCGGGCAAATTCGCCAAGGGATTTAAGAAAGATCGCGGGCCAAGATAGTGACTCGATGATTCGCGCAGAGGCGCAGAGGCGCGGAGATTTTTAGTCTGAAAATCAGAAGAATCAGGCACGTAAAGAAACGGCCAGAGATGCCAACTCAAGAGCTTTGGGGAAAACATGAAGGGGATCTGTCTTAAATCCCTCTGCGCCTCTGCGCCACTGCGCGAGTTTTTTGTATTTCTCTGGCTCTCTGGAATGGGTCTTCACGCGGATGTCTCGATGCCGCCGATTTTTGGCGATCATATGGTGCTTCAGCAGGGAGTGACTCTTCCTGTGTGGGGTCTAGCCTCTCCTGACGAACATGTCTCCCTCTCAATCGGTAATCTCTCCGAGGAGACTGTGGCCGATCACTCCGGGAAATGGCGGATTAACTTGCGCCCATTGCCATCCTCATCGGAGCCCTTGGTCATGGTGATCAACGGAAACAACCGCTTGGAACTCCATGATGTTATTGTGGGCGATGTCTGGGTATGTGCCGGCGAAGCGAATATGGCCTTCCCTCTTTCCGATGCACCTATCGGCAAGGAATCGGATGAGAAAATTGCTGATAAAAAACTACGTTTTTTCCAGTACGAGAACATCTTAGAACTGAATAGAGCCCACGGGACTCAAGTCGGAACACAATCTGTTCATAGAAAAGGGCGATGGGTTGTCTGCTCCCTCGATAGTGCTCCCGCCTTCTCCGCCGTGGGATATTTCTTTGCAAGGGACCTGAGAACTTCCCATCACCTCCCGATCGGGATGATCCAATGCACACGGAAACACTCGCCGATTGTCTCCTGGATCAGTCAGCCCGGGCTTACCAAGCCCCCCTCCATCTCCCCATCTACAAATTTCGGGGAAGGGAACTCCGGACAGAGCTCCTGTTTCGAGCAACTGATCAATCCGCTCATACCCTACGCGATCACTGGAATCATCTGGTATCAGGGAGAGTGTGATGAGGGGAGTGCCGCCCTGCAGTACCGCCGCATTCTTCCCCGTATGATCCGTGACTGGAGAGAGAGATGGGGGGAGGGACCCTTCCCCTTTTATTTCGTATCACAAGCCGGATTTGGGGATGAGGAAGGTTCAGCCGTCGAGAGCTATCACACTCAGTATGGCAACCCAGGTCCGGGCCGCGCATTGCCCTGGCTCAGGGAGGGATCAGCATGTGCACTCTCTCTGCCATTCACAGGGATGGCGCAGGCAAGTGATCTCGGCCTCGCGGACGAGAGAATCCCTCCGGACAAGCTGGATGTGGGAAGGCGTCTGGCCCTGCTGGCCCGTCATCGAGTCTATGGTGAGGAGATCGTGGATACGGGTCCTTGTTATCGAGGGATGAAACTGGAGAGGGGTAAGGATAGGGATAATGATAAAGTCCGAGTGGATTTCGATTCCGTGGGGGGCGGTCTTGTCCTCGGTGTTTCTCCTTCGAAATCAGAGGGCTTCTCCCCATCACCAGTCACTTCTCTCAAGGGATTCGCACTTGCGGGAAGCAACCGCAAGTGGTTCCCCGCCCAAGGCCGCATCGAGGGGGAGACAGTTTTGCTCTGGAGTGATGCCGTTCCCCATCCCGTGGCTGTCCGTTACGGATGGAGGGGCTTTCCCAACGGTACTCTCTACAATAAGGAAGGGCTTCCGGCATCCCCATTCCGTACCGACACGGATCAACCGGAGTAGAGACCCGATCGTAGATTTTATAGAACTCCCTTCAGGTTTCAACTTTCAGCATTCAGGTTTTCCATCTCAGCGTTCTTCTGACACAAAGAGGGCATGAGGAGTTCTCTGCACGCATCAGCCATTCTGCTCCTCCTCCTCTCGTTTCAGAGTCTGGAGGCTGCAGGCGGCGCGAAGTCATCGACTCTCCGACTACCCTCGGCGACTCCATCGGCAGATACGATCAATCAGCCGCTCTCTGCTTCATCGCTCAGGATTTCCCAGAAAGCTCTCTTCATGCGAGTGATTCAGGCGCGACTTTTTCATAACGGCAACTGGACACTTGGCGATTCCTCGCAGACTCCGGTGACTGTGGCCCGGACCATTGCCTCACTGCACCCTAGTTTCGTTACCGGCCTCCTTCGGATTGTCGATCATGGGGCACTGAGTCACAGCGAGGAAGAGGCCTTCTCAACAGTCCGCTCGGCTGTTCAGGCCTCCTCCAAGGGGTGCTGCTTCGATGTCGTGCTGAACGCAGCTGAGGAGCGATCAGGTGAGCTGATTATCAGGCACATGAAGGAGATCACGACCCGCATTCACCCTGATGCATGGACATTTTATGTCTCTCCTGATGACACCACGGTGAATCCCGAAGTCTTTGAGCAGGGGATAGCCGCGGCACACGCCGCGGGCCAGATGGTCGGATATGACGGACCTCTCTCCCTTGTTCCGGAAGGAATCGATTATCTTGTGGTCAGGGCTTGGGATCTCAAGGTCTCCAGGCACCAGATCGATCTCCTCAAGGCCTCCAAGCACGTCCCTCTGATTGTGGAACTTCCGACGACCTTCGGTGCCCAGCCTTCTTCCGAGGTTTCTTTCTATGTGAATGAACTGAGCTCTCAAGATCGTGCAGCTTCCCTAACTTTACTGGCCGAGAATCAAAGTGCCTGGGGTTATCGTTTCGCTTATCCCATCTTCTATCCGCTTTGCCCGGCAAAGCATGCCTTTGATGCTACCAAAGATCCGATTTTGATGGTGACGATCCGTTCTCTCATGGCCCGTTTTAACTAGATTCGGAACTCAGCAGGGAAAACCACTCCTCGGAAGTTTTGATTTCGACCATGAGGTGGCCTTGCAAGGAGCCCCCTCAAGATAGGCGATGGAGATTGTTTGGCTCTTAACAATGACCTCGGTATAGCTGACGATGCAGGCATCTTCACGGTGCATGCAGATGGAATAGGGGCCCTTCTCAGGCAAATGGGATTGGTGGAGCCTTCTAAGAGTTGCTTGGGAATAACTCATTGTGGAGGAGAACTCCCTGGTGCAGGTCTCTGCTCTTTTTAGCATAGCCTCCTGTTCATCAAAGCCTGAAGAGAACCATTGATGCGTTTCCCAAGGAAAGGAAACTCTCTCGAGTAATCTCGTATCCGAACGGAATTCGTCGATCGAATCGTCCTTTGCCGAAATCATGATGAGTCGGAACGGGTTAAACTACGTCAGTGGGAGATTTATTAGAAGGAGTTCGGCCACATGAATAGAACTCTGGTGCTTGCGGCCAACTTTCCCATTCCTAAGGCAAACGCCATCAAGGTCCTCTCAATCGGCCTCGCCACGCTACTCTCGGTGATCATCTTCGGTTTCAAGGGGCAGATTGCCTGGGCATATGCCATTCCCGTTTCAATAGGCAGCATCATCGGATCCCTGATCGCCGTAAAACTGGTGATGGGGGCCAAAGCTGGAAAATGGGTCTATGCCCTTATTCTGATTACGCTGTTGACAGAAATCCTGCGAATCGGATCAGGGATGCTGCATTAATGCTCTGAAAATTAGCGCCGGGGACTATCCCAACTCGAAGCTGGTGATCCCGTAGATCTCCTGAATCGGAAGCTTGGGTGTCTCCCCAAGATACATGCGGGCAGTATGAAAAACGGGCTTCATTCCAAGATGTCCTCTGAGCGCCACGGCTTGGGCATTCGTTTCCGGTGTATCCAAATAGAAGGGGTCCATCGATCCCATTCCCTGACGGAGTGCTGAAAGGAGGGCTGAGGCGGTTTCACGGTCGTCGGCAAAGAGGGGGGCTATCTTGTAGCCCGAACGGCAGCGGCGCCTGACACCGAATCCCGTTAGTTTACCGGATTGCAGGATCCCCAAGGCAAAAGACTCAGGTTGATGAATCCATGCATTCAGAAAGTTGGAACGATCGGCCGGAAAGTGACGACGATCGTAGGCGAGAACGATCTCAATCGGGAGGTCGGAGAGTGGATAGATTTTGGATCCTGAGGGTGGGGAAATAGTATCTCCGGGACCATGTCCCTCGAAACGGATGTTGTCATGTGCATAGCGTGCTCCGTGACGAGCATAGTTCGCCTGCTGGGCCTCCACCCCATCGAGACCGATGCTCCGGCATCCGGCCAGGTGCTGCGCTGCACGCTGAATAAGGTGACCACCATATCCGTGATCCCTGAAATCAGGGGCAACGATATAAAACCCAATGAAACCGAAATCATCTGCATATCGAACTGCTGAGATGGCAGCCACGGGTTTATCCTCAAGCTTTCCAATAAAAAATCCTCTCGGATCTGTCTGATAAAAAATCTCAGCATCATGCAGGCCGGGATTCCAACCTTCACTCGCCGCCCATTCCACCGCCAGTTCCAAATCCTCGAGGATCATTTGTTTAACGGTAAAACTATGCATGGGATCGGTTTCTCGTTTGGGGTGGATAATGTCGTTACCTGGTGGAGTGAACAGCAGGCAATCAAAGTATTCACTGATCAGCCTTTAAAAATCCAAACAAGTTCTTCGGCTCTCTTTCCAATGTCGGGATTGTTATGTATGGATATTCTACTTTGATCGAAGGCCTTGGTACCTGATACTGCAAGCGATCGAGTTCAACAGACCCCGTAGTTCAACGGATAGAATAGGAGTTTCCTAAACTCTAGATGGTGGTTCGATTCCACCCGGGGTCACTTTTTTTAAGGTTTTGTCATTTGGTTCATGACGAAAGCGTTTCTCAGGCTAGAGTCTTCGCCCCAAGCAACGCCTTTTCTACCCATTCATGCTTCTTTGTATCGATTTCCAACCAGCCTATATCGAGGCATTCGGGGATCTTGTTGTGCCGTTGAGGCAGAGGCTCGGCGAGGCTACCCAGAGTGGCGAAGAGGTTCACTTCATCTACAATGATGTGCGTTCGCTGGAGGGCGAGGAACTTGGCGATTCACTCGCTGGAGTTCTGGAGTGGGGAGCAAAACAGGATTTGGGGCTGGATTTGAGTCTAGAACTGGGAAAAATCCGTCTAATCCAAAAGAACTTCGGTTGGGTTTCCCATCTCTTCCGCTCTGGGCGCGAACGGGCTGTTGCCGTCACCATTCTCCGTTATCTCATGGAGAGCGGTCTCTCAAGCAGCGCGGAGATTCCTTCATCGCATCTGGAGAGGATCGTTGCCGATGCTCACGATGACTTCGCGGGATTCTGGGATTGCTCTCCGGAGGCTTGGGAAGAGATAAAGTCCGGGGCAATTGCCATGCCCTTCCTTTTCGAGGGGGGTATGATTCCCTGGCTTGAGTCAATCAAGGGGGCGGTGGTAGAGGTGACGGGCGGATTCCGTCATAGGTGCCTGGATGAGTTCTGCATCACGATGGAAGCGGCCGGAATCTCCTACTTCCTCAACGATGCTTTGATCTATTCGCTTCCGGAAGAAGCCTCAGATCCCGTGGAACGATACCTCGAATGCGAGGTGAGGTCTCCTTTGCTTTTCCCCGCCGCGGATCTGGTCTCTGCCTGATTGGGTAATTCTTAGTAAGTTTCGACGGGGGAGCGTTTCCCATCCTCGGGGCTTCTTTTGGCAGCCTCTTCCGCGCCAAGGACATTGACTCGGAGATCCCAGACACCCTGATCAAGGGCATGGAAGTTCTCGAGAGTGAAGGTCGTGGGGGGTGCCATTCTCGCCTTGAAGGCAGCGAGATTCGCATAGGCGCGCTCGAGCTGATCAGAGGGGCTCTTTTCTAGGATCTTGAAGGCCTGCTCGGCAAGTTCGGTGCGATGGCAGATCATCAGAAGATCATTCCCAGCTGCCAGTCCGAGACGGATCATCTCGTCGAACCCGTGGTGGTTGATGATCGCACCCATGTCGAGGTCATCGGTCATGACGAGTCCCTGAAAGCCCATCTCCTCCCGGAGTAGCTTCGTGGTGACAACGGGTGAAAGCGAGGCGGGCTGGCCTGAGGCGTCGAGCTCCGCAAAGGCGATATGGCCGGTCATCATGCTGTCGACCGCGTTTTCCCCTGTGGCAAAGTGACGGAAGACCTTGAGCTCGTGGGCTTCGAGTTCAGCCCGTGAACGCGGCAGAGCGGAGAGTTCGTGATGGGGATCGCTGGAGGCCGAAGAGTAGCCGGGGAAGTGCTTTCCACAAGAGAGGACGCCGGTTGACTGGAGGGCCTTGTTGAAGACTCCCGCCATCGTGATGACCTGGTCGGCCGTCGTGCCGTAGCATCGGCCCCGAAGGGAGTTATCAGCCTCGTCGTCAAAGGCGATGTCCAGAACAGGGCAGAGATCGAGGTTGAATCCGAAGATTCGCAGGAGCTGTCCGGTTAGTTCTCCATGGCAGGCAATGAGTTCAAGATTTCCCTTGTCCCGGAGTTGGCGGGCATTGGGAGGCTCGTTCCCTAGGAGCTTGAGTCGGGAGACACGGCCTCCTTCCTGATCGATGGTGATGATCGGCTCGATGTCGCTGAGTTCCCGAAGTCTGTCCGTGAGTCGTCGGAGCTGGTCGGGGGTCTCGATATTGCGTCCGAACAGAATGAATCCTCCAGGCTGAACCCTGCGGATGAAGTCGGCGTAGGAATCATCGACTTCCATTCCAGGAACACCAAGGAGCAGAAGTTGACCGGGTGAAGAGCATCTCATAACTTGTAGGAAACCAGATAACTTTCTCACTGACGAAACGATTCTTATGAACCTCCGAACCCTAACGCTTTTTCTCTCCCTGCTATTAGCGCTCTCCTCCTCTGTCTCGGTTGCAAATACCGTGGAACTGGGAATCGATGTGCTTCAGAAGAACAATTTCGACCTGCTCCGCGGAAAACGAGTTGGACTTGTCACTAATCAGACCGGAGTCAACTCGTCCGGGGAAAAAACCCGGATGATCCTGAAGAAGCATGTTAACCTCGTGGCTCTTTACACTCCCGAGCATGGTCTCGATGGAACGGAGAAGGCGGGTATTGAGGTACACTCGCGACGTGATTCGCTGACTGGTCTGCCTGCTTACTCCCTCTATGGAGACACCAGGAAGCCTACTCCCCAGATGCTCGCTGGAATCGATGTGCTGGTCTACGACATGCAGGATATCGGCTGCCGGAGCTACACCTACATCAGCACGATGGGGAAGTGCTTGCAGGCCTGCTCAGAGCAGGGAAAGGAATTTGTCGTTCTGGATCGACCGAATCCCCTTGGCGGCAACCGCGTGGAGGGACAGGGGATTGATCCAAAGTGGATCTCCTTTGTCGGTCAGTTTCCCGTTCCTTATGTCCATGGCCTGACGGTGGGTGAGCTGGCTCTCATGGCGAACTCCAAGGGATGGATGGGGCCTAAGGCCAATCTGCAGGTGGTGAAGATGCATGGTTGGAACCGCTCGATGACTTGGCCGATGACTGGACTGCACTGGGTCCCTCCCTCACCCAATATTCCCAATGAGATGTCCCCGAGTTATTATGTGATCACGGGTGTCGTCGGAGAGCTTGCGGGAGGGCTGGACCAGGGGCTCTTTTCTCCGAAAGCGTTTCAGGTGCTCGGAGCCCCTTGGGTGAAGCCTCAGATGGTCTCCTCCCTCAGGACGAAGTGTGAGGATATCAAGGTGGAACCGACCGTGACCGCCTCGGGACCGGGCGTGATCTATCATGCGAATCCAAGCGGGGGAGGCGATCTTGGAGCGGCCGCACTCTACACACTCGCCGAGTGCAACAAAGAGTCACACGGAATGATTTTCAATAAGGCGAGCAAGTCCAAGATCGATCTTTTCCAGAAGGTCTATGGCAGTGATACGATCCGCCGCGAGTTGGCGACCAAGCGTCCCGAGCAGATCGTGGCTTCCTGGCAGCCTTTCTTGAACCGCTTTCGCTCAGAGAGACAGCCTTATCTGCTTTATTAGTTTGATAGGCTGAAGACTGAAGGCTGAAAACTGTTAGGAAAAATCAGAAGATACCAAACGCTAACAGGAATCACTCCACTCCCTCATGGCTACCAACAGAATTCCCGGCCATGTCGAACGGGTTGGCCTTTTTGGTGGAAGCTTCGACCCCGTTCATCTTGGTCATTTGATTCTTGCGGAAGCGGCTTTGGAGGAGTTGGAACTTGATAGGATCATTTTTATTCCTGCTGCACTCTCGCCCTTCAAGACTGAGCATCCTCCCTTGGCATCCAATGATTCACGATTGGGCATGCTCCGGGCGGCGATTGCCACCGAATCACGATTCTCTGTGGATGATCGCGAGCTTCATCGCGAGGGAATCTCCTATACTGTCGATACAGTCAGGGAACTGCTTGGAGATCATCCTGGGGTGCGGTTTCTTTATCTCATCGGAGCCGATAATCTGAAAGATCTACCGAGGTGGCATGAGATTGAGGAGCTCCGGAACCTAGTTGATTTTGCGGTACTCGATCGTGGAAAGACTCCCGAGTTGGAAGCATGCGAACTCCCGGTGGTACGCCGCCGTATTGATCTTTCCTCAACGGAAATCAGGGACCGATTGGCCAAGGGGCTTTCCATTCGCTTTATGGTGCCCGAGCGGGTATACGATTTCATTATGACTCATCACCCATACCGCGATTTTCTCCATGGCAACTACTAAGAAGCCGACAACTGTTAAGAAGCCCAAGGCTCCCGCTTCCAACAAAA
>JBAXXS010000025.1:0-23865 GCA_037127835.1 Verrucomicrobiota bacterium | reverse complement strand
GTCTCCCAGCTGTCGCGGACAGCAGCCAGACGCGGACTATTCGGAAGGATTTTGCCCTGGCCGTGACAGTTGATGCAGGTCTGGGTGGCAGGGAGGTTCGAGTGACCGGCCACCTCGACGAAACTATGGCAGTAGCGGCAGTCCATCCCGAGCTGCTTCACGTGCAGGGCGTGGGAGAAGGGCACTGGCTGGTCCGGCTGGTAGCCAACGCGGGTGTACTTCGGGGTGAAATAGTACCAGATCCCGAGGGTGATGGGTCCACCGATCACCAAGCCGCAGACGAGCAGCTGGAGCGGAAGCCAATTGGCCCATTTGGGGAAGAAATTCGACATTCGGGTGTTTGAGAAACGCCCGGATGGAGGAATTCTCAGGCCTGAACAGAGTAGAAAGTCAGCGGCCGAAGGCAAGAAATTTGCCGCAAAAAATCAAGAAGAGCCGAATGATCTCGCGCAGAGGCGCAGAGAACGCAGAGAGAAGAAAATGAGAAACCTCTTTTTCCTGAATTCCTTATTTTATGCTCACACCTATGATCACGAAACATTCAACGGCATCCCTATGAAAAAAATGCTCCCGCTTCTGCTTTCAGTTTTCTTTTCGTTATTGCCACTCCAGGCCGCGCCGAAGCCTCAAACCGACCTTTCGAAGGCAACGCTGACCCTAGGGACAAATTCCTTGAATGCCCAGATCGCGGCCGATGATGCCTCACGGGAACTGGGCCTGATGTCCCGTACCAATCTCGGGACCGACGAAGCGATGGTCTTTGTTTTTCCCCGGCCCCGATCCGTTACTTTCTGGATGAAGGATACCCCACTCCCCCTCTCCATCGCCTACGTAGGTCGCTCGGGCATGATCTACGAACTCCACGACATGAAGCCCTTTGACGAAACCCCTATCCCCAGCGCCTCAAGCGCCGTCATCTACGCCATCGAAACACCGTTGGGTTGGTTTGAAAAACACGGCGTGATGGCGGGAAGTTCGGTCGGGGGATTGCCTTCCCCCTCGACGGCGAAATAAAAAGGCGTCAATTGCCCGCCTGTCGATTGGTTCAGTCCTTCCTCCCTGCGATCAAAAAAACCTTCGCCCCACTTGCCGCGGGCTTTCTTTCCTTGGAAGCCCCCGTATTGCTGGGAAAAAACAAAGCTGGGAGCGCTTTCGCACTCCCAGCCAGTTTCAAACCATTCTAATGAACTAAACCTACCGAAACTTCTTAGAACTTCAGATTGACCCCTGCAGAGATCGCCTGGCTGAAGATCTTAGCATCGCTATTGACCAAGTTGCAGATCGCATAGGCACTGAGGCACTTATTGAAAATCAGGTTGCCGCCAAAACCAGCGATGAACTGGTCACGTCCGGCGTTCGTGGTCTGGTAGTTGTAGCTCTGCCCAAGGATCGAGGACGAGAGGTTATAGCCGTTCTGCAGGAACTCATGCTGCCAAGCAAGGCTGCCAAATGGCTGAAGCTTCACCGACTGAGTGATGTTCAGGTCGTAGTGGGCCTGGCCGCCGAGGGTGTAGAGGAGGCTGGAGGCATTCTGGGAACCGATGGTCTGGTTCAAAGGACCGGCTCCGGTCTCGGTGGTGCCACCAAGCTGGAGATAGGTGTACTGGAGGCTGGTGGTTGGGCCGAAGGTCAGATTGCCAGCCTTGAACTCATAGCCGGTTCCAAGCATGGAGTCGAACTCACCACCTGCAACATTACCCTTAGCCATGGAGTTGAAGGTGTTGCCGTTGCCGGAGATGTTGATGCCGTGGTTCACATCGACTGAGTTGTAGGCACCCCCGATGATGCCGTCCGTGAACCAACCGCCCTTCACGAATTCACCGAAGAGTCCGTAGCGAACACTATTATCGGTCGCTGTGCTGCCGCCGCCGTTGCTGCCATTGAAGTTAACCTTGGTGCCCTGGTAGCCAACATAGGGGCCAACATTGAGTCCCTTGAAGAGTTCGTAACTCGCACCGACCTGCACGCCGCCTGCATAGGAATTATAGCCGGGGAGGTTGTTCACGCTCTGGGCCTGGGACCACATGCCGTTTCCATCAACAAAGGTGACCCACTTCTTCTCAGGTTCGGCAACTGGGGCGACGACCTTCTTGCCGCTCATGGTTGCTGACTTATCACCATCTGCAACTATGGCCATTCCCTGATCGTCGGACCTTCCAGCCCGTACTGCCCAGAGGCGCTGCTGGATCTGAGTGTTCTGGATGTTGGCGCTGTTAAAGAGGATCGTCGGTAGCGCAGTGTAGAGACCAGGGCTGAGTTGATTGAGGGCTTGCTTACTTAACTGTTCATTCAGTTCACCCGTATTAGGATCCGTAAGGATCGCATAAAGCTTGTTAAAGGTATCCACGTAATTTTGCTGAAGGGTAGTACCATTAAGAAGGTTACCGTTGTTATCAAACTGAAGATTGTCCGAAAAATTATCGTATGCCCAACCGACGTACCCTTTGGCTAGTGCAATCCAAAGATTACTTTGGTTTTGGGTAAGCTTTCCTGCAGTAGCTTGCTCTGTTGCAAATTGAGTTGCATCATCGATGGCATTTTGTCGCGTGTAGTCTTGCGCTGACGCCGAAAGCATCAGGCCGAGCATGCCCAACAGCACATAGGCTGCATGGCGGAGTGTTTTGAGTAGGTTCATGTTTTTGGTTTTTGTGGTTTGTTGCACGATCGGCAATCAGTCGATGCCTATTGAGCGCGTCCGTCTTACGACGCCCCCCCTTGTCGTCAACTATTTTTGCAAAAATACCCACCCCATTATTTGGAAGTATTTCCTCTGAAGGGGCCCGAACAACGATCTCCAATCAGTGCGTAGCAAAACAGGCGGACTTCCTTCCCCCTCGACGGCCAAATAGCCTATTCCAATAAAAAAAACCCCGCGCTCCCTTTTGAGAGGCGGGGTTCTTTTCAAGGCAGGCCTCTGACCTAACAGTCTAATAGCCTGTTTGATGGCGGCTGCGTCACCATCAAACCTTCAGCTCCTCGTTCGTCTGCGCATTCGCGACAGTGAACTTCTCCACATGGAGCGTTGGGTCGGACTTGAAGGTGAGTCGACCCGAGTACTTGCGCTCGATATCGATAAGGAGTTCTTCGTCCTCGGTGCGGAGGCGGTTGAGAAGCTCGGGATGGACCGTGACCTTAAACTCATGGATCTCTTCCTGATGACGCTTCATGAGGGTGTGGAGTGCGCGCTGAAGCTCAACACTCATGGTCATTTGGCTCTTCACGACACCTTTGCCGTGGCAATAGGAGCAGTTCGTGTAGAGCGAACTCGAGAGACTCTCTTGAGCTCGCTGACGGGTCATCTCCATAAGGCCAAGCGCTGAGATCGGGAGGACATGGGTGCGAGCCTTGTCGCGGCGTAGACGGTCGCGCATGCGCTGGTAAACGGCTTGCTGGTCCTTGCGGTTCTTCATATCGATGAAGTCGACAACGATCAGACCGCCGATATTGCGGAGACGTAACTGGCGGGCGACCTCATCAGCGGCCTCCATGTTGGTCTGGAAGATGGTCTTGTCCATGTCCTTGCTCCCCTTGTTCCGCCCTGTGTTCACATCGACAGCGATCATAGCCTCGGTCTCATCGATGACGAGATAGCCGCCGCATGGAAGCCAGACCTGACGCAGGAAGGCGTTGTCGATTTGGGTCTGAACGGCGAAGTTGTCGAAGATCGGCTTCTGGCCGCTGTAGAAGTGGATCGATTTCTTAGCACGTTTGGAGATCTGGCCGACCAGTTCCTGCATGCGCTCGCAGGCCTTGATGTCATCGACATGAACGGCATCCACACTCTCGGTCAGAAGGTCTCGGACCGTACGGTCGACGAGATCGGGCTCGAGGATCAGCGTGCTGGCGGACGGCTTCTCGGCCATTCCCTTCTCCACCTCGCGCCACTGGTCGAGAAGGAAGCCGAGGTCGCGGACAAAAAAACGGGCCTTCTGACCCTCTCCTGCGGTGCGGATGATAATACCCATTCCCTCAGGCAGGGTTAGCTCGGTAAGGATCTTGCGGAGACGAGCGCGCTCCTTAGGATCCTCGATCTTGCGCGAAATCCCGCACTGGTCGTTGAAGGGCATGAGTACCATGTAACGGCCAGCCATGGAGATATTGGTGGTGATCCGGGGGCCCTTGGTGCCGATCGGCCCCTTGGTCACCTGAACCATGATCTCGCTTCCGACGGGGTAGACATTGGGAATGTCTTTGGCGGTGATCTGAGGCTTCTTTTTCGGGTTATTGCCTCCCCCTGCGCGCTGGACAGTCTCGATGCCGCTATCAAGAGCCGCCGGGATGGCGTCCCAGAAATGGAGGAAGGCATTCTTCTCGAAGCCAATGTCGACAAACATAGCCTTGAGTCCGTGCTCGATGTTGCGGACTTTGCCCTTGAAGATGCCTCCGACGATGTTGCGCTCGCTGTCGCGCTCGATGGAGTATTCTTCCAGCTTGCCATCCTCGAGGAGCGCGACGCGTTTCTCGAGTTTCTCGCAGCTGACGACTAGCTCGATGCGGGGGCCTGATTTTTTCACGCCTAGAAGGCGTTTGACGGTTTCGATGATGCTCATGGAATTAGGTTATTAGGGGTTGAGACTGTAGACAGTTAGGTCTGAGGGGTTACAAGGGCGAAGGATGAAACCTGAAACTTGAAACCTGAATGACTGCACTGCAGAAGGCAGAAATTCGAGGTTTAATAAACAGATCGTGAATTGATGTTTTTGGTTTGGGAGGTTGGGTTGAGTTTTGGTGATCGGGAATTTTCAGGTTTCAGATTTCAGGTTTCAGGTTTCTGATCGCCTAATTGGATTGTTTCGGAACGGCCGAGCGGCCGCCACCTAGGAAGTTGAAGAATTTCTGAAGCCCTCCCTGAGCCTGTGGTTTCCGGTTTTTCACATGGCTGTCGGCATCCTCCCGTATATCGGGCTTGGCTGCAGGGGTGCCTCCGTTTGATCCGTTCCCGGACTCTGGGGATTCCTCGGCTGAGGGCTCCGAAGCAGGAGCGCTGTCGCCTCCGTACTGCGCGGGGAGATCTTTCGAGAAGTCGATTCCGGCGATCGGCTGGAAGTTACCAATAGCCGGGCTAATTGCCTCCATCTTGATCTCCTGCCCTTTCTCCATGGCGAAGATCTGTTCGAGGATCTTCGCTGCGATCGGGGCAGGCACGGAGCCGCCAGATTTACCACCCTGGACAAAGACACAGACGACATAGCGAGGCTTATCATAAGGTGCGAAGCAAATAAACCAGGTGTGGTAGTCCTTGATGCCATTGCGCCAGAACTGCGCCGTGCCGGTCTTACCCGCCACCTGCACATCCTTGACCCGTGCCTTGCGGGCGGTGCCATCCGGGTCATTGACGACCCGCCACATTCCTTTGCGTACCTTCTCGAACTGATCGGCGGTGATTCCTGATTCCTTCAGAAAGTCGGTGCGAATCTTCGCCGGCTCCTCCTTGACCACCGCGCCATCCTGGCTCACGACCTTCTCGACGAGGTGTGGCTGATAAACGATGCCGCCGTTGGCAACGGTCGCTGCCATGTTCGCAACTTGCAGCGGAGTCGCGAGGACGAAGCCCTGACCGATCGCGGTGTTGGCCGTGTAGCCCGGGCTCCAGCGTTCGCGGGGATAGTTCTGCGCAAGCCAAGCGGTGCCCGGCATCACACCCGAGGCCACGTTGTTGAGTGGCAATTCCGTCTTCTGGCCTAGGCCAAGCATGCCACCTACCGCGTCAATCTGATCGATGCCTGCGGCATTGCCGTACTGGTAGAAGAAGGGATCGCAGGAGTTCTTGATCGCCGTGGTCAGGTCCTGGCGGCCATGGGGCGGCATGGGAGGCTTAGCTGTGAGCACCCAGCACTTCATGTACTTGTTGCCGTACTGGACGCCCCCCGTGCACTCAAACTGCCTATCGCCGACACCCGCGCGGATACCGGAGAGAGCGGTGCAGAGCTTGAAGGTCGAGCCAGGCGCGTAGGCATTCACCGCGCGGTTCATGAGTGGGTCGGTCTGGTCCTTGGCGAGTTTCTCCCAGTCGGCCTTGGAGATCGAAGGGACAAACTGGTTCGGATCGAAAGAGGGTACCGAGGCCATGGCAAGTATCTCTCCGGAATTCGGATCGAGTACGATGGCCGCCCCGCGACCGACGACATGGAGGGCCTTCTCCACGATTGTCTGGATGCGGGCATCGATGGTCAGGCAAACCTTGGAACCTTGCTTCGGTTCGATTCTCTTGGTCTCCCCATCAATGACCCCATGGGCGTTACGCTGAAGAAACTTGGTACCTGGCGTGCCGCGGAGGACATCGTCGTAGGCCTGTTCGATCTGCGCTTTTCCCTCCACATCAGGCTGGTAGAAATTGAACGCAGCCGCCTCTTCCTTGTCGATCTCCTTGGGAAGACCTACATAACCGAAGAGATGAGCGGCCAAGGCACCGTAAATATAGTGTCGTACGGGTTTGAGCGTCACCGTGACACCCGGAAGATCGAGGCTATTCTCGCTGAACCGGGCCATAGTCTCGAAATCAAGGTCCTGCCGGTAGACGTAGGGAACCTCTGCGTTATCGCGGAAATGCACCTGCAGCTTGCGGCTGTTATAGTCGCCGGCGAGCCCCAGTTTCTCGAGGTGAGGGACAATCGACTCGTTGACGATCTTCACGATGTCGGGCTCGGATTTGAGAGCTCTCATGCCGTGGTCGAGTCCCCAGTACTTGCGCAGGGGCACCTCGTCATGCTCTTCCTTCCAGGCGCGGACGATATCGGGGAGATAGAACTCCACCTCCATGCTGGCTCGGTTCTCGACCAGCGGCACACCCCTGCGGTCACAGATCTCGCCACGCACGGCCGGCAGCCGGACAGTCAGCTGGGAGTGTCCCATGATGCGGGCCTTGTAGTCGGCATGCTTGTAAATCTGGACATACCACATCCGCGCCAGGAGAAGGACGAGTGAAAAGGCCAGAATTCCCCCGAGGATGAGGATCTTGCGTAATGAGTCGTCGGACGATTTCATGGCCCTACCTGCTGAAATTGGGTTTTGGGGGAAGTTGAGCACCCTCAATGAACACCGGCACCATTTTCCGAAGCATTAAGTAAAGCAGCGGCGCGACCAGCAGTGAGGCCACCGATGGAATCACGATCCGAAGCAGTACCGTCATCTCCAGCGGAAATCCTCCTCTCCTGACACAGAGCACCACGAATTCAACGCCCAGGAGGGTCAACGTTACCACGGCACTCCCAAGGGCATGAACCTCCCATCTCATCCCATGGGTTGCCTCACTTGCCATCTGGAGAACAATCGCCCAGACCAGAAAAAACACAACGGGCACTGTGAGTCCGAGTTCCGCCTGCCCAGACTGGATCTGCAGCAAGACGAGCCCCTGGACCAAGGCGGTCGCCAGCGCAAAAAAGAGCGAGGGCACAAGAGGCAGGGCCATCACCCCGAAACAAAAAACCACAGGCAACAGCAGAATCCTTGCTTGGAATGGCGGAATAGCTGGCAGCAGATCCTGGAATGCCACCGCAATCGGCAGCAGAAGCAGGAGAATGAAGAAAAGAATGCCTTTCCTCATTTCGCGCCGGTGACGATGAAGACCTCCTCGAGCGTGCCGAGATCGGCGGAGGGCTCAAGGATGGCTTCGCCATCAAGTTCGCGGGCATGAAAACTTTTTACCATGCCGAGCGCGATGCCTGAGGGAAAAATC
Organism: Verrucomicrobiota bacterium; assembly: GCA_037127835.1. Lineage (GTDB taxonomy): Bacteria > Verrucomicrobiota > Verrucomicrobiia > Chthoniobacterales > UBA6821 > UBA6821. Next base: position 16,190 of record JBAXXS010000025.1, on the reverse strand, counting down.
CCTCCGCTCACACCCGCTGTGTAAACTTTCTGCCCGGGCTGAAGATCAGCCAGTTTGCTCAAAAACGTCAGCCGCAACTCACCCACCGGGTCACGCGACCCTGCACTGATTCCCTGTTCCTTGGTTCCCTCGACCTTGGCTGCCACCTTGCAGTTTTCATCCGTGATCAGAAGCACCTCGGAGATGTTTCCGGAAACGGCCGATATCTTTCCGACCAGCCCCTTGTCGGTAATCACCGGCATATCTGGGGCGATACCGTCGGCCGAACCCCGGTTGATCTTGATCGTGCTCCACCAGACGCCGGCATCATGACCCAGCACCAGCGCAGGAACCAGACGGAACGAGGAGCGTTCGCGGTAACCCAAGACCTGTCGGAGATGATCGTTGTCCTGCTGGAGATCGCGCAGTCCGTTATTCTCGGCACGAAGCTTTCGATTCTCGGCGAGCACCCTCTCATACTCTGCCTGGAGTTGATCCAGCGATAGGAGATCCTTGCCGAGCGTTCCGATACTGCTTTTCACCACACTCCCCGAACGGCTGATAGGCGAGATAACTCCGAGCAGTCCGGACTGGAGCCATGTCAGCGTGCCCGATTCGAGCAGGCAGACAGCGATCGCCAGCACGGCGAAAACGAAAAGGGAGGCGATCTGGATTTTTTTCATCCCGATAGTGTTCCTGCTGTTGATTTCCTGATCGTGGCCCCGGAAAGGGAGTGGAAGAGATCCGGGCGGGGATTACTCCGCCATCCCGGAAACGGCTTCAGGCCCTGGGACGATCGACTGCGGCGACGGCCCGCAGGAACTCGATTTCCTGAAGGGCCTTGCCGGTTCCTTCGGCCACGGCGCTAAGCGGATCTTCGGCAACGTGGACCGGAAGCCCTGTCTCCTCGGCGATAAGCTTGTCGAGACCGCGCAGAAGGGCTCCGCCGCCGGCCAGAACAACTCCGCGGTCGACGAGGTCGGCAGAGAGTTCGGGAGGGCAGCGCTCGAGGGTGATGCGGATCGCCTCGACGATTCGCGAGACAGGCTCCGCAAGGGCTTCGCGGATTTCCTGTGAAGTGATGGTGATGGTCTTGGGAAGTCCCGCAACCTGATCGCGCCCTTTGACCTCCATGGTGAGTTCCTTTTCAAGGGCGTAAGCACTGCCAAGACGCAGCTTGATCTCCTCCGCCGTGCGTTCGCCGATCAGCAGGTTGTAGGCGCGCTTGAGGTATTGGGTGATGGCGTCATCCAGCTCGTCGCCCGCCACACGCACGCTCCTACTGAAGACGATGCCTGCCAGCGAGATGATGGCCACTTCGGTGGTGCCACCGCCGATATCGATGATCATGTTGGCGGCAGGATCGGTGACAGGAAGCCCAACACCAATCGCGGCAGCCATCGGCTCCTCAATCAGGTAAACCTCGCGGGCTCCGGCATGCATAGCGGAATCCTTCACGGCACGCTTCTCAACCTCAGTGATGCCGCTTGGCACGGCTATCACAACACGGGGACGGACAAACCGGCGATTGCCGTGGGCCTTGGTAATGAAATGCCGGAGCATCGCCTCGGTGATCTCAAAGTCGGCGATCACACCATCCTTGAGGGGACGGATCGCGGTGATATTACCGGGCGTGCGCCCAAGCATGCGCTTCGCCTCTTCGCCAACTGCAAGCACATGGGTCGTGCCCGCCTTAACGGCAACAATGGAGGGCTCGCGAAGCACGATGCCCTTGTCCTTGACATAAACCAAGGTGTTGGCAGTTCCGAGATCGATGCCGATGTCACTGGAGAAGAGACCGAAAATTTTATTAAACATGATGATTATAAGAGGCTGAAAGTTAGGAAGTCTTGAATGAAATGAAGCCATGCGATGACAAACCCCGTCACGACGACCCATTTCCGAAAAACTCGGCGGGCTCTCATGACACGGAGTGCAATCTTAAAGCTGCAACCTATGGAATAAAACCATGGCACGAGCGCGTCAAGCACCCCTATCCTAGAAATACTTGGGGAACACCCGAACTGGCATGCCTCGAGATGACAAGAGAGGCCACCTTACGCGAATAACTGCAAGAGACGTGTAGCCGACTTGCAAGTGATTGGGGGCGATTTTGCGTGAGTTGACCTGCCGGAGCACCCATACTAATCACCCTTATGGCCAGTATCTTTGGAACTCTCTTCCGTGTCTCCACTTGGGGTGAATCCCATGGCGGAGGAGTCGGCTGCGTCATCGACGGCTGTCCCGCCCGGCTCCCAATCACTGCTGAGGAAATCCAAGTCGAGCTAGACCGGCGTCGCCCCGGCCAGAGCGACATCGTCACCCCGCGTCAGGAGGAGGACAAGTGCCGCATCCTCTCCGGAGTCTTTCAGGGCCAGACCCTTGGCACGCCGATCCTAGTGGCCGTCGATAACAAGGATGCGCGCCCCTCGGCTTACTCCGAGATGGAGACGATGTTCCGCCCCTCGCATGCCGATTTCACCTACCAGAGCAAGTACGGCATCCGGAACTGGGAAGGAGGGGGCCGCTCTTCTGCCCGCGAGACCATAGGACGCGTGGCCGCTGGCGTCGTGGCGCGTAAAGTGATCCGCACGCTTCACCCCGCCTATGAGGTCGTCGCCTACGTCCGCTCCATCCACGATCTGGACTCCGAAGTCAACCAAGCGACAGTCACGACCGCCCAGGTCGATGCTACCGTTGTGCGCTGCCCCGATCTGAAAGCCGCCGAGGCGATGATCGCCCGTATCAAGGAAGTCCGCTCCCAGGGCGACAGCATTGGCGGCACCATCGAATGCGTCGTTCGCGGAGTCCCTCCCGCTCTGGGCGAACCCGTCTTTGACAAGCTGGAGGCTGACCTCGCCAAGGCGATGATGAGCCTTCCCGCGACAAAGGGATTCGAGATCGGCAGCGGCTTTGCTGGAACACGCCTCACCGGTAGCGAGCACAATGACGCCTTCGTCATTGAGGAGGGGAAAGTCTCCACGGCCACGAACCGCTCCGGCGGCATCCAGGGAGGCATCAGTAATGGTGAGCACATCTTTTTCCGCGTCGCCTTCAAGCCGACCGCTACGATTGCGAAGATTCAGCAGACAGTCACCGTAGAGGGAGAGGCTGCCGAGTTGGCTGCACGTGGGCGTCACGATGCCTGCGTCCTACCACGCGCCGTTCCGATGGTTGAAGCGATGGTAAATCTCGTCATCTGCGATCACCTGCTCCGCCAGCACGGCCAGAATGTCCTTCCCTGATTCTTCCCAATTCGTTCCCTTGGCAGAGGCTCTCCGTGAGCGTCTTGCTGTCATAGCTGATCATACCCACAGGGATCGGGATGCCGAGGGTCATCTGAAGCGACTTATCGAGGTCTCCGGACGAATCGATGCATCGATTGCAGCGTTGCCTGCAAGCCAACTCGATCCGCAGTTCCACCACTACTTAGAGCGCCGCAGTTACGACAAAGCTCTTGCTTGGATCGAAGAGTTGTCCGGTTAAACGCCGACCCCCTGCCAAACTAACGGAAGATCATCACGCGCTCCTCGATTGAGAGCTCTCTCCAGGCACCAGGAGCAAGTGATTCTATAGTCAGATTCCCGATGCTCATTCTAATAAGCCTGAGCGTTGGGTGATCGATAGCCGCTGTCATCCGGCGAACCTGACGGTTCTTCCCCTCATGGAGTTCTAGGGCGATCCAGCGATCGGGGATATTCTTGCGCACTCGTATTGGGGGATCTCGCGGAAGTATGTCGGGCTGGGGATCAAGCAGCCATGCCTTACAAGCACGGGTTTTGTAATCCTGGATCGTCACGCCGGCGGCAAGTCGTGCCAGCGCTTCTGCTGGAGGGATTCGTTCCACCTGGGCCCAGTAGATCCGTGAATGGCCATGTTCTGGATCAAGCAGACGCGTGTTAAGACCCGCTTCGTCGCTCAGCAACAGGAGTCCCTCGGAATCAGCATCAAGTCGGCCCAACGGGTAAACCCCCTTCGGCAAGCCGAACTCCGCAAGAGTCCGGTTTAAGGATCCATCAGGTGTGAACTGCGAGAGCACTCCATAAGGTTTGTTAAAGGCCAAGATCATTGCCCGGGATGAACGGAGGGAGCATTGAGCAGAGAGAGATGTTTCCTGAAGGCAAAGAAAAGGATGCCGCAGGTCAGTAGTAGCCAGAACGGGAGAAATCCGAAGGCGTGACCCAGCTGTTCCTGCGCATTCGAGCCGGGAACCGTACGGAGAGCCAAGGCAAAGAGCAGGCTGATTCCCGCATAGGCGATATTGACCGTTACCCCCTTGAAGGAGAGGACGGTAGCGCGGTGATGCGAGTCGACGAGTTGGTTGAGATAAGTCGAGACCGCGTAGCCGATCATTGTCATGGCTCCCCAGAGGAGATAGCCGAAGAGCAGTCCCCAGTAGTGAGGATGGAAGGCCACTCCCACGAGCCCTACAAAGACGACTCCGGTCATGATCGCAAAACTGGTACCGATGCTTCGGGTGGTCACCATCCGGCGGATCCATGGCGAGACCAGAAGACCAATAGCTCCCATAGCGGCACCGAGCACACCGAAAGCAATCTCGGGAATCTCAATAAGACGGAAATAGGAAGTGCTGAAGACAAGGAAGAGTCTAACCACGCAATCGAGCACGAATCCGGCACAGACAACAAAGAGCGCGACCGGACTACCCAGCAGCCAACGTCCTGCCTGGAGCGTGAAGGTGAACGCCCCTAAGGCCGAGGAGGCCCGGTGCCCTTCGGGGTCCTCCAGGGAGTGAGGCTGATGGCGCAGGGGCTCGCGGAAATTCAGGGCCAAGAGCAGCACTCCCACGGCGCTGATCATTGTTAGGATTAGCGGGAGTCTGAGTGTTGTCGCCTGATCCAGATGGGCTGTGATCCCCACCAAAGCGAGGGCTCCATTCACAAAACCGGGCGCATAGACCGCCCCTCCCACCAGCATGACAAAGACAAAACTCATCGACTGCCATCGGGTCAGTTGCTCCATCACGCGATGCCACTCATCCTCGCGGCCACTCTCCGCAAGTGAGTCGAAGACGATGGCTTCGTCGGCGCCGCTCGCGGCCCCCTCGGCCAGGCCGCTCAGGATTCGGTTTGCCAGACAGAAGAGAAAGAGCACCAGGCCCCCGTTGTGAGGCGCAAAACAGAGGATGGCCATCTCCGCGATCATGCAGCACCCGGCGGCCACAAGCAGCGGCTTGCGTCCGATCCGGTCAGCCAGCACGCCGGCGGGGATGTCGGAGAGCAGGCTGGCCGCGGCCCAAGCGACATTGAGCAGAGTGTACTGGGTAGCTGTCAGCCCCAGATCCAGGAAGAGCACCGCCATCACAGGGTAGTAGAACCGCGCTGAAAACAGTACACGAAACCAGAGAAAGATGCGCCAGTTCCGATCAGCACCGGAAGGATCAGCCCACTGCATCTCCTGACTCATGCCTTGAGAATGGCCTCTATTTTCTGGAGCTCCTCCTGATCAAATACGGTGTTCGAGACGGCGGCCACACATTCTTCCAACTGGCTGATCTGGCTGGCGCCGATCAGCGCCGTGGTCACGCGTGCGTCTCGAAGCACCCAGGCCAAAGCGAGTTGGGCGATACTCTGGCCTCGGGCCATGGCAATCTCTCCGAGGGTGAGCACCTTGGCAATAACCTCGGATGTTACCTCCTCGGGCCTGAGGAAACCATGTTCCTTTGCCGCCCGAGCATCACCAGGAATCCCTCCCAAATAGCGATGCGTGAGCAGGCCCTGGGCCAATGGCGAAAAAGGAATGCATCCGATACCTTCGCGCTCCAGCACGTCGAGGAGGCCATGCTCGGCCGTTCGTTCGAACATGTTATACTTGGGTTGGTGGATCAGCAGGGGAACGCCCATCTTTCGGAGGAGCGAAGCCGCCTGCGTGGTCATTTCGGGGTTGTAGTTGGAGATACCGGCATAGAGCGCCTTGCCGGATTTCACGGCATGGGCAAGAGCCCCCATCGTTTCCTCGAGAGGTGTAGAGGAATCCATCCGGTGGCTGTAGAAAATATCAACAAAATCGAGGCTCATCCGTTTCAGAGACTGGTCGAGCGAGGAGAGAAGATACTTTCTGGAGCCCCCGTCCCCGTAAGGCCCGGGCCACGTCGTATAGCCGGCCTTAGTGGAGATGATCAGTTCGTCACGGTAAGCCGCAAGATCGGACGCGAGAAGTTTCCCGAACGTGGATTCCGCGGAACCGGGAGGGGGGCCGTAGTTGTTGGCCAGATCGAAATGGGTGACCCCCAGATCGAAGGCCCTCAACACGATACCTCGAGCCATCTCGAAGGAGTCGACCTCTCCGAAATTGTGCCACAATCCGAGGGAAATTCTGGGAAGCATCAGACCCGATTTGCCGCACCGGGCAAAGAAATCGGAACGATCATAGCGATTGGGGTCGGCAAGATAGGGCATGGGATTGGAGGCGTAGCCCCTGAATTGAACCGCGATAACGGAAGATATCAAGGCTCGGGAAAGAAGATCCATCCGGAAAGAAACCCCTGAATACGGCACCATAAGTTATTCTTTAAAAAATCCCTCGGAGAGAACGCCATTTGCTTGCGGCAAGGGAGACCATCCACGACATTATAGTGTTCGCCTCTGCTTTGCCTCGGCTAATAGCATCGGCGAATCCCATAACGGCATCCCACGCACCCATTCTTATGATGAATCATTCCCTGCCCCACGATCAGAGTAGCACCTCGCTCTATGATCCTTCTTTTGAAAAAGACGCCTGCGGCGTCGGCATGGTCGCGCAAATCAGCGGCGAACGCTCCAACGAGATCCTGCGCATCGGTCTTCGCTCCATCTGCAACCTAATGCACCGCGGAGCCCTGGATGCCGATGCCCGGACGGGTGACGGCGCCGGCATCTCGACTCAGATTCCCTACAAGCTCTTCCGGCCTATCATCGAAAGCTGGGGCAAGTCCCTCTACAGCGACACTGATCTAGGTGTCGGGGTTATGTATCTCCCTAAGGAAAACGAGTATGCCAAGGCCCGGGCCAAGGCCATCACTGAGGAAGTTCTGGAAAAAAGGGGTTTCTATCTGTTCGGCTGGCGCGAGGTTCCGACCAACAAGCAGATCCTGGGGACCAAGGCCCTGATGACTCTGCCCGATATCGAGCAAGTCCTAGTTGGCAAGGTTGAGGGGATGGCTGCCGATGAGTTCGAGCGTAGGCTCTTCCTTGCTCGCAACGAAATCGAGAAGCGCGTGGCCACCGATAAAATCGAGGATTTTTACATCCCTTCCCTGTCTCACCGCCTGATCGTCTATAAGGGTCTTCTTGTCTCTTCGTCGCTCGAGAAGTTCTTCCCCGACCTCTCAAACCCCGACTACGAGACAGCTCTCTGCGTCTACCACCAGCGCTACAGCACCAATACCTTTCCCACCTGGCCCCTGGCCCATCCCTTCCGGATGATGGCGCATAATGGTGAGATCAATACCGTTCGAGGCAACCGCAACTGGACTCAGGCACGCGAGGCCGAACTGAAGGCCGACTTCTGGGGTGAAGATATCGAACTGTTGCACCCTATCATCCAGCCTGGCGGCTCCGACTCCGCCAGCCTCGACAACGTACTCGAAGTCCTGACCATGTCCGGACGTTCGATCCTGCACTCGATGACCATGCTGGTTCCTCCGGCTTGGCGCAGCGACAAGGAGATCTCTCCCGAGCTCGCCGCTTTCTACGAGTACCACACATGCCTCTGCGAGCCCTGGGATGGTCCTGCTGCTCTTGTTTTCACCGACGGGATCACGATCGGAGCCTGCCTTGATCGGAACGGCCTGCGTCCAGCCCGCTACCAGATTACTGACAACGGCATCTTCAGCCTCGGATCTGAAATGGGAGTCGATGGACTCGATCAGGAGACCATCATCGAGAAGGGCCGTCTCGCCCCCGGCGAGATGATCGCCATTGACACCGCTGCCGGCGTTCTGATGCGCGACACCGAGATCAAGCAGTCGCTTGCGACACGCCATAATTACCGGAAGATGGTGGATGACCATCGCGTCCGTCTCGCCCCCTTCAAGGCCGAGCAGCTCGCTCCCGCGAAAGGCGATCTCGACATCATCGACCTGACCCAGCGCCAGGTCTCTTTCGGCTACACTAGCGAGGAGCTCGACATGATCTTCAAGCCGATGATCAAGGATGGAGCCGAGGCCGTCGGCTCCATGGGTGACGATACGCCGCTTGCAGTCCTCTCTCTGCGCCCTCGTCTTCTCTACACCTACTTCAGCCAGCTCTTTGCCCAAGTCACGAATCCCCCGATCGACCCAATCCGCGAGCGCTTGGTCATGTCTCTCTTCACCACGCTAGGCTGGAGGCGCAACCTCCTTTCCGAGACCCCGGAGCATGCCGCGCAGGTCTCCCTCGACTCCCCCATCCTCTTCAACGAGGAACTGGAGGCCGTCCGGAAGATCGGTGGCGAACACAAGTCAGCCACTCTTTCCTCCCTCTGGAAGGCATCCTCAGGCGCCGCGGGACTTGCCGCTGCAGTTCATGAACTTTGCAAGGCCTCCGAGAAGGCCGTCGATGAGGGCACCAGGATCCTGATTCTCAGCGACAAGGGAATCGATGCTGACAACCTTGCCGTCCCGGCCATCCTAGCCGTGGGGGCCATTCATCATCATCTCCGCCGTGTCGGCAAGCGCATGCAGACAAGCATCGTCTGCGAGACAGCTGAGGCCCGTGATGTTCACCAGATGGCCTGCCTCATCGGCTATGGCGCAAGCGCCATTAATCCGTACCTGGCCATCGAGACCATCCGCGAGATGATCGAGAAGGGCTCCGTGGAGATTGACTTCGCCACCGCACAGCTCAACTACAAGAAGGCGCTCCAGAGCGGCCTCCTCAAGATCATGTCGAAGATGGGCATCTCCGTCATCGGCAGCTACCGCGGAGCCCAAACCTTCGAAGCAACCGGCATCTCGACCAAACTCGTCGAGGAGTGCTTCACCGGAACCCCCACCCAGATCGAGGGTGTCGGTTTCGAGGAGATCGCCCTCGAGTCCCTAGCCCGCCACGAGATGGCCTACGGCGCTCCCCTGCCGGTTGAGGAGGGGAAAGAAGCGGCCGCCCTCCAACTTGGAGACCCCGGCTTCTACCGCATCCGCCGCGGCGGCGAGCTCCATGCCGTCACCCCGCCGGTCATCAAAAACTTTCATAGCTTCGTCCGGACCAACAAGCCCGAGGACTACAAGGCTTATGTCGATGCCGTTCTGGCCTCGACCCCTCATTCCCCGCGCAATCTACTGGAATTCATTCCCCTTCCAAGCGGCCCTGTGCCGATCGAAGAGGTCGAGCCGATCGAGGAGATCCGCCGCCGCTTCACCACGGCCGGCATGTCGCTCGGGGCACTGAGTCCCGAAGCCCACGAGACTCTGGCCATCGCCATGAACCGCATCGGCGGCAAGTCGAACAGCGGCGAAGGCGGCGAGGATCCCCGGCGTTTTAAACGTCAGGAGAACGGCGACTGGGCCAACAGCGCCATCAAACAGATCGCCTCCGGTCGCTTCGGTGTCCATGCCGCCTATCTGGCCAGCGCCAAGGAGATCGAGATCAAGATGGCCCAGGGCGCTAAGCCGGGTGAGGGTGGTCAGCTTCCCGGTCACAAGGTTACGGCCTATATCGCCAAGCTCCGCAACTCGGTTCCCGGAGTCACCCTCATCTCGCCCCCCCCTCACCACGACATCTATTCGATCGAGGATCTGGCCCAGCTCATCTATGACCTGAAGCAGGTGAATCCACGCGCTCGAGTTACGGTGAAGCTTGTCGCTGAGGCGGGAGTCGGAACAGTCGCGGCCGGCGTGGCAAAGGCCCATGCCGACATCATCTTAGTCAGCGGTCACGATGGGGGAACGGGAGCCTCTCCGCTCAGCTCCGTGAAACACGCGGGCGGTGCCTGGGAACTCGGTGTCGCCGAGACGCATCAGATCCTTCTGCTCAACGGCCTCCGCAATAGGGTGACCCTGAGAACGGATGGAGGCATGCGTACCGGCGAAGACATTATCGCCGCCACCCTGCTCGGTGCAGAGGAATACAATTTTGGAACTGCGGCTCTCATTGCCATGGGTTGTGTTTATGTCCGCCAGTGCCATCTGAACAACTGCCCGGTCGGCGTCGCCACACTCGATGATCGTCTTCGAGCCAAGTTCAAGGGGAAGCCTGAGAATGTCGTTAACTTCTTCAATGCCGTCGCCGAAGAGGTGCGTGGCATCATGGCCCGCCTCGGCTTCCGGACCATCGACGAGATGGTCGGCCGTACTGAGTGCCTGCGTCAGAAGCACATTCCGAATCACCCGAAGGCTAACACCGTCAACCTCTCACGCCTCCTCAAGGATGTCGTGAAGGATGATCCGACGGCTGTCCGCTACGCGACACGCGACCGCAACGATCCCGAGCACGACCAACCGCTCGACGACATCATCCTGCAGGATGCCGAGGAGTCGATCCGTGATGCCAAGGCCGTGAAGCTTTCCTACAAGGTCGATAACACGAACCGCTCGCTGGCCACCAAGGTCTCCGGAGAGATCGCCTATCAGTATGGAGAGGAGGGCCTCCCCGAGGGCACCCTCGAGCTTGACCTCACCGGTACTGCCGGACAGAGCTTTGGCGCCTTCCTGACTCCCGGAATCAAGCTCGTCCTCACGGGCGAGGGAAATGACTATGTCGGCAAGAGCATGAGCGGAGGAGAGATCATCGTCAGACCTCTGCCCGATCACCGCTTTGTCCCCGAGAAAAACAGCATTATCGGCAACACCGTTATGTACGGCGCCATCGCTGGACACCTCTTTGCCAATGGCCGTGCTGGTGAGCGTTTCTGCGTCCGTAACTCGGGAGGCACTGCCGTTGTCGAGGGAATCGGCGACCATGGTTGCGAATACATGACCGGTGGCACGGTCGTTGTCCTTGGCTCCACGGGCAAGAACTTCGGCGCTGGCATGACCGGCGGTGAGGCCTTCGTCCTCGATCTCGAGGACAAGTTCCTGGGCCGCTACAACGACCAGTTGGTTGGCGCTGATAGAATTACTTCCCCAGAGGACGAGGCGAAGCTGAAGGATCTTGTCACTAAGCATCAGGATAAGACCGGAAGCCCACAGGCTGCCCGCATCCTTGCTGACTGGAAAAGCTGTCTCGGCCAGTTCTGGAAGATCACCCCGCATGTCCCGCCAGCCAAGCCGATCGAGGAGAAGAAGGTCGAGGAGGGAAAGACTATCATCACCGAAGCCATCACAGCGTCACCGAAGGCCTAGCCCAACTGGAGACTGTTAGCTGTTTAGGCTGAAGGCTGTTAGGTCAGCAGACCAAGAGAGGGATGGAAGCTCATCCTTTTTCCCTGCGTCTCTGCGCCTCTGCGGGAAAATATTGCCCCTTCCCCTTCTTCCTCCAAGTGATAGGGTGAAGCCATGAAGAAGGCTGATCCTTTGGCTCCGAGGATTGTTCAGCAGTTGGCTGTCTTTCTTGAGAACAAACCAGGCGCGCTGGCAGCCGTCTGCGATGCACTGGCCATTGCGCAGATCAATATCTTCGGCCTAACCGTCTCCGACACCACGGATCATGCTGTCGTTAGGATGGTTGTTAGCAATACCGGGCGGGCGATGACACTCTTCGAGTCGTACGGCACGCTGGTCGTTGAGAGCGACGTGCTGATGATCCAGAACGACAACAGGCCGGGTAGCCTTTCCCGGATCGCCCATGCCCTCTCGGCCAAAAAGATCAATATCGACTACGGCTACCTAGCCTCCATGCCTTCGGCGAAAAAGGGCCTTCTTATTCTCCGTGTGACGGACCCGAAAAAGGCGTTGGGCATCCTCAAACAACTCGACGCCGAGTAATCGGCCCACTTTCGGCCGCAAAAGGGTGACGGACGTTGGTAGGATTTACTATTCTAAGCCGTTACCCTTACCCATGACCATCCCGAACAACGACGTCACCTCAACGATCCAGTTGGCGCTGGCACCGGTCTTTCTTCTTACCGCAGTGGTGATGCTCATCAATGCGATCAGCGGACGATTGGCACGCACCGTCGATCGGATGCGATTCATTCATAATGAGCTCTTAGCTGCGGAAAAACTCACCCCCTCGCTTGAGTCACACTATCGTGTCGAATTTCGAGAGGTTCGCATCAGGGGGCGGATGTGTGCCATAGCCATTTTCTTTGATGTGCTGAGCGGCGTTCTCATTTCACTTACTGTTCTGGAAATCTTTTTCTTCGAGGCAGGAGTCAGACACTTTCAAGGTAGCTATGTGGTAACAACCTTCGTGGCGGGATTAATTTTCTTCATGACCGCTCTGGTAGTAGTACTGGTCGAGTTGGTCTATGCCCACCGATCGGTTGGCTGGGATCTGCCAAGCCATCCTGACGAAAAGGCCTGATGATTAATAAGGAACTCAAAATGTCTAGCCTCGGGAGGGGCTGGGATAGACTGCCGGAGGTAGCCCCGTAGTGGTGAGATGAGTGGGCACGAGCGAATCAAACAAGGGAACAATTAGCCTGAGTTGGCTTGCCCGGCCGTTGCTTTGCATCCGTTACGGTTGAGTTCCATATTCTTTTCGTCTGCTCCCCTCTATGAACAAAAACGATGGCCAGGGAATCAGCCTGCTAACCTGTCTCTCGCTGGTGACAGCCACGATGGTTGGGACTGGTGTTTACACGAGCCTGGGGTTCCAGTTACAGGATCTGAAAAGCGGATTCTCAATCCTGATGCTTTGGGTTCTTGGCGGACTTATTTCCCTCTGCGGAGCTCTCTCCTACGCGGAAGTTGCGGCACGCATTCCTCGTTCTGGAGGCGAATACACGTATCTCTCGGAAATCTACCATCCTGCCCTGGGATTCATGGCAGCCTGCGTCTCCCTGATCGCGGGATTCGCTGCGCCGATCTCACTCTCGGCCATCGCTTTCGGCACCTACGTGCACGCGGCACTCCCAGTCTGTCCCATCCGCATCTCCACCGTGGGAGCTGTGGTGCTGATCTCGTTCGTTCATCTCAGATCCCTCAAAACAAGCTCGCTGCTCCAGAACGGAATGACCGGCATCAAGTTCCTACTTATCGGCCTCTTTATAGCGATTGGATTCGGAAGTGCGTTTCTCCATCCCGATCGCTTGAAGCTCCTACTGCCACAGCCTGTCTCCCTGGCAGAACTAACCCGACCGAACGCGGGGATCGCACTTCTCTTTGTCCTCTATGCCTACTCGGGTTGGAATGCCGTGACCTATCTTGCCGGGGAGGTGAAGAGCCCCCGACGGACTGTCGGTCTCTCGCTTGTGATCGGCACTCTGGCAGTGACGCTCTTCTATGTTGTGCTCAACGCAGTCTTCCTCACGTCGGCGCCGGAGAATGAACTGCGCGGTGTGTTGAATGTGGGGAGCGTTGCGGCTAATCATCTGATAGGGCCTCTGGGCGGACGGATCATGTCGGTCATCATCGCTCTGGGACTTCTGGCTTCAATCAGTGCCATGATCTGGACGGGCCCCCGGGTGACCCAACGCGTCGGGGAGGATTACCCGTTCTTTGCCGCACTTGCGAAGACCCGCGACAACATTCCGGTCAGGGCGATCCTGCTGCAACTGGTGCTGGTCTTGGGACTGATTGCCTTCGGCTCCTTCGAAACGGTTTTAGTCTTTGCCCAGATTCCTCTACTGCTCTGCCTGATGTTGGGCGTCATCGGCCTGATTGTTCTTAGAAGGAAACGTCATCGGGAGAACCCTCGACTCTCGACCCTCGACCCTCGACATTCCTTTATCTGCCCCCTCTATCCTCTGCCTCCAATCGTCTTCCTGGCCTGCTCTGGCGCTGGATTGCTTTACTCAGCCATCACCAAACCATGGATTGCCCTTGCAGGAGTCGTCTTGATGCTGCTCCCTCTTTTCCTTCACCGATGGGTCTCACTAAAACATCCTTCTTGATCCGCCCGAGCGCACTCCTCCTTCTGCTCTGGGCGTGCGTTATCCCCTTGGGCTTTGGTTCTTCCTTGCAAGAGCAGGCGGAGTTTCTGGCTGGAATTCCCCTGCCGAGGCAAAGCGTACTCTATCCCCTCCAGCACTCACCCGAATACCGAGATCACAAGAAACAACTTCAGGAACAATGGGCATTTTGTAGAAGGATCCGTTACGATGTGATACAGGAGTGGGGGCGTGAGCATCTCTCACAGGATCCGGCCAGCCGCGGAGTCCTGCGTTATCTCTTCGGGGGGCCTGATTTTCTGAATGCCTACGCTTTTTTTCCCGATACCCGCATCATGGTTCTCGGGGGCTTGGAACCCGTGGGGGAGCTTCCCCCGCCAGAGGCACTTGATCCCTCGGCGCTCGGCACCGCCCTCAAGTCTCTCGACGAAGCCCTGCACACCTCCCTCTTCTGCGGCTACTTCATCACAAGTGAAATGAAGCCGCAGTTGGGCCGTGGATCTTTCCAGGGCGTGCTTCCCGTCCTCTTTACGGAACTCGCCCTTACAGGAAACATCATCGAGTCGGCCCAGATGATCAGCCCCTTTGGTTCCCCGGGAGCTCAGATCATCTATCGTCGTCCCGGAGGTCCGGCCCAGACGCTTTATTATTTCAAAGCCGATCTCTCGAATGGCAAAGAGTGTCGCAACTTCCTCACATGGCTCGGCGATCTTGGTCCGGGAGCCTCCTACCTGAAGGCCGCTTCCTACCTCCTTCCGCTCGATGCCTTTTCCGAAACCCGCAACTTCCTGTTGAACACCTCCCAACTGATCCTTCAGGATGATTCTGGAATCCCCTACCGCGATTTCAAAACCGGTGAGTGGCGCATCCGGCTTTTCGGCGTCTACACCGATCCCCTCGCCATCTTCAAGCGCCGTAGGGAAGCGGAGCTGGAGGCCGCCTACGGGACAACCTACTTCAAGGGACCACTTCCGTTCGGTGCGGGGTACCATGTGAATGCACATGATGCCAATCTCCTGCTTGCCACGAGAGATCTAGGGAATACGCCTCAGCAACCCATGCCCATCATGCCATTGCCGCCGCCTGCCGTGGCCGCATTTGCTTCGCCGACACCCAAACCTACACCTAAACCAACCCCTGTCAGAATCCGCAGGGCCCTCCCCGTTCCGATCCGCAAAGCCATTCTCGTGAGGACTCCGAAGCCAATCATAACAACCGAGGAGCCACAAACAGTGAAGCCGGCCCTGATCCCTCCAGTGGTGATCGTGCCATCCGAGATTCCCACACAACCAATCGTCACACCCGCAGAAGTTCCAAAAACGATTGCACCCCTTTCGGAGTCTCAAACTTTACAAGAGCCTTCTCCAACTCCACCGCCTATTCCATCACCAGTTACGCCCACTTTGCCAGATCCTGTACAAACAACCACGAGTGGAAAACCGATCGACTAAGATTTTGGCTAAAACTTCCAGATTTGCTGGGCCACAAGGATCAAAACAAAGAGAAGCCCTATCACGGCATTGGTCTCGAAAAAGGCCTTATTGATTTTCCCGAGATCGAGCGTCCGAGCAATGCTATGCTCATAGACCAACAGGAATGGCACGGGGATCAGCCCTAGGAAATAGATCTTCCCGAGATGAGCCGAGAGACCGAAGCCGATCAAACCCATCAGCATCAGCAGATGCAGCCAACCGGCTAAATGCAGCGCGCCTGGAACACCAAGCCAGACGACCATCGAGTGGAGCCCCTCACGGCGATCCGCCTCCACATCCTGCGTGGCATAGATCATGTCGAATCCCGCCACCCAGCAGAGAACACCCGCAGCCAGAATGATCGGAGGCCAGGCAAACGAACCGGTGGCAGCGAGCCATGCGCCGACAGGAGAGACCGAGAGGGCAAGTCCTAGAAAAAACTGGGAGGCATGAGTGAAACGCTTTGTCAGGGAATAGAGAAAGATGATGCCAAGTGCCACTGGCGAAAGGATAAGGCAAACCCGATTGATAAAAAGAGTCGTGGCCATAAAGAGCAAGGCACTGATCAGGCACGTCATGATGGCCGCATACTTGCCAAGCAGTTGATGCCGGCCCGCAGTCCTGGGATTGCGTTTGTCGATCTCCCAGTCAGTGATGCGATTGAAGGTCATCGCTGCAGTACGTGCAAAAACCATGCAGAGCAGGATCAAGCCGAAGATCCGCCACCCCGGAAAACCCCCAGCCGCAACGATCATCGACCCGAGAGCGAATGGCAGGGCAAAAACCGTGTGCGAGAACCGGATGAAGGTGAGGAAACGCACCAAAGGTGCG
>JBAXXS010000024.1:0-25091 GCA_037127835.1 Verrucomicrobiota bacterium | reverse complement strand
ATTCCTCCTCAGCGTCTCTGCGCCTCTGCGGGATAATTTCATCCGCCCTTTTCAGCAGTCCCCTGCCCTGAGCGACTTACATGCCTCGCCGAGGTGAGCGATCACCGAAGTGGCGGAGAGTGATTCTTGGGCATCAGGGCCGTTGAAGATCGCAATCTCGGCGGCACGACCGCAGAGCCAAGCTCCTAGCATAGCAGCCTCACGGCAGGAATGCCCCGATCCGATCAAGGCGGCGCAGACACCCGTCAGGACATCCCCCATTCCTCCGCTTCCCATGCCTGGGTTACCGGTGCTATTGAAAACGGGTGGATTCCCCTTCTCTGCAATCACTGTGCGAGATCCCTTGAGTAGCAGAGTCACGGGATAGCTTTGAACAAAATCCATTGCCCAATCCCTGCGTGTTCTTCCAACGCAGGGAGCAAGACGCTCCATCTCTCCCGGGTGGGGTGTTAGCAGGCGAGGAGCGGCGCAATGCGAGAGTAGCGAGGGATCACCAGCGACGGCATTGAGTGCATCGGCATCGACCACGCAGGGAATCCGGCTGTCTCGGACAAGTCCCCGCAGCTCCTCGTGATACTCCGAGCCGAGACCTGGCCCTAGAGCAAGCACGTCCAGTTTCTCAGTTGGAATGTCGCTATAGTAGGCTATCCGCTGGACCATCACTTCGGGAATGGAAGTAGTAGTAAGCAGATCATGGCAGTCCGGCAGGGCATAAAGAGTTACCAACCCTCCGCCGGAATGGACCGCCGCCGCGGAGCAAAGCCGTGCCGCACCCAGGAAGCCGCTTGATCCAGCCAGAATCCCGATATGCCCATAGGTTCCCTTGTAGGAGTCGTAGTCCCGGATTGGGAGAAGCGGCCGGAGAGCTAATGCCGTGGAAATATTGGCGGGATCACCACCCTCTATCGGAACTCCGGGCAACTCAACCAAGGCGAGACGACCCACAACAGCCGTGCTAGCATCCGTGACAAGTCCTGTTTTCACGGCACCAAGAGTCACCGTCAGATCGGCCTGTACGCACTCACCGGGTATCTCTCCCGTAGTGGCATCCAGACCGGAAGGAAGATCCACGGCTACTGTAGAGCCTCCCGATTTTCTGCGTAGCGCGTTCATCTCACGGATTAGCTCCTGGATAGCACCTCGCGGAGCGCCGGAGGCACCGATACCCAACAATCCGTCCAGCAGTAACAGCGGACCAATGATCTGCGGGATGGAATCGATGACTTCACCACCATGAAGGGCCAGGAAATGCATCCTCGAGAGTTCAGCCATTTCAGACTCGGGAGCAGCAAGACGGATCAATATCTTCCACCCCTGATTGAGTAGATACCTCGCGCAGACTAGGCCATCGCCTCCGTTATGCCCCTTCCCGCAATAAAGAACGACGGTACCGGGATTAGGAAAGAACTGCTCGATACATCGAGCAATCCCCTCACCTGCAATCTCCATAAGCCCCTCTGGAGTAGCTCCGTTCCGAAAAGCCAGTTCTTCGGCTGCTTTCATCTGATTGGCTGTCAGGATCATGGGTACAGAAAAAACTACTCGCGCAGAGACGCAGAGTTCGCAGAGAGGAATGGAGCTAAATCTTTCATATCGACCATCACACCAACCCTTTTCACTCTCTGCTCCTCTGCGCCTCCGCGCGAGACTTTCTTAAATTCAGGCGCTAGGAAGAGTTTCGTTGCGAAGGCTCAGCACCCGAAGCATGACCTCTTCGATAAGATTATTCGGACAGGAAGCGCCAGCCGTAATTCCGATCCGAGCATTACTTCCTACCTGAGGAAGCCAAGAGACTTCAGAAGAGATCTCTTTCTTCTGATGCAGATCGAAGTGACGGATCAGGTCGGCATTCTCCAGACACTCTTGGTTTCGGATAAAATAGGTCGGTACGCGCTGCTCACCCATCTCGGCCAGATGGGTGGTGTTGGAGCTGTTATAGCCACCGACGACGAGCAGCAAGTCCAGAGGTTGGAGTAGCAGTTCCTTGAGGGCATCCTGCCTCTCCTGGGTGGCCCCGCAGATCGTGTCGAAGAGTCGGAAGTTTCCATCGCTTCCATCTCGCAAAGTGATGGCCTCCTTGAGCTTTCTCTGCACCGCTTCGGTCTCCTCCCGAAGCATGGTGGTTTGGTTTGCCACGCCGATGCGTTGGAGGTGAAGGTCGGGGTCGAATCCCTCGGAGAACCTTCCCTCGAATTCATGTAGAAACTCCTCCCGGCTGACCCTGCCCAAGATGTAGTCGCAGACCCGATCGGTCTCTTCAAGATTCAGGACGATCAGGTATCGCCCGTTGCCATTACCGAGGGCGCGCGAGGCCGTGGCGCGTGTCTCCTCGTGTGAGGACTTGCCATGGATGATGGAGGTGACTTCCTCCGTGGCATTCTGCCTGACCCTCTTCCAGACGCTCATGACATCGCCGCAAGTGGTATCAACGATTCGGCAGCCATGGCGCTTGATTTCTTCAACAAGAGGAACGGTCGTCCCGAATGCAGGTACAATCACGACATCCTCAGGTCCCAGATCCTCGACATGGGGGCGCCCTGACTCATCAAGAAGATTCCGGATGCCCAGGGCGGCGATCTGGGCATTCACCTCGGGATTGTGAATGATCTCGCCTATCAGGAAGAGACGGGCATCTGGAAAGACCTTCCGTGCCGCGTAGGCCAGATCAATGGCTCTCTCGACTCCGTAGCAGAATCCGAACTGTTTGGCCAACCGGAGAGTCGTCTTTCCGGCAACCAGAAGAGAACCATCGGCGCGAACCCTCTCGACAAGACTGCTGTGGTAATGATGCTCTACCTGCTCCTGCACCCGCGCCATCACCTCCGGGGTCCGGAGGTTCACTTTCGCAGAGGCTGCTGGAGGAATGCTCAAACGTTATTTCTACTGCAAGACCGCAGCCTTGATCTTTTGGAAGTAACTGGTCGCAATCATTTCCCCACTTGGTAAGTCTGGGTCATTATAATCCTGCGGGCGGGGAGTCTTGACTCCCAAAGTTGCATCCTCAGGTTGGGTGTTGGCAATCTTCACTGGTGTACCAACACGGGTCAGCTCCCAGAAATCTCCAGCATCATTGGCATGAAGGCGGATGCAACCGTGCGTCTTGGGCGTCGGCCAGACCCAACCTTGATGAAAACCATAGCCAGGAGCGAATTCAACCCAATAAGGCATCGGATAACCAACATACCGGCCCTTGGCGCTGCCTGCCTCACAAGGAACAACGGCATCCCTCATCACGGCAAATCCATAGCTGCCTGACCGCTTATTTCGCTCCTTGCGGGTGACGCAGAGGTTTCCTTTGGGGGTGGGCTTGGATGGCATGCCGACGCAGCAGGCCGTCACAAGCAGTGGCCTGTTCCCCTCCATAACATAGACCATTTGCTTGGAGAGGGAGACCTTCACCACGACCTTGGAGGAATCCTTGGGCTTGTAGGCAGGCTGATCATAGACAGCTCGCTGATTCAGTTGGGCGCAGCCTCCGAGGAAAAGGAATGGGAGTAGTAGGATGAGAAGAAATTGCTTCATCCCCTTATGAAAACCCGAAAAGGGAAGTGTGTCAAATCGAGGACTGCTTGGAGTAGGGTGATTACACCTCCCCTTAAGTTAAGGAATCGCAGGGCATCGTTCTTTTGACCTTTTTCCGATGAAGGCCTATGGTTCCTGAACAGATTGATGATCAAGGCAGATGATTTTAATTACGCGATGGAGAACACCCGTGTGGTGGTGGCTCCCAGCACCGCCATTGAGACCTATGGACAGACAAGTTTCCGTTTCCGACTGATCACAGAACCGATGGACGAAGTCGGAACGGTTCGTCTCCGTCAGGGGATGATCCATGCGGAGCGGCCCAGAATTCTCGCGCCCCACTATGTCAGCAAGCTGATCCTGGAGGGATTCGGCGAAAGGGCGCGCGACTTCGCCGGATGGATGGAGGAACAGAAGGATCTCCACTTTCTTCGCTACGGGTTCTCTCTCCGCAAGACGGACTACTCGGAGAGTATCCTCCGGGAATCCAAGGATGACCTGCTTGAGAGACTGACCCAGCAACTCCGACGCGATGACGATCCCATGGATACCCTCATCGAGGGGGTCGACGAGGGATGGGAGGTCTGCCTGATGAAATTCACCATGGACCTCATCCAACGTTCCGCCGGCAGCAACCTTGCGGAATGGAAGCGTCGTGGTCTGCTCTGACGCCACCACTAATCTCATGCGAACCTTCAAAACCCTAACCCTTCTTCTTCTCGGCTTACTGATTTTCGGATCAGCCGGCTATTTTAGCTACCAACTCTTTATCAAGCCGGGGCGCTTGGAGAAGAAAGAGCAGGCCGCCGCCATCGCAGCCACACCGACACCCACACCGGATCCGGGAGCCCATGAACTTCAGCGTCTTAAATCACTCCGAACAAGCGGTGATAGTGTCGGCGCCCGTGACGGGTTGAAAGCCTGGATCGACTCCCATCCCCAGTCTCCACTTCTGAAGGAAGCCCGACAGGAATTGGGCTCCGTAAATTTGAGTCTGCTTTTCCAATCCTCTGGGAATCCCGAAGTGATCACCTACACCGTTGTCAAAGGAGATTCGCTCGCCAAAATCGCCTCCAAGCAGAAGTCGAATGCCGAATTGATCCAGAAAGCTAATAGCCTGTCCGGCATCAACCTTCAGATCGGCCAGCAACTCGTCATCCCCTCCCTCAAGTCATCCTTGGAACTCGACCGCAAAGCCAAGAACCTGACTTTTCTAGATAATGGAATCTTCGTGAAGGAATACTCCCTCCTCTCCTCGCCTCAAGCACCCATGAAGACCATGCCTGCTGTGAACACCAAGATCCTCGACAAGATTGCCAACTCAGGAAACAAAAGAGTCGCTTTCGGAGACAAGGCATACGCCCAAAGTGAGCGGATTATTCTTCTGGCAGGGAATTCCTCCATTGTCGGTGTTGATGTCCCGGCACAGAGCCCTCAATCGACTACTCCTATCGCTCAGACTGGGACCAATGACTCTCCCTTTCCGACGCCATCTCCTCTTCCTCTTCCAAGTGGCTACGTGCTCTCCAAAGAGGATCTCCTTGAGATTTTTCCGCTCGTCTCACGGAACACTCCGGTCATCATCCACTGAACCTTTTTTCACAGACGCCAACTCCTTCCTTTCATGAATGTCCAACCCCTCGATTTTGAACTCCCGATTGCCGATCTCGAACGCCGTGTGGCCGATCTCGCCGAGAAGCGTAGCTCCGAGGATCCCCTCCTAGTCGCCGCTCGCGAGGATCTCGAGAAGGAGCGCAAGGCCCTCTACGGCAACCTCACCCCCTGGCAGCGAGTCCAAATTGCACGACACCCGACCCGTCCTTATTTCTTGGATTATGTCGCTGCCTGCGTGACTGACTTCGTGGAACTGCACGGCGACCGATTTTTCGGTGACGATAAGGCAATGCCAGCAGGCATCGGCCGTATCGGAGGCCACCGCTGCGTGATCATCGGCCAGCAAAAGGGTCGTGATGTGAAGGAGAATGTCCTCCGTAATTTCGGCAGCCCCCATCCGGAGGGCTACCGCAAGGCCCTTCGTCTCATGAGGATGGCGGAGAAATTCTCACTGCCCGTCGTCTGTTTTATCGACACACCGGGTGCCTATCCGGGAGTCGGGGCGGAGGAGAGACATATCGCCGAGGCGATCGCCGTAAATCTCAGGGAGATGATGTCCCTGAAGACACAGATCATCTCCCTGGTGATCGGAGAGGGCGGCAGCGGAGGGGCTCTCGGTATCGGCGTGGCGGACCGCGTCCTCATGCTGGAGAACTCCTACTACTCGGTCATCTCCCCAGAGGGTTGTGCGGCCATTCTTTGGAAGCATCGCAAGCATGCTCCGGAGGCAGCAGCGGCTCTGAAACTCACCGCAGATGATCTTCAGGAGTTCGGTTTGGTCGATGGAGTCCTTCCGGAACCGTTGGGAGGAGCCCACCGTGATCCTTCGCTCATTTATGCGACGGTAATAGAGACGATTTCGGCCGCTATCACGGCGTTAAAAGAGATCCCGATGAAAAAGCTGCTGGAACAGCGCTACGACAAGTTCCGCGGCATGGGCGTCTTTTCAGAATAGCTCTTTTTACGCTTCTCTTCCCTGGCCACTTCAGAACTGTCTTCGGAAGGATGGATCACCAGCGTGATCTCCCCCCGCGGCGGGTTATTAGCGTAGTGGACGGCGAGTTCCGCAGGAGTACCATGACGATATTCCTCGTAGATCTTGGTGAGTTCCCTGGCGACACAGAGACGACTTTTCGGAGATAGAAGAACAAGATCCGCAAGGCAGGCACCCAAACGATGCGGTGATTCGAAATAAATTCCCGTCATGCCGAGGCCGATAGCCCTGCTGAGTTCCGAACGCCTTCCCGAACCCGACGAGGGGAGAAAGCCGCCGAAATGAAACGGAACAGGAGGTAGACCGCTTCCGACAAGCGCCGTCGTGACGGCACTGGGGCCGGGAAGCACGGTGTATTCGACTTTCTCCTTAATGCATTCCCTGACAAGGCGAAATCCCGGATCACTCACAGAAGGGGTCCCCGCATCAGTCACCAGGGATAATTTCTCACCGCTCAACAGGCGGGCTATTAATTCAGGCAGTCGCCTCTCCTCATTATGCTCATGGAAACTTATGAGAGGCTTACGAATCTCCAAATGAGCCAACAACTGGGAAGCCCTGCGGGTATCCTCAGCAATTACTGCATCGCAGTTTCTGAGAGCCTCCGCCGCGCGATAGGTCAGGTCTCCCAGATTCCCGATCGGCGTGGCGATGAGCGTTAGGGGAGGCAACCCCAAATCTTTCCCGGACTCTGAGTTTTCAGCTTTCAAGTTTCAGCTTTTCAGCTTTTTCCCGTTACCATCCCTCGGAAACCTTGCTCACCAGACCCTCGGCCATACGCTGGGCAGCAATCGGATAATTCATGTTCTGAGTCGTAACCAGGTCCGAGTTGACGAGATCGGATTCGGTGAAGAAGGGAGTGACTCCTGTGGCGGTGCCCTTCATCAGTTCGGCACCGGAAACGCGGTCGATTACCCGGTACGAGACCCTCAGCGTCAGTTCGAACTCCGAGGTTTGGAGCACGTTGCTTGAGAAGACGCGCATCGGCTGCTTCTCCACACTCAGAATCATACCCTCGACAATGGCATCGGCTCTGTCCGCGGACTCGATCTGATAGGTCCCGTCTTTCTGAAACTGCTTCACGACTGCATCGGCCGTCTGGGCTTCGAGTCTGGGAATGAGCGTTGAGTTCTTGAAGGTGTTTACAGCGATTGTCGAGACGCGGCGCATCGGAGTCGGTTTGATCTCCCCCAGATGGTATCCGCAACCGCCAAGCGCAAGGAACAGGGGAAAAAGAAGTAGGATACGAAGATTCGTCATCATGGAGAGAGGGGAGTCTTTTTCGGCGGAGTCTGTGCAGGCGGCTCCTGCAGGGGAATGGGTTTTGTATCCCTCAGATCTCCCTTCATCTGGGGTCTTGGCAAAGGGGCCTCCTCCGGGACGAAATCCTTTTTCGGAGGACCATCATAATTTGCAAGGGCTGTCGACTCGACTTGTGCCTGAAGCCTACGCCGCTCGGCAAGACGCTCTCCATTCTCAGGACGCTCTTGTCCCACGCGCAGAGCATCCTCTCCGTAAAGGGCCTTCAGCTCATCGAGACGACTCTTCGCGGCAGTCGCCTCCTCGCTCTGGGGGAAGCGGCGGATGACATCATTGTAATAGATCGAGGAGGCCTTAAAATCCTTGTTAAAGTCATAGAACCGAGCGACGCGCAGCGTGTCGGCTGATTCCTTGGAGAACATTTTCTTCATGTTCTCACCAGCCTGCTGGACTTTCTCACTATTGGGATACTGCAGGAGGAAATCCTGATAATTATTCTGAGCCTGCTTGAGAGCGGAAAGATCCTGTGATTTTCCGGTCATCCCGAGTTGCTGGTAGACATAACCGACTTGATACGCGGCGGAATCACAGGCAGCGCTGTTGGGGTACTTATCGAGCACCTTCTGATAGGCGGCGATTGCCTCCTGAGCCTTGCCCTGTTTTTGAAGGGCAAGGCCGAGATTGAACTGCGTGATCGCGGCGTGCTTGCTGTAAGGGGAGACCTTGAGGATCGCCGTGTACATCTCCTCGGCCTTCTCCATGGAAGGTACCATCGGGATCCCGAGGAATTTCACTTTCTTCCCTTTCAGGAATTCATTCGCGATGTTGATTTGATCGGCGACAGACTCCTCGAAGTTCGGTGCCTGCGGATATTTCTTGAGTAGATTCTGGTACTCGTTGAAGGCGGATTCGAAATCTCCCTTCTTATTGAGCTGCTTTGCCAGCTTGAACTGGGCCTCGGGAGCCTCCTTGCTCTTCGGATAAGTCTTGGCAATGAACCGGTAGGTGGTGATCGCCTTCTCCGAGTCGCCTGAGGAGACCAGTTCATCGGCCGCTGCAAGATGATCGGCGGCTGTTCCGAAGGAAATCAATGAATTGGTGATGGCTTCCGACTTCACCAACCCCTCAGACTCGGAACGCAGGGAGGGCATGAAGAAGGCAACCCCGATGACAGGCAACAATTTCAAAAGGGCACCGCTCACAGTGCTGATACTTCCAGTGGTTCTCATCCGAAAGTGGAACGCTAGAGAAGAAGAGCCCATAGCGTCAAGAAAGCCTGCCATGAGACAACGACGGAGATTGGCATCGCCTCCTGGAAAATATCCCGAGCCAGGTAGCCTCGGGCACCTTATTCAATGTATTCAAGCCTCCTCGCGACTAGGCATCCTCATCATCACTTGGCCCCGGGGAAGATGAGGGGCTCTTGTGCGCATTCTGGGGCACCCAACCATGGCCTCCATTTGTCCCTCTTATCAGACCGAAAACTGTCCGGAATTTTCTGGCTGGTGAGATCTTCTTTTTTTATAGCCGGGATCGGCAGCCCCTTCATCAGGGCGAACGGTGGATAGAGATAGGTTGGCGGGTCCTTTGGATAGAGTTCGTTCATAATCGTGAGCTTGTAGGGTTGCTCGGGGTTCCTGTCCTCAATAAGGATGAAGGTACCAAAGTTATTTTCACTTGCTTCCTGAAGGATCTCGATGGGATATTTTTTGCCGGCATCCACACGGAACCATTTCCCAGGAGGAGTAGTACCACCCGCCCTTAAGCGTTTGTCACCAGGATTGTCGGTGTTTTTAAAGGTAAAAGAGGTCAAGTCGTAGAAAGGAAAAAGGGCTCTTCCGAAGACATTTTGGTTGTCAAAACGAATCAGTAGGGTCCCTATAGACCAACCTCGGAAGCGGAATTCGCCATCCTTGGGTGCCCTCACGTATCCCTTGTAATGGATGAGGAAATGACTCGGCTTCACCTCTTTTTCGACGCCGAATGCTTGGAGTGCACTCTTCGAACTTGCCCTCTCGATCAAGAACTGAAATGCGGTGACCGGGTCCTTGGACTCGTAGAATTTTTTGAGAATGGACTCGTCCCAATCTTTCCTCATGAACTCATTGACCACATCGGCCTGTGCAAAAAGGCTCGGTGAGACCAGATCGCTCCTTTTTCCAAGTGTGCTTTTGTCATTCATCACCTCCCAGTAGGCTGTGCTCCGAGCACCGTAGGAGACCTTATCATCCGGGATGGAATCAAGGAGGTGAGGGTTTTTAAATGATCCGTCATCCTTGATCGCGGTCGCTCCCCCGTTACTGGTCTGCTTGAGGTCATAGATATGACCTCGCAATCCGATATTCCCTGTCGCCCCCTTAAACCCGAAGGCCGTGAGCCCCGCCAGCGGCATCGAGGCCATGCCTGCGGCACCTCCTGCGGCACCACTGCCTAGTCCTGCTGCCCCAAGACCGCTCATGACCGAGGCCATCACGTCGGGCCCCGTGGAATTCATCTCCATCGCAGGCAGGGCGATACTGGTATTTGCGGCCGTCGAGGTGATCCGCTTGGAGATCGCGGGGGCGGCTGCCGCCTTCTTCGATGGCTTCACCTTGTGCTCGACCATGCCGGCGGGGCTCGGTGGAGGGGCGGTGAACTTCATTTTATCCTTGCGACTCTGAACGACCTTCACCACCAGCAGCGCCGCACCGCCGATCAGGATCACGTGGGCCAGGATGCTGATAACCAGAAAACTGCCACTCCACGCCATCCAGCGCTGCCAGAGGTTCTTCTTGATCGGGTGGGGCTCCGCCGGGGCGGTGTGCGCCGCGTGATCGGAGGGGGGTAACTCGGGTTCTTGCTCTTCGGTCATGGCATCACTCATCTTCTACATTGAAGGTCACGGTCGCGATCTTCGCAGCCGCAAGTGCGTTCAGGACATCGATCGTCCGGCTGTATTTGGCATGGGCATCGCTGACGATCGTGACGATGGCGGGTTGATGCGCATTGTCGGCGTTTTCCTTCAGGCGCATCAGGGTGGCGCGAAGTTGGGGGAGGTCGGCGCTTTGCGCGGAGTCGAAGGGCTCGTCGTTCAGCGAAACCTCACCCTCGTCGGAGATAGAAATGATCGTCTCGTCGTTGAATTCCGTGGGCGCAGAACTCTCCGCCGATCCAGGAAGCTTTGTGGAGAGCTCATTCTCCACCTTGACCGCTCCTGCCATGACCATGAAAAAGAGCATGATCACGAAGACCACATCCACCATCGGGGCGATCTGGAAGCCCATCGTTCCATCATCTTCGTTGATAAATGATTTCATGCAGCAGGTCTCAGTCGTGGTTGAGGGCCGAGAAGGAGATGTCCGAAATCCCCGCCTCTGCGGCCGCATTCATCGCCTGTGACACAAAAAGAGCGGGAACGTCACGATCTCCGCGGATCACGATCCGGAACTCGGGGTTCTGACCGGGCTTGGAAGCCGCAACCTTATCCCCGTACGCCTTGGCCGCCTTGAACGGCTCGATAAGCTCGGACCCTTTGTTGTAGATACGGTCCTGAAAATTGAAGACACTCCGATTGGCGTCTGGATCCCATCGTACGTTCACAATGGCCTCCGACCGCGAGTCGTCCTTCTTGGCAGCCTCGACCGCGATGGGAAGTTTGATCGACTTGTCGATGTTCAGGACCTGAGCCGAGGTGATCACCATGAAGAAGATCAGGATGACCAACAGGACATCCACCATCGGGGCGATCTGAAAATCAGGCTCGCCCTTCTCTAGTCCTCCTCCTCCTCCTGCCATGGTTCGTTATTTTTTGGGAGTGATCCAACCAGGGAATTAAGTTCCTACGTTGGAGGGAGCCCCTTCTCCGACAACCTCTTCCTCTGTGGAGGCAACCAACCAATAGGGGGTATTGGCGTAGATCTCCTCTCCACTGATGTGCACTCCCTCAAGGGCCGCATAGGGCATTTTGCGGAAGAGCACGTTGATGATGTCCTGAATGTGATGCATCGCCGTGGTGGAGCGACTACGAAGGAAGTAGAACATGCCAAAGGCCGGAATGGCGATCACCAGACCGCTTGCCGTGGCGACAAGCACCTCGCCGATGGCCCCGGAGAGACTGGAGGGATCACCGACGCCCGAGGCACCGAGGGTGCCGAACGCCTTGATCATTCCCGTGACGGTTCCCAGAAGACCGATCATGGGTGTGACGACACCGATGACCGATAGATAGTTGATCTGGGTTCCCATCTGGGCGCTCTCCTTGTGCATCTCGGAGATCATCCCCTCCTCCACCATGGTCTTGCCATCTCCGAGAAGGGAGATGCCGACGCGGAGGACATTGGTCAGCGGGGATTTGTTGTCACGGCAGAAGGTGTAGGCACCGACGTAGTCTCCCTGCTGGAAGAAACGCTTCACCTCTGCCTCATAGGCCGGAGGAGAGGTCTTCTTGATCGAGGTATTCCTGATGCTGTCTGCGGAGAGGTAGACGGTCAGGACCGACATGATACCGATGGGGAACATCACCCATCCTCCCTCCACAAGAGTCTCCAGCAATGACTTGGAATGGGCGGCCTTGGCGTCTTTCTTGGCAGGTTCCTCGGCGGAGGCTATGGCGGTTCCTAGACAGAGGAATACGGTCAGGAGCAACAGGAGATGGGGGCGGCGTTTGTTCATGGTATGGGTTTCTGGATGGTTTTTAAGTTACGTGCGACGGAGTTGAAATCAAGGCAGTGTAATGGCCGCTGCCTTCTTTTTGGCAGCAAGGGCCTGCGGGGAGTCGGGCCAGTCCTTAATGATGTCGCCGTAGCTGACCGCGGCGCGTTTCTCGTCCTTAAGCCCGATGTAGGCCTCTGCCGCTCCTGCGAGGGCGGGCGGCTGCAGCAGTGCTACCGAGGGATAGAAGACCTTGATGGTGAGAAAGGCGCGGAGAGCTCCGGGATAGTCTTTTTTCTGAAGAAGCGCCCTGCCCAGGACAAGCTGGGCGAGAGCCGACCCTTGATCGCCTCCTAGTCTAGGGAGAGACTTGGCACCCACGAGTACTGCCGACAGATCCGAGGAGGAAAGCGCGGAGAAAAGCGTCCCGGCGCGCGAGAGGGACTCCATGAGCGGTGATTTCATGGCACCGATCTGGCGTGCAAGTTCGGTACACTCAACATCCTGGCCCAAAGCCGCCAGAGCAAGAAGGCGAAGTCTCGCCATCTCCGGCCACCACGACCCGGGCACATCCTTGAAATCAGACTGGTGGGAGACATAGTCTCCGGTAAGGCTTAGCACCTCGGTGGCGTTCCCCTTGGTGGCGGCCAGAATTGCTTTGGCAAGCTCGGGTGGCTCGGCAAAACTCACCTTGGCGATTCGTGAAAGAGGCAATCCCATTTCTACGGAGCCGCCCCCCCCCTCCATAGTCACCTTGATCATGAGTAATTCCCCCGAACGCCTGAATGACGAGTTATTATAGGTCTGCCCGTCCGTAGTCGTGATATCCTCGGCGTGCAGGGTCGCCCCAAAGCAGAGCGCAAGAATTGTCAGTACAATTCTAAGGAATTGGAGGCTCATGGTTTGGCGGTGGCGGTGGGCGAAGCGGTGGCGTTAGCCGTTGGGGCAAGAGGCATAGACCCGCCGGCGACCGGTGCGGGCTCTGGCGGGAGCGATTCCAGCTTTTTCCGTGCTTCCTCAGCAAGAGGAGAGGCGGCTAGACGCGGCTTGGAGAGCAGATCTTTGAGATCTTTGGCGGCATCCTCAGGCTTCCCAAGCTTCACAAATGCGTCGGCGGCCTTCAGATAAGCTGGAATGACCACGGCTGGATAGCGCTGATAGGCGACGAAGACACGCTGGTAGTACTGGATGGCGGCGGCGGTGTTGCCTCGTTTCTCCTCCAGTTCGCCAAGTGACATCAGCGCCTTCGCAGTGATCTCGCCCCGCCAATCCTTGGTGGACGCGACCTGCTCGAAGATTTTCTTAGCCTCGTCGAATTTGCTTTGGGCCAGCAGAGCCTTTCCCTTCCCGTACGTGACTTGTGCCAACGTGGCGTCTGCGGAGGCCTTGTTAACAGCATCGTCAAACCACCTGATGGCATTCTCAGGTTGGTTCCGCGCAAGCGACACCTGCCCCATCCCGCAATAGGCATACTCAAGCAGATCGCTTTTAGGAAAGGACTCCATCAACTCCTTGAAGAAGGCCTCCGCCTTATCGGCATCGCCACGGTCCAAGGCGATCTGGCCGCATTCGGCCAAGAGCATGGCGCTAAGCTGATCAGCTGGGAAATCCTTGTAGATCGAGGCCATCAACTCCTTCTGTCGGTCCTCTCTTTTGGTGAATCCGGCAAGCTGTGCGAGAGTGAAGCGCAAGCGGGCTTTGGCAAGCGGTGTATTACCCGCACTCGACTCGCTCAGGTACTTGGCAAAGTCCGCATCGGCATCGTACGGAGGAAGAGGTGTCGGCGATGGCCGCGGCGTCGGCGAGGCCTGCGCATCAGCAGGCGCCTTGGATGCGGACCCCTCTTGAGGAGCTGCATTCTGACTTGCGATCAGCGAGGGGCGAGGTCTTTTGGCACAGGTCTGGGCAAGCTGGGTCAGAAGTTGCTCCACGGCATCCTGCCGGCGATCGTTGATATTCTTGAGGATATTTTCGGCAAGGTACTTCTTAGCCTCTTCGGGTTTTCCCTGCTTGATCTTGGCCTTGGAGACCCAGAAAACGGCGGCCACCACAGCAGGATGCTTCGGATGGCGATCGATGAAGCGGTTGAACATCTCGGCGATGTCATCCCATCGGTTCAGCTTCTGGTACTGGGTATTGGCCTGGAAGAGTGAGTATTTGAGCAGTTCGTCGCTGTCGGAAAAGTTCAACGAGTCGCGGTACGCAGCAGCCGACTCAGGCGGCATTTCCTTCGCGGCATAGGCATCTCCCTTGAGCGATAGGACCTCCGCCTGCATCACCTCCCCCTCATGATTCTTGATCCACTCCTCGCAGAGCCTGATCACATCATCGTATTTGTTCGCGGCCTGGTAGCAGAGCGCGATGCGATAGCCGGCATCACCGGCAAACGTTCCCTTTGGGAATTTCTTTGCGTAGTTCTGGAATCCCTCCAGAGCCTTTGCGTAGTCCCCCAACTGAAAGGAACAGAGAGGCATACGATAGGCGCTCTCCTCAGCGAATTTCCCGGTGGGATACTTGGACAGGTACTTTTGGTAATCCTCAATCGCCTCCTTGTATTTGGAGGGTTGAGGGTGCTGGGAATCGCTCGCCTGCGCGAATTCCGAATTGGCCAAGAGGAACTGGATGTCTGCAGCCAGTGCCGAGGAGTCTCCCTTAGCCATCAAGGTTCCGAAAACCGTCTCTGCTTTTGGGTAATCCCCAGCCTCAAGAGCCACGGCCCCCTTAAGATAGCCCACTTGTGAGGCATACTTGCCGGCAGGATACTCCTCAAGGTATCGATCCAGAGCGGAAACTCCGTCATCGACCCTACCCAGAGAGCAATAGGCGGCCGCGATGCTGAAGAGCGCATCATCCCGGACCTTCGGATCCTTGGAAGACTCTAGGAGACTCTCCCAGATCAGGATGGTTTCCCATTTTTGATCGAGTTCGTCATAGGCCTTGGCTTGGCGGAGGCGAACGGGCAACTCGGTATCGGGAAGCTTCTCGAACTGCTCAAGAACGGTCTGGAGCTGTTTCTGATCCTCCTTCAGACGCGCATTGGTGGCATTCACCTCCATGAAGGTCTTGGGGTTTTTCTGAAGGCCAGCCGTGTTGTCGGCGATCGTCTTGTCGATCGCTTCGATGCGCTTTTTCTGGAGATCCGAGACGACCTGCTTGGGCCGCACGATCGCGTACATAAGCAGCGCCTTCTGACGCTCCCCCTTAGCCAGAAGACCGTCACCGATCCGGACCGCGAGGATGTCGAGCTGGAGGGGATTGTCGATCAGGTCGCTTGCAGCCTGAAGCTGGTCGAGGAGCTTCAGCGCATCGTCCAGATGTCCTCGCTTAGACTCGATCTCGACGATTGCCATGCCGGCTTGCACGGAGAGATCGTCCTTGATTCCTCCCGCGATCATCGGGCGGATTGCAGCCACTGCCTCGTCCGGTTTGCCGTTGGCGGCCAGCATCGATGCCTGAGCAAGACGCGCCCTGGCTGCCAGATCACCCGTTCCCTCGGAAGCCTTCTTCAGTGTCTGCTCGGCCTCGGCCTTGCGCCCGGTCTGATTCTGAATCTGAGAGATCGCGATGAGGGCCTTGGTCTTGTTCTTGCCATCCGGGAATTCCTTGATGCACCTGTTATAATACTCCTCGGCCTTGGGAAGGATCTTCTGATTGAGGTAGGTCGAGGCCAGCGTAAAGAGGATCGTTTCCAACGCCTCACCCGTAGGCCCTGCGACAAGCACCGTCTCGAAATTCTTCGCCGCCTCATCGTAGTTGCCGGACTGAAAAGCCGCCGCTCCTGCCTTGAAGGTATCCTCAGGTGTCGCCTCGTTCTGAGGACCTGCTGAGTAAGCCGCTCCTGAAACGAGAGGAAAGAGAAACAAGAAGCAAAGCAGCCTGACTCCTCTTGAAAAAGAGGGCGAAACGTTGTCAACGTTGAGCGGGGGCTGACTCATCGGGAGAGGAAACGATATCCCCCCCCCCCCGGCGAGCGCAAGACGTCACAGAAAAAAACACCCTCTTCCAACAGCCCGATAATCTGCTAACCTCATCTAAACGTTATGGCCACAAAATCCTCCAAACCATCCAAGACCGGTCGGAAAAAAGATCATCGCTCCATGATCTCGGAGGCCTACATGGCCACACTGCAAAAAGAGGGTCACGCCCCGGTCTCGGCACACCGCTTTTGCAAGGACCTAGGGATTGAAGAAAAGGATTTCTATATGGCATTTCCGAATCTGCATGCCGTTGAAAAGCACTTCTGGAGATCATGGATGGAAACGATTATCGCGGCCGTATCAAGCGGGAAGGAATGGGCCTCGTTTTCGGCCAAGGAACGCTATCTGGCATTCCTCTTTGCCTTCACTGGGCAGGCCTTGGAACAGCGCTCTCTTCTGGAGCAGCGCTTTGGAAAGCTCACTCTTCTCTGCAACCCTTCCTCACTTGATGGGCTGAAGAGCAGCTTCAAGGATTTTGCCGGTGATCTCATCCAGTATGGGATGGAGAAGGGGGAGATTGCCCATCGCGGAGCTCTAGGAAATCTCTATCCGGAGGTGCTCTATATTCATTGGCGTAGTGTTCTTGAGTATTTCCTCAAGGACGAGAGCCAAGGATTCGAGCGGACGGATGCCTTCATCGAGAAGACCGTGGAATTCGCTTTTGATCTGTTCCGCACTCAGGCGATTGATTCGGCGGCCGATCTCGTGAGGTTTCTTCTTCCTCAGCTTGCTCATTTCGGGGGAAGGAATTGAAAAAAACAGTTGCCGCCCGGGAGAATAAAGCCAGCGGGAAGACGGCAAAAAAACCACCGCAGGAATCGATCCGCAGTACCCCGATCAGCCGGATGGCGGCACTCGGCGGAACAGGGGCCAAAGTAGGCATCAACTACCTGAAGTATTACGGGAAACGGGCACTCTCCGGGGGAAGCAATTCCTCACTCGAAACACATGCCCGGGAGCTGGATGAGGAGAACGCCTCCACAATCTACGATACCTTCAGCAAGTTGAAGGGTGGACCCCTCAAGCTGGCCCAGATGCTTAGCATCGATAAGAATCTCCTCCCTCCGGCTTATGCGAACCAGTTCGTCCAGGCGCAGTATTCTGTCCCTCCCCTCTCCTATCCACTTGTGGTTCGCACCTTCCTTCGCGAATTCAACAAAGAACCCCTTGAGATTTTCGAAAGCTTCGGACGTGAGGCGGCTCATGGTGCCTCAATAGGCCAAGTCCACAAAGCCTCGCTGGAGGGTGTGGATTACGCCGTGAAAGTCCAGTATCCAGGCGTCGCTGAGAGCCTGAAGAGCGATCTCCGGGTGGTGAAACCCATCGCCCTCAGGATCCTGGGACTTCGGCAGCGTGATGTGGAGAAGTACTTTCAGGAGGTCGAGACCCGTCTTCTGGAAGAGACCGATTACGGGCTGGAGCTGGAACGTTCGCTCCATCTCTCCGAGGCCTCAGCCCATCTTCCGAACCTGCGTTTCCCAACTTACCATCCCGAACTCTCCTCCCGCCACATCCTGACCATGGAGTGGATCCACGGCATGCCACTCGACCGTTTCGCTGACGGTGAGGCCACCCAAGCTGAGCGCGATCTTATAGGACAGGCCCTCTGGGACTTCTACAGCCATCAGGTTCATGATCTGAACCTCTTCCACGCTGATCCGCATCCGGGCAACTTCCTAGTCTCCGAGGGTAAACTCTGCGTGCTCGATTTCGGCTGCACCAAGCAGATCACTCACGAGTTCTACCGGAAACAGTTCCGCTTCCTGGATCCGAACTTAACCAAAAATCCAGCTCTCCTCGAAGAGGCCCTTCGGGATCTGGAGGTCATCATTGAGAGTGATACTGGAAAGGAAATCGCCCAGATCATGATGCTCTGCAGCTCCTGGCTCGATCTGCTGGCACTCCCGTTCCGCTCGGACAGATTCGACTTCGGGGATCCCGTCTTCCTTCAGTCGATCTATGATCTGGGGGAGGAGAACCGAAAGGCCGATAACCTGCGCACTATGAAGGGAGAACGTGGCTCACCCGACACAATCTACGTGAACCGCGCCTTCTTCGGTCTCTATAGTCTGCTGGGACGTCTCCGCGCCAGGGTCAATGTCTCCCTGCCGGATTGGCTGAAGGAGTAGGCCTCATAACGAGAAGGCACAAAAAAGCCGGACCATAAAGGTCCGGCTCTTCTTTAAATCGTGAACAGCTGCTTACCGCTTGGCTGAGGAAAGGCCGAGACCCAGCCATCCAACTCCCGCGAAGATGAGCTCAATACCAAGAAAGAGGCCGAGCATGTAGAGTCCGGTTGCAGGCCATTGAGAGATGATCAGTCCACCGAGGATGATGGAGATGACGGCACTGAAGAGAACCCAGGAGGCACCACCGTGATGGCGCATCTTGAATGCGAAGAAGATGCGGAAGATACCGCCGATCAGAATGGCCCAACCGAGAAACAGGGTGAACGCAATGGCGGCCTTGAACGGATGAGCGATGAAAACATATCCAGCGACTCCGTAGGCAACGGAGACAAGGGCAAACCAGAAATGGGATTTCCAATCCCCGATCGTGAAGACCTTGATCAGATGAAAGGCGCAACCAAACATCAGAATGAATCCGATAAAGGTGGCCACGGCCGCCGTGGAAACGAGCTGATCACCCAGGGCGAAGAATCCGAGCAGAATCATGGCGATTCCTCCGGCAATGGCCCAACCGCGGGAGATCTGAGGAACGGGAAACTGTGGGATGGGTGATGTGTTATCCATAGAGATCCTTGTTATGCGCTTCCCCCCACCTACTGGCAAGGAGTAATTCGGTGTGAGATTTTAGAAGAGAGAAGCCCTTCAACTCTTCAACTCTTCAACCTTCTTCTTCTCAAACCATGAGAAGCAGACGGGAATGACGAAGATCGCGATAAGGGTCGAAGCCAGCATTCCCCCGACCACGGTCGATCCGAGAACTCGGCGTGAAACTGCGCCCGATCCCGTGGCGATTGCGAGCGGCACGCACCCGAGGATGAAGGCAAAGGCAGTCATAAGGATAGGACGGAGACGGAGCTTGGCCGCATCCAGGGCCGCCTCGAATACAGGACGTCCCTTCTCCACTTCATCCTTGGCGAACTCCACGATCAGAATCGCATTCTTGGCTGCCAGACCGATCAGCATGATCAGGCCGATCTGTGCGTAGACATCGTTGTCCATTTTTCGGAAAAACAGCATCGCCACAGCGCCGAAGACCGCGATCGGAGTACTGAAGAGGACACTCATCGGTAACGACCAGCTCTCATACTGGGCCGCTAGGATCAGGAAGACAAAGAGCAGCGAGAGGGCGAAGATCGCCCCTGGAGGGATTCCTTGTGCGGCAAGTTTCTCCTGGAAGGACATCCCGAAATAATCATACCCCATTCCAGGAGGCATCGTCTGCATGAAGGCACCCTCCAGAGCCTTCATCACCTGCCCGGTGCTCACACCGGGAGCACCATTGATGTTGATCTGGGCGCAATCGAACATGTTGAAGCGCATCACGAACTCTGGACCCGAAATTGGCTTCATCTGGAGCAGACTCGAGAGGGGAACCGCTTCGCCCGACTTGTTGCGCACATAGAAGAGAGAGGCCCCCTTAGGATCGGTCCGGGACGATCCCTCGGCCTGCATGTAGCAGTAATACTGGAGATTGAACCGGTTGAAATAGTTGATCGGCACACCGCCCAGGAAAGCCTGTAGGGTCTGATAGGCATCGTTCAGGTTGACCCCCAGCATGAGGCACATGGCCGGATCAATGATCATGGATACCTGCGGCACGGAGGGAAGATAGGTCGTGGTGACGGATCCGACCTCGGGACACTTCTTGATAGCGGCCATGAACTTCGCAACATTTGTGGGCAGGAACGTGGGATCTGTGCCGACACGATCCTCGAGGATAAAGGTCGTCCCCCCAGAGGTGCCGATGCCTGGGATAGCCGGCGGAGGGAAGGCGAAGTTCATAGCTCCCGGAATGAAGGAGATCTTCTTGTTGATGGTCTGAAGTAGTGCAAAGGCATCCTGCCCTGGAGCCGTGCGCTCTTTCCAGGGTTTGAGCGTGATGAAGTAGAAGGCGCTGTAGGTATTCTGCACACCCGAAAGCAGGTTGAATCCGACGATCGTTGTCACATGCTGGACACCCGGGATCTTGCCGACGATATCAGCCACCTGTTTGGACACGGCATCAGTCCTCTGCTGAGAGGAAGCGTTCGGAAGCTGGGAGAAGGCGTAGAGATAGCCGTTGTCCTCCTCAGGAACGAAAGAACCGGGAAGCTTCATTCCGAAGAACCCGGAGAGCAGGACCATCCCGAGAATCAGGAACCCGGCAATGAAGGACTTCCTCAGGAGGAAGCGGCAGGTCCCAATGTATTTATTGCGACCGGCATCAAAGACTTTGTTAAACCCTTTGTAGAAGGCGCCGAGCGGGCCACCCACCTCCGTGCGGGGACGCAGGAGCATGGCTCCGAGGGCAGGGCTGAGGCTCATCGCATTGAAGGTCGAGATGATGACCGAGATCGAAATGGTGAGCGCGAACTGCTGATAGAGACCACCGGTGATGCCGGGCAGGAAGATCGTCGGAATGAAGACCGAAGAGAGGATAAGAGCCGTGGCAATCAAGGGTCCGGTCACCTGCTCCATCGCCTTGATGGCCGCATCCTTCGGAGAGAGACCTTCCTCAATATGGTGTTCGATTGCCTCGACGACCACAATCGCATCATCGACGACCAGACCGATCGCCAGAACAAGACCGAAGAGGGAGAGGGTATTGAGCGAAAATCCGAAGAGCGGAAAGAGGGCAAAGGTTCCAATCAGGGAGACAGGGACCGCCAGAGCCGGGATCAGGGTTGCCCTCCAGTTCTGCAGGAAGATAAAGACCACGATCAGCACCAGGATCAGCGCCTCGATCAACGTGTGCACGATATCCTCCATGCTGGCGGAGACGGCCAGCGTGGTGTCGAGGGCGACATCCATTTTGAGTCCGGCCGGGAAGCTGGAGACATAGGAATTCATCAGCTTGCGCGCGATGGCGGCAACCTGGAGCGCATTGCTTCCGGGTAGCTGGTAGACTGCCACGATGGTAGCAGGATGTCCGTTGAAGCGGCCTGCAAGGTTGTAGGTCTGGGCTCCGAGTTCTACGCGGGCGACATCTTTCACGCGGACGACCGAGCCATTGTGATCGGCGCGGATCACGATGTCCCGGAACTGATCCTCTGTAACCAGTCGACCCGGGGCACGGACAGTAAATGTCATCTGCTGACCAGGAGGGACCGGCTCGGCACCTGTCTGGCCAGAGGGGTTCACCGTGTTCTGCTGATTGACGGCGTTGTAGACGTCCTGGGTCGTGACGTTGAAATTCGCGAGCTTGGCCGGATCGAGCCAGAGACGCATCGCATAAGTACCCGCGCCGAAGACAGTGACGCTGGCAATGCCGGTGAGACGGGTCAGGGGATTGACGATATTGACGTAGGCGTAGTTGGCCAGGAAGACCGAGTCGTAGCGATCGTCATCCGTGTAGAGGGCAAAGCAGATGAGGGGCGACGGTGAGGTCTTCACCACGTTGATACCCTGATTCACCACCTGCTGGGGGAGCTGTGACTGCGCCTGTGACTGGCGCATCTGGGTCAGGATCTGGTCGGTGGTCGGCACCGTATTGTTGGCGAAGATGACATTCAGCTGGGACTGCCCGGAACTGGAGTTCAGGGAGTACATGTACTGCATGTTGTCGACACCATTCACCTGCTGCTCGATCGGAGTGGCGACCGCTTCCTTGACGGTCACAGAGTCGGCGCCGGGATAGCTCGCCAGGACTTGGATTTGAGGAGGGACGATATTCGGGAACTGGGAGATCGGAAGGCCGAGCAGGCAGACGATACCCAGGATCACCGTGATGATCGCGATAACCATGGCCACGATAGGCCGGTTGATGAAAAACTTTGCCATAACGGTTTCTTTGCTGGGCTAGGAGACTAGGAGGCTAGGAAAGCGCGGTCACTTAACGGCAGGCGACGGAGTTGCGGCCGGGATGGCCATCGCCGGGCCTGACTTCTCGTTCGCAGAGGAGCCAGGAGTAGATGGTGAGGCAGCTGGCGACGCAGGAAGAGGCATCACAGTACATCCGTCCACGACCTTCTGGATTCCCTGAACGACGATCTTATCTCCGGCATCCACTCCCGAGAGGACGATAGCCTCGTCACGAGTTGTCATCCCGATGTTCACGTTGCGTATGGAGACCTTGTTATCGGTACCGACCACGGCCAGTTGATGCAGATTCTGTATCGTGATAACGGCAGCAATCGGAACGACTAGGGCATTTGCCTGAACCCCAACGGTAGCTTGGACCCGGGCAAAGAGACCGGGACGAAGCAGGACACCAGGATTGGGAAAGGTCCCCTCGACGGCGATCGAACCGGTCTGGGTGTTGATCTGGTTGTTGGCCGCTCGGAAGACTCCCTTGTGGGGATAGGTCATGCCGTCGGAGAGGAGCATCTTCATACCGGCATCCTCGTCCCGCTTCTTGTTTGCAGGGGCCTGGGAGGGATCCTTGAGGCTTTCGCTAATGAAACTCAGGTAATCGTCCTGGCCGACTTGAAAGACCACCTTGATCGGATCGATTGCGACAACGGTCGTGAGGGGTTGCTCGGAACCTGAACTGACATAGGTACCGACCTCGTAGTTGGCAAGACCTGCGAGTCCATCGATCGGAGCCACTACCTTCGTAAAGTCGAGATTCACCTGAGCCGATTGGACAGCCGCCTGCTTGGAGGCAACCTCGCTGACCGTGGCCTGATAATTCTGCTGCTGGTTCTGGAACTCTTGGACGCTGATCACCTTCCCCGCGAGAAGGTTCTGCGCACGCACGAAATCCTGCTGGACCTTCGTCTGCTGCGCGATTGCTGTGGAGAGATTGGCCTTAGCCTGGTCAAGCGAGGCCTGGAAGGGAGCAGGATCGATCTGGAAGAGAGGCTCCCCCTGCTTCACGACGGTTCCCTCGGTGTAGTAGCGCTGGATGATATTGCCGGCGACATTCGGCTTCACCTGGGCGGTCACCGTGCCCTGAAGGTTGCCGATCCACTCCTTGTGATTCGGCATGTCTTTCTGGATCACAGTTCCGAACGTCACGGGAACCGGGGGACGAGGACCAACCTCGGGAGCTTCTTTCTTGCAGGAGGAGAGAAGGGCAACGGCCAGAACCAGTCCTTTAGAGATGGCAACGGGTGGAAGAGAAAGTTTCACGCAGAAGGGATTACCAAAGACTCTTCACGATGACCAGAGCAGTCTAAACAACTACCTATTCTTTAATCATAAAGCATCCACGATCCGATCGAGCCATTACTCTGTGAACCAACGAGAGCAAGCCAACAGTCACAACCTACCAGGACATCAGGGCACCTGTGATCCCGCGGATCGGTCGAGTGAACCGACGGAATCAAAACGATGGCCCCGACTAATTCAGCCGACTGCCCGAAAAAATACTGAATGGTACAACTGAATCCTGTGAAAAAACTCTGAAAGCGATGCCTCGAGCGTAGCATCGCTCTAGCATTTAGTTGCTTGGGGTGTACTGGGAAATCTTGGTTCCCTGTAAGCCGAGTCCAGCCATCAGCCCCTGCTGACCAAAGATGAAGGCCTTGATTCCCTCGAGGGAGTAGAGGGAGGCACTTCCGGACACCCCTTTGTTGGCAACCACAAGGCTCGGTGCACCGCCAAGATCGAATCCCCCGGATTTATTCAGCCCCTTGAGATCCTTCTTTGTCATAAAAAAGAGCGCATAGGAAAACGACTGACCCCCGATCTGGGGCCCGTAAGAAGCCGACGTCGTATTGTAGTAGCCTGCTACCTGACCATTTTCCCACAGAACACCATCACCACGTTGACCACCAACCATGACCACGCCGAACTTTACAACAGTCGGGAAGATCAGGATCGCGTAGGCTTTCTGACCCAGATCCCGAGCCTTAGGATTATCAGAGTAGAGACGCTCCAAGGCGGCCTGGGAATCGCTTTGCAACTGCAGAGCGCTGGCGGCATTGGCACCGACTGCAATGAGGGAGGAGGCGAGAACAACGAGAGCGATTAATTTGCAAGATTTCATAGGGTTATTGATAGGGTTTTTGTAATATCCGACAATCACAAATCCATCAAATAGGCCGAACTCCGCTCGAACAGCGCATCGGGTTTTATTGCTTTGCCACTACGGTTTTTTTAACTGGTAGTTTAACCTACATCGCTGACAATTCCCCTTGAATACTCTTTGATTCCCTAATGAAAAAATCGTCTCTCTGTTTCCTTGGCTGCCTCCTCACGTTCAGCAGCTTTCTATCGGCCGGTTCTCTGCACGCCGCGACATCTGCCCAGATTGATCCAAATGCTCTTGCTCTTCTGAAGCGCATGAGCGCCACTCTCTCCGAATCAAAAAGTTTCACCTTCAGTACGGATAGCATTCTCGAGATGCCATGTTCCACCGGTCAGCTCATTACGGTCATCTCCGAAGGAAGGATTGCCGTCCAGCGCCCGAACAAAATCCGCGCAATGTATTTGGGAGACGCTCATGCCTTTGATTTCTTCTATGATGGGAGCTCCGTCACCGCAGCAGCTCCGCAAGAGAAAGTCTACTCGACGACCAAGGCACCCGATACGATCGACGGTATGCTTGCCGGCATCCGCGCGGAGACTGGCATTCATTTTCATATAGCTCCCCTGCTCTTCAGTAATTCTTACGAGCATCTGACACGGAATCTGCAGAGCGCCGTCATCATTGGCCCCTCCTTTGTCAACGGCGTCCCATGCGATCACCTCGCCTTCCGCTCATCTGGCGTGAATTGGGAGCTCTGGATCTCATCTGGCAAGTCCGCCCTCCCCTACAGACTGGCCGCCACCTTCACCGATAAGCCCAACTTCCCTCGCAAGATTATTGATTTCTCTTCATGGAATCTCCACCCGTGGCTCCGCTCGTCCCTCTTTTCTTTCCAGCAATCCAAGGCCTTTAAGGAGATCCCCTTCCAAGCCGTCCTAAAAGACGTTCGCCAGGAAGCAACTCAGAGTGAATCTCGGAGTGCAAGTCGCTGATGAAATTCAACCTTCAACAGA
>JBAXXS010000023.1:0-26099 GCA_037127835.1 Verrucomicrobiota bacterium | reverse complement strand
GGATCCCTAGCCCCTGCCACAACCTCCTCCTTGCTAATATACCCGGAGAGATAAAGCTCCTCCAGCATGTCGTCAAAGGTATGCATGCCATCCTTACGGCCTATCTCCATAAGTCCGACGATCTGTTCGAATCGGTGTTCGCGGATACAGGCACTCACCGCACTGTTATTTATCAACATTTCACTGAGCATGATGCGCCGCAAAACATCCTCGGAAGGAATGAGACGTTGAGCCAGAACTCCGGCCAAGCAGTTCGCCAACTGACCGAGGACTTGTGCCTGCTCGTCACCGGGAAAGTAATCGACAATCCGGTCCAACGCCTGCGGCGCATCGTTGGTATGAAGCGTCGCGAGCACGAGATGGCCCGTTTCGGCAGCAGTTAGGGCGGCACGGACGGTTTCAGCATCCCTCATCTCACCGACCATGACGACATCAGGATCTTGGCGTAGCACGTGGCGCAGCGCCTCGTGAAAGGATCTCGTGTCGGCACCCAGTTCACGCTGCTTGATAATGGAC
This sequence comes from Verrucomicrobiota bacterium, assembly GCA_037127835.1. GTDB lineage: Bacteria > Verrucomicrobiota > Verrucomicrobiia > Chthoniobacterales > UBA6821 > UBA6821. Next base: position 25,583 of record JBAXXS010000023.1, on the reverse strand, counting down.
CGGTTGCTTGTGAAATAAAACTCAATGGGGTCTTCGATTGTCACAATAACCGCATCGCGGTTCTCGCTGATCCAGCGAATCATAGACGCAAGTGTGGTGGTTTTTCCAGAGCCGGTCATGCCGGTAACCAGGATCAGACCGGCGGTGCGATTGCAGAGTTGCATAATCGAAGGACGGTGACCTAGTTCCATCACAGAGGGTATCTCCTTGGGGATATGCCGGAAAACCGCCTCCAAGGCTCCCCTGCTGAAATGGGCATTCCCTCGGAAGCGTCCCGTTCCCTCCACTTGCAAGCCGAAATCGAGTTCCAAGTCGCGTTCCAGCCCCGTCCTTTGCGACTCGGTGAGGATTCCTAAGATGATCTCACGGCACTCGTGATTCGAGATCACACGGCCAAGACAAGGCCGTATATCACCACGCAACCTCATCGAGGGTGCCAATCCCGCACAGAGGTGGATATCGGATGCACCGTTGCGGACGGCCTCCCTGAGAATATCGACGATGTCGGGAAGTTCATTCATGGCAAAGAAAAGCTAGGAGGTGCTGCTGGTGATTCCACGCATCCGTCTCTTTAGTTCAGCAGGATTTGGCACCGCAAGGAGGGCTGTTTCCTCTGTAATCCTCCGGGACCTCACCAGATCCAGAAAGGAGCTCAGGAAATCGTATGATTCCGAAGAGTCTGATTGTATGATGAACTCCCTTAGTGCGGAGAGATCGGCATCACGAATGCATTGGCGTGAGAGTCCGAGATTCGTCAGAAATTCAGTGGCCAGGACCATTTCTCCAGCTGTGGCTGGTAGCAACTTCTGGCAGAGAATACCTAGTAACTGTCCGGCGAGGACCTGTAGATGCCCTTTTCTTTCTCCATCCGGGAAGAAAGCCATGAGGCGCTCCACCACCTCCCCCACATCGGAGGCATGGAGGGTGGTAAGGACAAGATGCCCTGTTTCAGCAGCCTGTAGGGCTACCATGGCGGTGTCGGCATCACGAATCTCACCAACGAGGATGATATCAGGGGCTTGTCTCAGGGAGCGACGGAGCCCCTGGGCAAAGCTAGGGGTATCCAGACCCACGGCACGCTGGGTAAAGAGCGAACGGTCGCGCTCGAATACATACTCGACGGGATCCTCGATAGTCACAATATGTCGCTCCAAATTCATGTTCACCCATTGAATCAGGGCGGCGAGAGTTGTTGATTTTCCTGAACCGGTAGGACCTGAAACAACCAATAGTCCTGACTTCCGTGCGGCCATAGACTTGAGGATATCCGAGGGGACGCCTAACCCATCGATATCTGGGGGCGTGTTACTGATCCTTCTCAGCACAGCGGCCTCTGCCCCAAGTTGCCGGTGAAAGTTCACGCGAAAACGGATGCCCTCTTCCGAAACAAAACTCGCGTCATAGTCCGTTGCTTCCGTCGGAACCCCGCAATGATAACGAAAGGCCATCAGATCATTCAGACTCAGACACGGTGCCTCCATGGGGGTGATACTTCCAGAAACCCTGACGATCGGAGGCTCCCCTACGTGCAGTATGAGATCGGATGCCTTATACTCATGAGCTGCCCTGCAATAGAGTTCGATCGATTCCGGGAGGGAGTCCATAAATAAATTTTATATGACGTATACCTACCAGTGCAGAAGGCTATGCCGATAAAATGGTAGCGCGTACGGGATTCGAACCCGTGCGCCAGCCTTGAGAGGGCTGTGTCCTAACCGACTAGACGAACGCGCCGTAAGAACATTGAATTCTGAGCCATGATCTGGATGCTGGCAAGGAGAGAGATCAACCTTCATGCTGAATTCTATGAATCTCTATATCAAAAGAGGATGCCCCTGGTGCGTGATGGCAGAAACCTGGCTTGAGCAACGGGGCATGGACTACGAGGCAATCGACGTGCTTTCTGATGCAACCGCTTTTGCGGAGATGAAAAAGATTTCGGGGCAGTCGAGCGCTCCGGTTCTTGTGACTGCAGAGGGAAGAATCCTCTCCGATTTCGGTCCGGAGGAACTCCCGGGATTTCTGGGAGTCTGAGCTATTTTAGCCGGCAACGTGGGATTTTGAGGACTCCCTAAGACGATCCAGCGAACGGGAAGCCTCTCCCGATGCGATACTCTCAACAGCCAGCAAAAGGGATTCCGGAAGCGATCGCCCGATTCCAGCAAGATGCAGGGCTGCCGCTGCATTCAACACGATCATGTCGCGGGCAGGACCAATTTCCTGGCCTGAAAGAATGGACTGGATACGAAGGGCATTCGATCGTGCATCTCCGCCAAGTAGCAATTCCGGAGATTCAATCGTGGAAAATCCAAGCTCCTGCGGATTGATGACGAATTCCCTCAGGGATAACCCCTCGTCAATCTGCTTGTGGAATGCCACCACTCTAGAGGGTCCCGTGATGGATAGTTCGTCGACTCCGCCGTCACTCTGCAGACCTTCCCCATGGACAGCCCATGCGGCATGTCGTCCCAGCATACCAAGCGCCTCGGCATACAAAAGCAACTGGTCAGGATTGAAAATGCCGGTGAGTTGAGCCTCGGGAAGCGCGGGGTTCAGAAGTGGCCCTAGAAGATTGAAAATGGTCATCTGCCCATTCGCCGCCAGTGATCTCCGAAGCATCGCCAACGTACCGATCATGGGATGAAAATCAGAGGCCAGCAGAAAGACGCATCCAGCACTCTCCAATAGCGAGGCAACCGAAGAAGGCTTGATGTGGAGTGTTATTCCGAGAGCCTCCAAGACATCGGCACTCCCACAGCGCGAACTGACTCCACGATTCCCATGCTTCACGACACGGGCACCCGCTCCTGCAGCAACAAACATCGCGGCGGTCGAGATATTGAGGAATCCAGCGCGGTCTCCTCCTGTACCACAGAGTTCCAGCAAAGGAGATACGGGATCACGCTCGATTGTCACTTTCACACCTCGATTCAGGATGACATGGGCAAATCCAGCTAACTCAGCAGCCGTTTCCCCTCGTCGATGAAGGGCCGACAAGAATGCACTCTTCGGTTCTTCTCCTATTTCCTCCCGTGTCAGAAGATCAAGCGAAGATGCGATTTCGGTATCGGAAAGCTGCGGATTAGACAAGGGATCGGGAAAGAGGTTGATCATCTTGGTACTTGCCTATCAAAAGAGCTAATCCAACACGAGCGTCATCGCACCGAAGAGAAGGAGTGCCCCGATCAGACGCCGAGTCATCACCCCTACCCGCTTTTGAGTTGTGGAAGAATCACCGGCTATCGATCCCAGAACCCAGACCAGCAGGACACTCCAAAGACACCGCGATCCGTACAAAATATTGGTCATGGTGGCGCTTCCGAAGATGCCGATTGCCGAGTACATGGCGAGAGCCTGAACGGACAGCAGAAAGGCTCCGCCAAGAAGCCAGGGAAAAGACGTGGAAAACGGACTCCCCTCGACAAGGAAACTAAGGTTGCCTCCTCCACGAGAACTCGCCCTCGAACTTATCAGTCGGGGGACATACACCAACGAAAACAGACCCACGGAACCGAACATGAGCGGGGCAAACCTACTATATCCGACCGAGGGAACCCAGAGTTGTACCAAGACGTCGGTAAGGGCAAAAACGGCGGCAGCAGATAGGGACCAAGCAACAGCCTCCAGCAGCCTCGCATGATTTCCGGCAGGAGAATAGGAGATCAGGGCAATGCCAAGGCTGGCCATTAAGGAGGCCATCCAGATGGCATGAGGAAGACTTTTTCCAATCAGGAAAAAGGAGAAAAGTGCGACCAGCAGAACTTTGGATCCCAAGAGCGGCGTGGCGACGGAGACATCACCAGTGTCGATGGCCCTGAAGGTGAAGATCTGCCCCAGAAAAAACAACACTCCGCACACGACCGGCGGCAGGATCATCCCGAGTGCCAAGGGATGACCCGGCAATAACCAGAGTCCTTGGAACAAAATGGCCATGAATGTATTGCAAAAAAGATTCACCCGGGCACCCGATGCCCCGGCACCAAGAGCCCGCTTGATCGCGACTGCTCCGCAGGCGTAGCCAAAGCCTGCCGCCAGAGGCAGGACCAATGCGATGGGGCTCACGCCGGAAGAACCTCGTCCAGGATTCCGCGTAGCTTCTGAGCGGGCCACTGACCTGGAACCTGCGGGCTTCCAAGCCAACCGTAACAAAGCGGAGTGCCGAATCCCGCAAGTACGATTCTGGAAAAACGCCCGGCATCCCCCATCCCCATGGCGATGATAGGAATCTCGGTCCGGCTCAACTGGAGATCAATCAGACGCTGCAAGTCATGGCGGTCACGCAGCAGTGTCGCCACCTTGAAGAGATCTGCTCCCTGAGCAGCGGCTTGAGAAGCCAGCTTTTTTAACATGGGAAGCGTCGGAGTGGCCTTAAAATCATGATGGGAAAGGATGAGAGATCTTCCATGCTGATGGGCTTGGGCTATCACGGGTGCGAGTGAGCCGGCGGAGCGCAGCTCGATATCCAGAGCCGAAGCCCATGGAAGTGCGGATTCCAGCAAAGCCTGACGGTTTGATTGGGAAAGATTCCCAGCACCTCCCTCGCTGGGATGGCGAGCCGTGGCGATCACCGGACGGGGCCAGTGCACAGGAAGCGAGGCCAGGGGCAACGCGTCAAGCCTGACCTCGAGCAGGTCGATACCTCGCAGCAAGGAATCCCGGGCTATCGTCCTTTTTAAAAACTTTAGTCCGGTCTGGTCGTGAAGCGTTCCTACAACAAGGGAAGCACCCTTCCGAAGGAGGGGCTGAAGGGTCAGGATTTGACGGCGCGTGATACTCACTCTAGTAAGGTCATCTGTTGTTTCCATACTCATTATGAACCACAAGCAGGAAATCTCCAAGGATCTACCTATGATTCTCGACGGACTGATGGTCGGCGTCTGTCTATGGGTATGCTACCTACTCAGATCCACAGGGGTCATCTGCCTTGACCGGTTGGGTGATATCCCGTCATTTTCGCATACGTATTGGATGCTCGCGCTGATCATCCCCCTCACGCCGCTGATGCTGGATCTGCAGGGTTACTACGAGAATCCCCTTTCGCAGCGCCTCGAGATTCTCTCAGGCAAAATCGCCAAGGCTGGTTTCTGGCTCATTTTGGTGATTGGTGCTGCATCGATTTTCGGACGATTGGAAATCCCGAGCCGATCCGTCCTGATTCTCTTTATTATCCTGGCTCCTGCTTTCCTGATCCTAAGGGTAGGAATCATGAGAAAATACCTGATCCATCATTACAATCAGGGCATTTTCGGGGAGCGAAGTATCCTGATAGGGAGCGATGCGGACGGGGAGGCCTTTCTCGCGAGACTCTCCGCTTCGGAACGACTGGAGCTTCAGATCATCGAGAAGCTTGATTCGGGAAAACACGATTCCAAAACAATCCTTAAAAACATCCGGGAGAAAGCCGCAGGCAGGGTTATTTTCGTTTCCCCGGGCTCTCTTGGAAACCACGATCTCCCACTCACCTGTGAAATCGAGGGGTTGGATGTCTGGATCGTGTCTGAAAATATCAATGGCATTACCAGCACTCCTTCCTTTGAGCAGATCGGTAGAAATAGGATCCTGGCATTCCGCAAATCACCCGTTGATTTTTGGCAGCAACTCATCAAAAGAATTCTGGATATCTGGGGGGCTCTGATTGGGATAATTGTCCTGTCACCCCTTTGTCTGCTGATCGCCCTCACCATCAAGGCAACATCCCCTGGGCCAATTTTCTTTTCGCAAGTCCGAAGCGGCAAGAGAGGGAAACGCTTCACGATTTACAAATTCCGCTCCATGGTAGCGAATGCCTCGGAATTGCACGACGGCCTCTCGGAGCAAAACGAGATGCAGGGTCCTGTATTCAAAATCAATAAGGATCCGCGGGTGACGCGTTTTGGAGCCTTTCTAAGGCACACAAGCCTTGATGAGGTGCCCCAACTGCTCAATGTGCTTAGGGGTGAGATGAGTATCGTCGGCCCCAGGCCGCTTCCAGACTACGAAACTGACCGCATCGAAAAGAGCACCCACAGGCGCCGACTGAGCGTGAAGCCAGGCCTTACATGCCTCTGGCAGATCCAGGGTAGAAACTCGATCAAAAGCTTCGATGATTGGGTGCAACTTGATCTTGAGTACATTGACCGGGCATCTCTATTTCTGGATCTTTGGATCATACTCCGTACTTTTCCCGCAGTGCTATTACGTAAGGGAGCCCATTAGTGGTAAACTCGCTTCCCTCACGAAAAGAGAAAACATAAACGTTATTTCTGGATTTTGCGATGGGAAGCCGCTGCAATTAAAAATTCGCTCCTATGCATACCCCCACCTTCCTCCACTCATTGAAAAGACTCTTTGTCTCCTGCGCATTGCTCTTCTTTGGCAGCTTTTCGTTGCACTCGCAAAATGCCACCGGCTTCGTGATTTCAAAGATCGAACCGGCCATCGTCACCACTCCTACGATCTCCTATTCTGGAGCCACCCAGAAGCCCTCCCGTCCGAAAAACTGGATGGAAATCGAGGTTGTTTTTGGCTGGCAGCCCACGGGTCCAATGAACCCTGCTGACAAGTATGCGGACGATATCGTTCTGGACTACTACGTTCTGCTGTCGAACAAGAGCTCATCTTCCCCACAGGGAACACTCCTCACGGGACAGGTCACCCATACCTCCGTGCCGGCGATGCAAAATGACCTTAAGTCCGTCATGTATGTCAGCCCCAGAACACTGGAACGCCTCTTCGACGGGAAGATCCCATCCAGCGCCTCTTCGGCAATTGTCGATATCGGTGTCACCATCTCCCGGCAGGGACAGTTGGTCGCCCAAAAAAGCCTCAAGTCAACCGGTGTGTGGTGGCCACAATATCAAAAGACAAGCGGCTATCTGCTTAGTAAAAACGAGACTCCCTTTGCGTCCCTCAATTCCGACTATTATGAGTCGGTGAAGAAGCAGTAAGGATTTTCCAGCAAACCACGCCCTCGAGCTTTCCCACATGGCATCACCAAAAAAAACCTTGGTCCTTGACCTCGGGATGCAGTCCCTACGGATTGCCGAGTTTTCGGCCTCTGCAGACGGGCAACTCACGTTGCATCGCGGCGTGCGCAGGGAACTCATGCTTGATCCAGCGCTGGATACATCGCGCCCGGATCAGATACGTCTCGCCCTAAAGGATATTCTAAAAGCATGGAAGATCACCCGTTCGGATGTCGTCTGCGTGCTGCCTGCCCACACCGTGTTCACAAGGGTTGTTCCCCTGGAAGTCCCTGGAGGCTCTTCGGGCCAAGTGGCCGCTGTTGTCGGTTTTGAAGCACAACAAAACATACCTTTTCCTCTGGAAGAAGTCGTCTGGGATTATGTTGTGATGGGAAATACCCCGTCTGGTGCCGTAAATGTTGTATTTGTAGCCATCAAAACGGACTTGCTGGAATCGCTCTGCGATTCGGTAGCCTCCACCGGCCTCAACATTACTGCCGTGCTGGTAGCTCCCCTCGCTCTCCATGATGCATTCCTCCATGCTTCATCAGCATCAACCTCGGAAACGACCCTCCTGCTGGATATGGGATCTCGGACTTCCAACATGATTATCTCAGCAGAGGGAGCATTCTTCTCACGAAGCATTCCTTCCGGGGGATTGGCTGTCACTTCCGCGATCGCTAAGGATATCCATGCAGAGCTTGATGAGGCGGAAAAACTAAAGATTGCCCGTGGTAGCGTTGCTCTTGGTGCCGGCTTTGAACAAGCAAGCGACCCCGTCGAGGCAAATATTGCCCGTATAGCGAGACAGACTTTACTCAAGACTCAGGCCGACATCAGCCGCTCCCTTAGCTACTACAAATCAAATCTCGGAGGAAGCGAGCCCACGTTAATTCTGCTAACAGGAGGAATGGCGTCCCTTCCCTATCTGGCTGAATTCTTCAACGAAAAACTGCAGATAAAGACCTCTTTCTTCAATCCGATGGAAGGCATCGGCGTGGCCGAATCCGCGCACTCCTTTCTAGACTCAAATCCCAACAATTTGGGGGAACTGGTGGGGGGAGCCCTAGTGTTAACCTCCTCCCCACGAACCAAGATCAACCTCCTCCCTCCATCTGTATCCAAGAAAAGGGCTTTCGCCAGACGCTTCCCCTACCTCGCTGCCGCCGTCCTCTTTTTCCTTGCAAGTCTCGGGGCCTTATATGGCTTTGCCCTGCAAGCAACCTCCTTGACCCGTGCCACGACGGCAACGATCGATGCGCAGATCGCCAAAGAAACCAGTATATCAAACCAGATTAAGACTAAGGTAGACGTCGAACTCTCCATCCAGCAGACGACTGACATCCTTCTTTCTGCGGTTAGCCTTCGGGAAGCCTACCCAAGGATTCTTGCCGAACTGAGCGCGAAGGTGCCTGAACGCTATCTCTGGATCACCGAAATCCAACCTGCTGGGGATATTTCTCAGAGGGGAGTTCCGCCGAAGAGTAACGACGGTTCCATCAAGTCTCTCATAATTAAAGGACTGTACCTTGACAATCCCAAGCAGGCCTCAGTGATCGATGATTTTGTCACCTCCCTTCAGTCCTCAGATATCTTTGCCGTCGAGGAAAAGGAAAAATCCAAGATTATCAGTCAGCGTGGCAGTCCCAATGGGGAATACTGGGCCTATCCTTTTTCACTCAGGATTCCTCTTCGCAATCCCATTACTCCCCTTCCCTGAACTGATGAACAAGATCACCAAATGGTTTGTGGACAACAAACTGGCATCCTCTCTTTTAGCATCCCTGATCCTTGGAACACTGATTCTTGGATTTCTGGCCTATCAGGCATGGGATGATTACGGAACGGCTTCTGCGGATTATACCTCTAAAGCTTCCCAACTACTGAAGCTCTCGCAACCACCAAAACCTTTCCCTTTCCCCAGTCAGGATAACCTCTCCAGGCTTGAAGCAACCATAACCACCGAGCAATCGCGGCTGGATGCCCTCGTCAAGTATCTTCAGAAGTACCAAGTGCCCACCTTTGCCGACATCGGCAATGCAAAACCCCAGGATCGCCCTCAACGCTTTCAGGATGCACTGCGTAACGAGGTGACTAGGATCAAGTCACTTGCCACAAACACTGGCGCCACACTACCACTGGGATTCTATCTCGGCCTTGATGAATACGAAAATAGGCTTCCATCCCAAGATGATGTCCAACTTCTTTCAAAACAACTCACCGTCCTGAGCTGGCTCGGCGAACTGCTTGCCACCCACAAGGATCTGATTCTTTCCGAATTCTCAAGATCCACTGCAGAAACGTCGCCCAAAAAAACACCTCTAACAGTTCCCGTGAAAATTTCCACCCCCTACAAGGACGCCTGCGGCATGAAAGTGAGCTTTCGATGTAGCCAAGGTTCGTTCCGAGAAATCGTCAATGCGGTTTCAACGGCTCCCTATTTCCTGATCATTGATCAGCTTCTTGTTCATAACACCACAAGCGAGCCCCCCAGACGCGATACGCCGCTTCCTCCTGCAGCCCCTGCACCAGACGGAAGCATCCCGGTTCAAAGACTACCGATCATTGTGGGAAGGGAACTTCTCGACATCTCGCTGAAACTCCGCGGACTGGAATTCTCTGATCAGGAATCCCCTGCCGCAACAAATCTTCAACACAAACCCGCTGACAAAGGAAAGGGCCTATGAAGAATCTGATCATTCGCCACTACCATCTGGGGCTCTTGGGAATCGCTTCGCTGATTGTTATTGGCATTGCCGTGTTTCTGATCTCCCAGTCGCTCGGATTTCAAGACTCCCTGAAAGGAGCCGATTCAATCTCAAAACAGGAAAAAAGCCCATCGCCAACAGCTTCTTCCAATGCCGTTGTCGCTATCGAGCATTTGAAAAAGCCCGGGCTTTGGAAGCCGAGTGACAATGGCTCATCGCCGCTTGTCTCGCGTCCATACCTCCTCAAGGAGGGTAAACTCATTGATCCGATGGTGGGTAACGAGCCACTCCACCCCCCCGTTCCGAACCAGTGGCTGATCGATCACCAACTCGACTACACGGACGTTAACATCCTAGACCGTGATCCAAAGAGTAAGGGTTTTACCGTGCGCGAGGAATTCTTGGCAGGAACCGATCCAAACAACGCGGATCAGTTTCCACCATTATACACGAAGCTCAATTATGGTGAAAATGACATCCGCAAGAGTAGCTATATCCTGGAATTCGTGGGCATTGAAACGAACGCGGTTACTGACTCCAACGGAATCACCGACACAAACAATCTGACAGTTGAGTATCAGTTGAGGCCATCTCAGCCCCTTCCCAATCCATCAAAAGCAAACCGACCCGACACATCTGTAAGAGTCGTACTGAAAGGGGGAACTATACCCGGAGCCCCCTTCCTGAAAATGGTGGACTACAGCGATAAGAAAAAAACGATCAATGATACCGAGTATGATGTCGGCGAACTGATCCTAGAAAACACGCTCACCGCAGAGCATCACATCCTCATAAAGAAGAATACTTCTAGACAATACAGAAAGTCACCCATTGAACTTGTTGAAAGCGTCACCTTCCATTACCAGCTCTCTGGCGCCGCTGTTGAGGATGTCACAGTGGAACGGGGCAAGAACTTCAATCTGGGCAGCTTGGACAAAAAACACGTGGAAACTTATAAGCTCGTTGATTTTTCAAAAGAGGGGATCCTGCTGAACAAGGATGGAAAAAATTATACGATCAAGGCATCATCTTCTCCCTCACCGAGTCCGAGCCCCGCTCTTTGAGCAACTTTTCTTCATTAATCCCCCCTCGCATCACAATGAATCATCTCTCGAACATCTCGAAGATACGCCTGCGATTACTTGTTCTTTCTGTATTGGCCATCAGGTTCATCGTTGGAGCGGCTATTACATCTTCAATTGCTTACGCACAGCAGAGCGGGGTGATCGGCCAATCCGAGCGTGAAATCCGGATTCTTCAAGAAAGAAGTAATTGGGCGCAGACCCAGACTCAAAAAGCCATCACCGCCATGGCGGACAAGGATTACGAATCCGCCTTTGCTTTTTCCAAGAGTGCTGTCGATGCATTACCCTCCGGCGGTGAGTCTTCCGCGGGTTTGCGTTCCCTGGCTCTTGAAACCTTTTCCAAGTCTGCTTATGCGTTGGCCACGCAGCGGGTGAGCGAAGGCTACTACGATGATGCTGAGTTGGTCGTGAAAACCGCAACCGACAAGCCTTATGCATCATCCTATGCACCCTTGCTGGATCTTCAGAAATCACTTCGTGACCCGAACCATTTCAACAGGACCATCACTCCGGGATTCGTCACCAAGGTGACTCAGGTTGAACAGTTGATGAACGAAGCCGAGGGGCTCTACGCATCGGCTCGCTTTGATGCAGCTTTCAACAAATATCAGATGGTTCTCAATCTGGATCCTGAAAATAGATCTGCTCGACTCGGGATGGAGAAGATCAACAAACAGCGCTCCAGTTACGCGGAAACTGCGTACACCGAGCGAAGAAGTCAGATGATATCCGATGTGGCAAGGGCTTGGGAACTGCCCGTTCCAAAAATCAATACGGGCGCCACCACGATCGTCGAGCAAAGCCCTATCGACATGCAGGGCACCAGCGCCATCAGCCGGAAACTTCAGGAGATCAGGCTTCCTCAACTCTCCCTTACCGACGAGACGGTGCGTGAGGCTGTGGAAAAGCTTCAGAAAAAATCCCGCGTCTTGGACACAACCGAAACAGATCCGGCAAAGAAGGGAGTGAATATCGTTCTCAAGCTCGATCCGGCAAAGGAAGCAGTCGATGGCGGCACTAAGCTCAACCTGTCGTTGAACGACCTCCCCCTTGGAGAGGCCCTGAAATACATTGCCTCGGCTGCAAATCTTAAGGTCAAGATCGAACCGTATGCAGTAGCCATCGTTCCCCTCTCCGAACCAACGGAAACCCTGATCTCAAAACAATACAAGGTGCCTCCAGGGTTCATCTCGAGTAGTGCCGGCTCCTCTCCCTCAGCCGGTGCACTTCCGACGGCAGGAGTCCCCGGCGCATCAGGAACCGTTGGCAAATCCGGCGCCAAGGAATTCCTGGAATCCCAGGGCGTCACCTTCCCCGCTGGAGCCAGCGCAACATACCTTGCATCCAGCAGCAAGCTGCTCGTGAAAAACACCCAGGCGAACCTCGACCTGATCGACTCTCTGGTGGAGGTCTCTCTTGCCACCCCCCCCAGTCAGGTGGAGATCGAGGCCCGCTTCTTGGAAGTCACTCAAAATAATCTGCAAGAGCTTGGTTTTGATTGGCTAATGGGCGCTTTCCAACTTCCGGGTGGCAGCGGAGTCAATACCGGAGGCGGCACGGTTGGTAATCGACAGGGGCAGGCCAACAGAGGCAATTACCCCTTTGTCAACCCTGCTAATGGCTATCCGGCCGGAGCAATGAACGTGGATCCAGCCGGCAATGTCACGGCTGGCAATGTCACGGCTGGAAACCGCACGGGTTCGGCCGCTGTCACTGCGAATGCATTGGATGCCCTCCTCTTCGGTTCGCCTGCAGGACCGGCGGCAGGCGTCCTTGCCCTTGCGGGAGTCTTCACCAATCCTCAGTTTCAAGTCGTACTGCGGGCCATCAATCAACAGAAGGGAGTGGATCTTGTCTCCGCACCCAAAGTCACCGTAACGAGTGGGCGTAAAGCCACGATCAATATCACACAGAAATTCCCTTACCCGCGCGATTACTCGCCTCCGACTGTTGTTGCCTCCACAGCACCCGGACAAATACAACCTGCAAATCCAGCCACACCGACCTCATTCGAGACACGGAATTGCGGGGTGCAACTCGAAGTGGAACCAACGGTCGGACCAGATGGCTATACTATTGAACTCAGTCTCTCTCCTCAGATCACGGAGTTTCAGGGCTTTGTAAATTACGGTTCCCCGATCAGCAGCATTGCAACAGTTTACTCACGAGTTGGTCAGATATCTCTCGGCACTCAAAGGGTTTTTCTTACGGCAAACACCATCAATCAACCTGTCTTTAGCGTGCGTCAGGTCGATACCCAGGTGACGGTCTATGATGGTCAGACAGTTGTCTTGGGTGGACTGATGAGGGAAGATGTCCAGAAGGTTCAGGATAAGACACCTATTGTGGGTGACCTGCCGCTTGTGGGATCGCTCTTCCGCAGTTCCAACAACCAGCGGATCAAGAGAAACCTCCTCATCTTCGTCTCAGCCGGCCTGCTGGATCCCGCAGGCCAACCCCTGATCAAAACAGTGGAAAATGGATTGGAAATCTCTACTCCCGATGCCAAGGCCGTTGCCTCCGAGGCAATCCCCGGTGATCCCTCGACCGCTTCCAAATCCAGCCGATGAACAAGCAGCTTTCCATTGTTATGCCCAGCTGCAAATCTCCACGCCCCTTTCCCGTCCCTTCCTTCTCCCGTTTCCTCTGTGCAATGTTCGTTGCGATCATCGTCACGGCCCATCTCGCTTCCTGGAAGCTGACGGCACAGACGGCATCCGTCGCTGCAGATTCTGAACGAGCCATTGTTCGCAGTCAGGAAGACCTGATTCAGGCACGATCGCTCATGCAGTCTGCCATGCAGCAATACTCCCAACACGACCTGAAGAGGGCTTATACACAAGCCGTGGAATCAATGACCATGGCCCCTTCGGGCACTTCTGCCAATCCCAGCAGGAAGGCCCTACTCTCGGACTACACGACCATCGTCCTGGCCTTTGCCAATGAGTTAGCTGAGAACGGCGATTTCACGGACAGCATCGCTAAAAAATCAGGCATTATGGACGCCAACGGTCTCCCTCTCTCGGCTGAAAGCGTTGCCAAATCCATCCTCGATCCCTCCATGAATCCGGGCTCTAAAGCCGCGGTGAGATTTCTCTCCGATCTGGAACAACCTGGCATCTTTAACAAGACGGTAACACCGGCCTTCGCCGCCAAACGCGAAGAGGTGATCAAGCTTCTTAGGCAAGCTTCCGATCTTGCAAAAACAGGTCGCGATGAACTGGCCCTGAAACAATACGAAGCGGTCCTACAAATCGACCCCTATAACAACTCTGCCCGCAAAGGAATGGAGGAAATCCATAACTCCACAATCAAGTATGCTGACGAGGCCTATAATGAGACACGAAGCAGAATGCTCTGGCAGGTTGAAAAGACTTGGGAGCGACCACCCCGTAAGTCAAAACAGGGGCGTACGACCGAATCAGTGGGTCGTCAACAGGACATCCGGGGAACGGATCAGATCACTGCAAAGCTGAATTCCATTATCATCCCCAAGATCGACCTCAGCGACTCACCGATCAGTGAGGCAGTCGAATACCTCAAGCAGAAAAGCGTCGAACAGGATCCAAGCCACAAAGGGGTGAATATTTTCCTGAAACTTGGATCTCAATCCGCCTCATTACCACCTCAGGCTGTGACCTCCTCCAATGCGGCCCCTAGCAGTGCACCCGCCCAGCCAAATGCAGGATCAACAGAGCCTCATATCACACTGGCCCTCTCCCATGTGCCTCTCTATGTAGCCCTCGATTACATCAGCAAGCTCTGCAACCTGAAGCTTAAGATCGATCCCTATGCTGTCTCGATCGTCCCTCTCTCTGAACCAACGGACATCCTGATCACCAAGGAATATCAAGTTCCCCCAACCTTCATTCCACCCAAGCTGCTTGACTCGGGAAGTGCGCTTCCTCAAGCAGGAACTGCGCCAAGTGCCGCAAACCTGCCCCGTGTTGCCACTCGTTACAATGCTCAAGACTATCTCGTCTCTCAAGGCGTCGAGTTTCCTACTGGCTCGAGTGCCAACTACCTACCCTCTGGCAGTAAGCTCGTGGTGCGTAACACCCGGGATAACATCGACCAGATTGATGCCCTCGTGGATGCGGCCATGGGAGTTGCTCCGTCTCAGGTTGATATCCAGACGAAATTCATAGAAATCAATCAGAACAATATTCAGGAGCTGGGGTTCGACTGGTTGCTGGGACCCTTTAGCATCGGTGGTAGCGGGGTCTATGGAAGTGGAGGTGGAGGATCCAACTCTCTGAATGGTGCGAATTATCCCTTCAACCCGGCAGGCATGAATACCGTGGGTAGTCTCAGATCGGGAGATCAGGCCATCACCGGAAATTCCATTGGTGCGCTTCTGGCTGGTCAGGCTGGTGGTTCTATAACTCCCGCTCCGGGAGTCTTCAGCGTCGCTGGAGTCTTCACCGATCCCCAATTCCAGATGGTCATTCATGCCCTGAATCAGAAAAAGGGGGTGGATTTGATGGCCGCTCCCAAGGTCACAACCAAGAGCGGCGTCAAGGCCACGGTCAAAATTATCAATGAGTTCATCTATCCTCGTCAGTACGACCCTCCAACATTTAGTCAATCCGGAAACAACGGTGGATCGGGCGGGACTACTACAGTTGACCCATTAACAATCCCTCCACCAACGGTCACTCCTGCCTTTCCCAGGGATTTCACTAAGCAGGATCTCGGCGTTGTCCTAGAGGCCAAACCGACGATTGGTCCCGATGGTTATACGATCGATCTGGAATTAAACCCAAGAGTCACCGACTTCGATGGCTTTATTAATTATGGGTCTCCCATTAACGGCGTGGGATATACAGCAGGATTATTCAATGGCGTAGTACCTGCTTTAATTCCAACAACTCAGCTACTCACAACGAATAAGATCGACCAGCCGGTCTTCAGCGTGCGTGAGGTCAACACGTTCGTGACGGTCTGGGATGGACAGACCGTGGCCCTTGGCGGACTTATTCGTGAGGATGTACAAAAAGTCCAGGACAAGGTGCCGATCTTGGGAGACATTCCGATGGCTGGCCGACTCTTCCGCTCCGATGCCGACCAGAAAATCAAAAAGAATCTGGTGATCTTTGTCACGCCCCACATCCTCGATGCTGAAGGCCAGCCGCGTCGCGGCGACACTGAGGAATCAGAGATCGTAACACCCCTAGGACTCCCTCAAGACTTGCCCCAGCCATCCATGAACTCGACCGCTGTCAGAGGGAAATAATCACGGAGGGAATCAAGAGAAATAAGGTTCTCTTGATCTGCTGAAACCATCAGATGCCATCGATAGCGATAACGGGCAGTATCGGGAGCGGCAAATCCCTTGCCCTAAAGTTACTAGCTCAGCTTCTGCCGTCGGCAATCTATAATGCCGATCTCGAAAATCGTAAACTGCTGGATCATGATGAAAAAGTTCATCAACTTATTCGAGGGGCATTTGGTGACGCCTGTTTTGACGGCACGGGATGTCCGGATAGGAAACGACTTTTCGAGCTCATCACCTCGGATCTATCGGCCAAAACCTTGCTTGAGGAAATTCTCCATCCGAGATTAGAGAAAGTCTGGAAACCGCTCGCTCTCGCATCCAAGGGAACAAAAGGTGATTTTTTTATCGCGGAAATCCCCCTTCTTTACGAGAAAGGTTTGGAAGACTTCTTCGATAGGGTCATTCTAGTCGCCTGTTCCGACTCCCTCAGAAAGGAAAGACTGAGCCTGGAGCGTGACCTCTCACACCAAGCAACCGCAGCCTGGTTAAGAAACCAAACGGATCAGGAACAAAAAATCACCCTTGTGGATCACCTTCTCTGGAATGACGCCTCGACCTCCACGTTAGAACTCCAGATCCGGCATCTCCTACCACTTTTGAAAAACCTATGAACTCCGGCCCTATACCTGATGAAGCCGATACGGAACTCCCCTTAACTGATACTCCCATGCAAACCTCCTCAAAGGAGGTGCTTCCGGTCCAGATCCCTCCTCCGCTGGATATGGATATACTTCACGCATCAAGCCACAAGAGCCTCCTGGAGATGATAGCTTCGAGAAACCTTCCCCTGCATCGGGATTCCTCAAGGCATCATCTGACACTCGATCTGGCGAGGGATCAACTGAAGAGAGGAGGCACTCTCACTGCGGAGGGGATCTTGGAGTTTGCTCCCGATGCGCCGATGATCCGCTGGCCTCAATTTAATTTTCAACCCACTCCCTGCGATCTCAACCTTCCCATCCCACTACTTCGCCAGTACGAGTTGCGCCCTGGTCTGAGAATTAAGGGAACAGTCGCGCTACAATCCGAAAGGAAGCTGGCTCTCCACACACTCACGGAAATCGAAGGGATACCGGCGGAGTCTTGGAAAAGCCCAACGGAATTTGACAATCTCACGGCAATGTTCCCCAACAGGAGGATCTATCTGGAGCAGCCGGGCAAAAACAATCCGACAGCTCGAGCCGTTGATCTGATCGCACCACTGGGAATGGGTCAGCGTGGATTGATCGTGGCACCACCGCGCGTTGGGAAAACGATGATGCTCAAGAGCCTGGCCCTCGCAATCCGGGCAAATCATCCCGATGTCCATCTTATGCTACTCCTGGTGGATGAGCGACCCGAGGAAGTCACCGACCTGCGGAGGGCTCTGGACTGCGATATTTTCAGTTCCACCTTCGATGAACCGACCGCACGCCATGTGCAGGTTTCAGAGATGGTTTCGGAACGCTCTAAGCGACTTGTGGAACTAAAAAAGGATGTAGTGATCCTTGTGGACAGTATCACTCGCCTTTCGCGCGGCTATAACAACAACACCCAGGGCAAAGGCCGCACCATGAGCGGCGGCGTGGACTCGGCAGCCTTGGCTCGTCCCAAGAAATTCTTCGGCTCGGCTCGCAATGTCGAGGAGGGAGGGAGCCTAACCATTCTAGCCACCGCCCTGGTGGAAACGCATAGCCGGATGGATGACTTGATCTTCGAGGAATATAAGGGGACGGGAAATATGGAAATCTATCTGGATCGCTCCATCATGGAACAACGCGTCTTCCCAGCCATCCACATCACCAAATCAGGAACCCGTCGCGAGGAACTACTTTATCATCCGGACGAGTATGGTCGGATCCTTCAGCTGCGGAAGCAACTCATGGAAATCCCGGCTGCCGAAGCGATGCAACTCCTCTGCCTGAATATGGAAACTACCAGGAGTAACGCGGAACTCCTGCTTGGAGGACTGAAGGGGATTTAGAAAAATCAGGACCTGCCTCTTGATACAGCACCTAAGGCCACGGGATTCTTTCCCACTCCCAGAGCCTGGATGCCGAAGCTGGCCTCGACATCCCACGCTTCTAACTCATTCTGACTCGACTTGGAGAACTCTCTCAATAAACATCTCCCAGTGACTGAGCGTGTAATTGTCCGATCAAAGTTCTTCTTCGAAGGGGAGAAAAAATTCTTTGTTAAAGGAGTCACCTATGCCCCCTTCGCCCCCGATTCCGAGGGATTCCAGTTTGGCCCGAAAGAGCAGGTGGCCCGTGATCTGGCCGTCATTCGAGAAACTGGTGCCAACCTGATCCGCATCTACACCACTCCGCCGCGCTGGTTCCTAGATCTCTGCCTAGAGAATGGTCTACGGGTTCTCTTCAGCATCGCCTGGATGGAGCATGTCGAGTTTCTGAATGATCCCAAGGTCAGGACCTCAGTAGAGAAAGCCGTTCTCGATGCTGTGCGCGAGCACAAGGGCCATCATGCAATCTTCGGTTACCTGCTGGGAAACGAGATCCCCTCCTCCATGGTGCGCTGGCTGGGAGCAAAGAGGGTAACCGAATTCCTGGAGCATCTGGTCAACATCGCTCGTCACGAGGATCCCCGGGCACTCTACTCCTATGCAAGCTATCCTCCCACGGAGTACCTACTTCCGCAAAATGTCGACTTCCTGACATTCAATGTCTACCTGCACCGCAGGGAAGATTTTGAGCGCTATCTGGCCCGCCTTCAGAATCTGGCCGAGGACAAGCCCCTCATGATGGGTGAGTTCGGTATGGACACGATCCGTCACACCGAAGAGGAACAGGCCGAGATGATCGGTTGGCATCTCGATGCTGTCGTGCGAGGAGGCCTTGCAGGAACCATTCTCTATGCCTGGACGGATGAGTGGCATCGGGGCGGAATGGAGATCCTCGATTGGGCCTTCGGTTTAGTTAAGCGGGACCGCACACCCAAAAAGGCACTTTCGACAGTCAGGGAGTTTTTTGACAATCGCCAATCCATCACGCATCGGGCCCCCCTGCCTCGTGTCCCCAAAGTCTCAGTGATCGTCTGCAGCTACAATGGGGGCCAGACCTTGGAAGCATGCCTTCGATCCCTCAAAAAGATTGATTATCCCGATTACGAAGTTGTCGTTGTCGATGACGGTTCAACGGACCACACAAAAGAGATTCTCTCCCATCACCCGTGGGTGCATGCCATTTACCAGACGAATCATGGTCTCAGCGTGGCGCGAAATGTCGGCGCATCGGCGGCCACTGGCGAGATCATTGCCTATACCGACAGCGACTGCATGGCGGATCCTGACTGGCTCTACTATCTTGTCGGAACCCTCCTCTCGGGTAACTATGCCGGCGTCGGGGGACCGAACATCTCCCCTCCCGCTCAGAATTGGCATCAGGCATGCGTTGCCGCCGCACCAGGAGGACCGAGTCATGTTCTTCTCACGGATGTCGTCGCGGAACATATCCCCGGGTGCAACATGGCCTTTTACAGGTGGGCCTTTGAAAAGATAGGTGGTTTCGATCCGGAATACCGAAAAGCTGGTGACGACGTGGACTTTTGCTGGCGCCTTCAACAGGAGGGAGAGGTGATTGCCTTCAGCCCTTCGGCCATCGTGTGGCACTATCGCCGCTTCACCCTAAAGGCTTTTCGCAAGCAGCAGGAAGGTTATGGAGAGGCAGAATCCCTCCTTCGCTTTAAGCACCTGGTTTTCTTTGGCCCTACCGGTACAGCCAAATGGAAGGGACAAGTCTATGGAGCCCCGCGGTTCACTTGGCTGATTAACCAACCCGTGATTTATCATGGCGTCTTTGGTGAAGGACTCTTTCAGTGCATCTACCCCACCCCGCAGTCGGAATTGGCCGCTTACTTGAGCAGCATCGAATGGGTCACCCTTACCGCTTTTCTCTTTCTGCTGGCCATCCCTTTCCCAGTCCTGCGAATCGTTGCCTACCTGATGTTCGGTGGCACCTTCCTAGTCGCTCTTTCCTACATGATTCATGCCAAGCTGGAGCCACGCTTCGATACGATCAGGGCACGTTTGCTAGTGGCATTTCTTGCCCTTGCCCAGCCTCTTGTGAGGGGATGGGCCCGATACTTCACCTGGCTTAAGTTCAAGCGCACGCCGGAATCCGTCATAGCTGCCAAAGAAAAAGACTTCAAACCCAGCAAAATCCGTGGGCTCTCGAGGCTTATTTTGTGGAATGAGGAGGGAAAGGGGCGCGAACTTCTGATCACGTCGGTCATCGAGGCTTTGGAAAATGAAGGCTGGAGCTACTCTACCGATACGGGCTGGAAAGATTGGGATGTCCAGATTTATGGAAGTTTCTGGTGGGGAGTCACCATGCGAAGCGTTACGGAGTACCATGGAGGCCCAAAATGCCTGACTCGTGTCGGCCTTGCCACTCGGATGGTAGCAACCACTTTCCTGGCAAATTTCCTAATGATCAGCTTACTGATCTATCTAGCAGCCACCGGATACTCCATGCTTCTTCCCCTAGGCCTGTATGCGGCGGCCATGTTTGTCATTTGGACTCGAGGGTATCGTTTAAAGAAACGGGTTGCCGAACTGGTGGAGGCAAGCGGCCAGCGAATCGGACTCAAGAGGGTCGACCCGCGGGGAAAAAACATCCACGCCAAGGAGGTCATTGAGGAGAACGAGGAATTACCAGCAGAAAGCCAGATTTCTCCTCAGTTCCCCTCGGAGGTCTCCCCTCAAAGCGGCAGTTGAAAGTGTTAAATGGTAGCTAGTGACTATCGTATTTAGTCAAGGTTCCGCTTTAATTTAACACTTCACTCCTAACTTTTTCACTAGTCCCATGCCCAGCGTCTTCATCAAGACCTACGGTTGCCAGATGAACGAACGTGACTCCGAGCAGGTGGCGCGTGACCTTCAGGATCGCGGCCACACACTTGTCTCTCACGAGAGGGATGCCGACGTGATCCTGCTCAACACGTGTAGTGTCCGAGAGATGGCGGAACAGAAGGCCATTGGCAAGATGGGCATGCTTCGGAAGCTCCGCAGGGAGAAACCAAAACTCGTGTTGGGATACATGGGATGTATGGCTCAACGACTGGGTCAAGACCTCCAGAAAAGCTCCCCGCATGTCGATCTCGTGATCGGCACGCAGAAATTCCATCGTGTTGCGGACTATGTGGAGGAGGCATTAAAAAAACGTGAAGAGGCTTTCATTCAGGAAGATGTAAGGGATCTCGGTACGTCCATCCAACCAATCATCGACACCGCGATTGAAGAGGGTTCCCAGAACTCTATTCGGGATCACCTCCCGGAGAAAAAGAAAGAAGCCACCGCCTTCATCTCCATCATGCAGGGATGCAACATGCACTGCACCTTTTGCATTGTCCCCACAACACGGGGTGAGGAACGAGGCAGGCCGATCGGCGAGATTGTTGAGGAGGCACGCAATCTTGTGGAGAGAGGGATCCGTGAAGTGACCCTGCTCGGACAGATCGTGAATCTCTACGGCCGGCACGAGTTTCCCAAGATAGGGGACAAGAGCCCTTTTGTGCAGCTCATCGAGGCTCTTCACGAGGTCGATGGACTCGATCGTATCCGCTTCACCTCGCCCCACCCGATGGGATTCCGTAAGGACCTTGTGGAATGCTTCGGCCGACTTCCGAAGCTCATGGAACATGTCCATCTTCCCCTTCAGTCAGGGTCCGACAAGATCCTGAAGGCCATGCACCGTCCCTATACGGCGGCATCGTACCGGAAGCTCGTCGCCGACCTGCGAGCAAGCCGTCCTGGCATCGCGGTCACTACAGACATTATCGTCGGCTTCCCGGGAGAGACCGAGAGTGATTATAAAGCGTCCCGGAATCTGGCTGAGGAACTGGAATTCGACGGGGCTTTTATTTTCCGTTACTCGAAACGCGGGGACACCCCGGCAGCGCTGATGGAGGAACAGCTAAGCGAGGATGAGAAAGAGGAACGCAACCAGGATCTTCTCTCCGTAGTGAATGCCTCAGCTTCCAAAAAGCTCGAAGCTTGCATTGGCACACGTCAGGAAATCCTCTGCGAGGGCCCCAGCCGTAATGATCCAGAGCGCCTTGCCGGTCGCACGAGAACCAATAAGATCGTCATCTTTGAAGGCGGAAGCCGTTTTCACGGGGAAATCTTCGATGTTTCCGTGATCTCAGCCAGCAGCTCAACCCTCTACGGCAACCCGGCCATTCACGACGGAATCTCCCTTCCTTCATGAGTAAAAGTCCCGGGAAAGTGGGAATGTCAGCCCGAATCTCGTCGGATATTCCCAAGAAAACAGTTTACCGCCTCTCCTTGTACCTCCGTTGCCTGGGTCTCATGGTCGCAAAAAGAGAGAGCATCGTCTCTTCGACCGCCCTAGCCAGCGTGGCCGGAGTCCAGCCGGCTCAACTCCGCAGGGATCTCGCTTACTGCGGTCCCCTGGGCAAACGCGGTACAGGTTACGAAGTCGTGATCCTGAGGAACAGGCTTGAGGAAATCTTGGGGCGCGCGAGCCTCCAGCCCGTCATCCTTGTGGGTGTGGGAAACCTGGGGCAGGCTCTCCTGAGTTACAAGGGATTCGCCCGCGAGGGGTTCGAGATTGTGGCTGCATTTGATCTCAAAGCTCAAAAACCAAAAGAGGGAAGATTGGGCATTCGGGGAATGGGATCGATGAGAGGACTCGTTCGGCGTGGGGAGATAAGGATGGCCATTCTTTGCGTTCCTGGCTCAGCCGCCCAAAGCGTGGCCGAACAGCTTGCCGAGGCCGGAATTCAAGCAATCCTGAATTTTTCGCCCGTCATCCTGCATCTCCCCGAGACTGTGGCCGTGAACAACGTCAACCTTGCGATCGAACTGGAGAACCTAAGCTACTTTGCGCGATGAAGCAGGGGCAACGAATTCAACAATCAGAGGGTAGTATCACTTGTCCTGAATTCGATCTCCGAATGACCTTGGAGAGCGGCCAGACCTTTCATTGGATGGAATTCGATGGCGGCTATGCAGGATGTATCGGCGAGAGGGGTGTCATTCTTAGACAGGAGGGTGAAACCCTTCATTTTCGGGGGATTGATCCCGAATCCCTGGGACATTATCTGGCCTTTGATCATGATCTTGAGGCCATTCGTAACTCCTGCGTCTCTCATCCCGCCTCTTTCAAGGCATCACTGGTCTGCCATGGTCTGCGCATCATGAGGCAACCGCACTGGGAATGTATGGCCTCCTTCATTCTCTCGCCGATGAAACAGGTCGCCCACATCCGCCAGATGAGCATGGCCTTGAGGCATGCTTATGGGAAAACACTGGAGAATTCCCCCGTTCCCGCCTTTCCAGAGCCAGCCGTCCTAGCCTCCGCGACAGAAGCGGAGCTACGCTGCTGCGCCCTTGGTTTTCGTGCAAAGGGCCTTCTCGGCACGGCCCGATTGGTCGCTGAGGGAAAATTCAACCCGGAAGCACTGGTCGGCATGAGCACCCACGAAGCACGGGAAGCCCTCTGCACGTTGCCAGGTATCGGAAGAAAGGTTGCCAACTGTATTCTTCTCTTTTCCTATGGCCGACTAGAGGCTGTTCCCGTGGATGTCTGGATCGGCAGAATCCTGAACTCATTCCGATCTTCTCGGGCAAAGAAACTGACTCCGGTCGAGTTAGAGCATTATGGAGAAAAGGTCATGGGACCTTACGCCGGGTATATCCAGCAATACCTCTTTCATCAGGCACGTACAGGAAACCTGAAAATTCCCCAGGGGAATTATAGGACCCAGAGGACTCAAAAGACCTCCTCTCCGCAACTCACCTCCGTGCCATGACAGCCACCACGGATCAACGAACTTCCAGGCGAAGTCGCAGGAAGAAGGGCTTTCCCTTCTTCCTTATACTCTCCTGCCTGATCCATGGAGCATTGGTCATCCTCTTGGCAATTCTCTTTGCAAGAAATCTACTAAAAAAAGAGATTCAGAAATCTCCTCCTCCACCCGAGGTAACACTCGAGATCACGCCTCCTGCCATAACCGAACGTCCCTTCATTGAGGCAAAGGAAGTCTCTGACAAAGCACCTGAGAATTCCCCTTTCCAATCGGATCAGAACAGCAAAGCAGCCAGTGAACAAATCCCTGAAGGACAAATGCCTCTCCCCTCGCAGCAGGGCATTGAGCAATCATCTCTAGAACTTCAGAACCAGCGCCATACATCGGGTGAAAAACCAGCCTCTCAGGCTGGCAACCCACTTCCTGAGCAGCCGCCCTCACCTCCTGCATCCCCCTCCGCACAATCCCCATCGCAGCAAAAATCGACCCAGTCGCCCATCACTACGGCAACTCCCAACACCGCTACCAAGCCTACCCCTAATCCACAACCGACGCCAACCGCCACTCCACCTCCTAACAATATCAAGCTTCTTGAACCGCCTGAATCCCCAGTGGCGAGCTCTAAACAATCAGCGCAGACGGCAGAGAAGGCATTGCCGCCCTCTACATCCCTTCCCCACCAGGCTTCAGTTCCAGGATCCCAGGGAAGCGCCAAAGGATACCAACCTGAGACACATCAAACCGTGATCCATGGAAATATCTCCAACCGTGGTCGATCCTCCGTTGCCGCCGAGTCCACACCGCTGGGCCGCTATCGCAAAGGTGTCTCCGATGCCATCGGATCGAGGTGGTACTACTATGTGGATGAGCGGATGGGGGTTCTTAGCATCGGGACAGTGGACGTCAGCTTCAAGGTCACCGCCAGCGGGAAGGTCAGCGGACTCCATGTCGTCTCCAGCAATGGGAATGAGTCTTTGACTGATTGTAGTCTTCGCTCGATTATGGATGCTAAGCTTCCGCCGATTCCTCCCGACGTTGCCAGAACACTCCAGAACGGGGTCTTGGAAATCGACTACAGCTTCACCGTTTACTAAGCTTCACTCCATGTACCTGTTCCCCTTCCTTGCCGCGATGCCCGGCTTTGTCCAGTTCTTCGTTAAAGGCGGCTTCTTCATGGCCGTTCTTCTCATCCTTTCGGTTTTCTCCCTGGCCGTGATTCTTCAAAGGGCGCTCGTCATCAAGATGGATCGTGCGCTACCGCCCGATGTGGTTCGGGCTCTCGATGCTTTCAAAGGCGGATCCCAGATCGAGAATCTTCAGAAATTTCTTCTCCGAGAACCCTCCCCATTGTCACGGGTTCTGCTAAGCGTCCTCCAGCACAGGGAGTGGACACGTGCCGAGATCCTCGACGCCGTACAGACCCGTGCACGGCATGAAATCTCCCGACTCGAATCGGGTCTTGTCTTCCTAGAGATCACAACCGGCATCTCTCCCCTGCTCGGATTGCTCGGGACCCTCTCGGGCCTTGTCGGCATCTTTGGCAATATCGGAGCGAGTGGTGATCCCCAGTTGGTCGCCAATGGTATCTCCGAGGCCCTGAACTGTACGATTATCGGTCTTGGTGTCGCTGTTCCCAACCTGGTCGCCTACAACTACTTCACCCGACGCGTCGAAGTTGTCTCCATTGAGCTCGAATCAATGACGACTGACCTCATGGCAAAGCTCGCCATTGGCAGATAAGAGGTCCGTCGAGATTTCGTGACGAATTAAGCTCGGTTCCCAAGGGGTCCCTAGGGGT
>JBAXXS010000022.1:0-27366 GCA_037127835.1 Verrucomicrobiota bacterium | reverse complement strand
TTCCTGTAGTATTGTTAATTTCAGAGGCCGCATTGGGCAACCAGTGCGGCCTTTTTTCTTACCCAGACTGATTGCCTTGCACCCACCTACCCTTTAAGTTTTGCCCATGAGCAACTCAGGCCCCATCTCAAGCTTCATCGAGCATCACTACCGTCACTTCAATGCCGCCGCGCTGAAGGATGCGGCTCACAGCTATACAGCCCACCTCGATAAGGGCGGTTCCATGTTCATGACAATCGCCGGGGCGATGAGCACTGCGGAACTCGGACTCTCACTTGCCGAGATGATCCGCCAGGACAAGGTCCATGCTATCTGCTGTACGGGTGCCAACCTTGAAGAAGATGTCTTCAATCTCGTGGCCCATGATTTCTACGAGCGCGTTCCCAACTACCGCGATCTGACCGGCGCCGACGAGGTGGCCCTGCTTGAGCGCCACATGAACCGTGTCACCGACACCTGCATCCCCGAGATGGAGGCAATGCGCCGGATCGAGGCGGCAGTCCTTGCGGAGTGGGAGGCAGCCGATAAGAAGGGTGAGCGCCTTTTCCCCCACGAGTTCATGTACCGCATCCTGCTGAGCGGGAAGTTGGAGTATCAGATCGACCCAAAGAACAGCTGGCTTATGGAGGCCGCCAAGAAAAACCTCCCGATGTTCGTCCCGGGCTGGGAGGATTCCACACTAGGTAATATGTTTGCCGGACACGTCATCAGCGGTGACGTGAAGAATGTCCACACCGTCCGCACTGGCATCGAGTACATGATTGCGCTCGCTGACTGGTACACGAAGAACTCGAAGCCACTCACGACAAGCGCGGGAACTGGCCGGCATGCCTACTCCCCCGACGGCTCCATCGGATTCTTCCAGATCGGCGGCGGCATTGCCGGTGATTTCCCAATCTGCGTCGTGCCAATGCTCCATCAGGATCTCCAGCGTCCCGAGATTCCGCTCTGGGGCTATTTCTGCCAGATCAGCGACTCTACCACGAGCTACGGCAGCTACTCCGGTGCCGTTCCGAATGAGAAGATCACTTGGGGAAAGCTCGGCATCAATACGCCCAAGCACATCATTGAGTCAGATGCCTCGATTGTCGCACCTCTGGTCTTCGCACTAATTCTTGGTTGGTAATCCGCCGCAGAAGCGGCGGCTAGAAGACATTTAGTTCCGGGTCTTCAACTCCACCACATCATGGGGGGAGGCCTCACGCTGGCCTGCTGGACTGACGCGGATGTAGCGGGCCTTCTCGCGGAGTTGATTCAGGTTCTCAGCACCGAGATATCCCATGCCGCTCTGGATACCGCCGATGAGACTCGCGAGCACACGGTCCACAGGTCCGCAAGCTTCCTTGAGCGCCTCGACCCCCTCAGCAGCCACCTTGCGGGTGGTGTCCTTCTTGTCATGACCATAACGGGCGGCACTGCCTGCATTCATCGCAGAGAGACTCCCCATCCCACGGTACTGCTTGTAAGGTTTCCCCCCAATTTCGACGACTTCACCCGGAGCCTCGGTGCAGCCAGCGAACATGCCGCCGCAGATGACACCCTGAGCCATAGTCAGCGCCTTCACGATGTCGCCGGATTTGGTGATGCCGCCGTCGGCCAGAATGGATACCTTCTTTTTTTCTGCCGCCTTCGAGCAGACATAGAGAGCTGTCATCTGCGGAATGCCGACTCCTGCCACGATGCGGGTGGTGCAGATGGATCCTGGCCCCTGCCCTATCTTGATGATATTGGCGCCGCAGTCTGCAAGGTACTCGACACCAGTCGCACTGGTGACGTTCCCAGCGATGATCGGCAGTTTGGGGAACGCATCGCGCAGCACCTTCACGGTGTCTCCCACCCCCTTGCTATGGCCGTGAGCAGTGGAGACAGCGACAACATCGACGCCTCGTTCGATGAGCGCCCCGACATGATTCAGGATTCGCTCCCTATCAAGCTCCCCGAAAGCATTACGCGTTGCGGAGACGGCCGCACCACAGATCAGGCGGAACTGGGAGTCGCGGGCTGGCTTGAACTGAGCCTTGCGTTCCTGGGTGATCTTTTCGACATCGCTCATCGTGATCAGACCGTGGAGGCGATCCTCATCATCCACGACCAGCAGTTTGTGAATCCCTACATGCTCGGTGAAGAACTTGTCAGCTACGGCTATGGGATCCTTCCCGAGTTCCTTCCGAGAGAGAGTGCGGACCTGATTGCGCGGTGTTAGCGCCTCGGAGACCTTTTTAGAAGCATAGCGCGGCTTGACCACATGACCGGAGAGCAGCCCGACGAGTCTGTCGCTCTCATCGACAACAGGAAACGTGCTGAAGCCGAAGTTCTTCTCTTCGATGAGCTGGAGGACGTCCCCGATGGATTGATCGGGCGATACCTTGATAGGATCCTGGATCAGTCCCTGCACATGGTATTTCACACGACTGACATGCCAGAGCTGGTCTTTCTCGGGCATATTGTAATGAATGAGTCCGAGACCGCCGTTCAGCGCCATGGCGATTGCGAGGCGAGATTCCGTGACTGTGTCCATGTCGGCTGAGACGACAGGAATATTCAGATGCAGTGCCTCGGTAAGCCGGGAATCGAGCTGAGTCTGGCTCGGCAGAATATCCGAATAAAGGGTCGCCAGCGTGACGTCATCGAAAGTAAGGCCGATATCTGCATGGGCGTTAAAAAAGGAGTCAGCCCCCCGGTAGAAAATCTCGTCAGGATTGCGTGTCGCTGCCATGAAGAAAACTGCCTTCCATGCGGTCTCTTTGGCAAGAAGTTTCCGGCCGACTAAAGCCATCCTCTCTCAGAACTCCTTCAAATCGCCTTCGCGATGGCATCGCCCATCTCAGCCGTGCCAACTCTGGTTGTTCCCTCGGAGTAGATGTCGCCCGTGCGGAGACCCGAAGCGATCACCTTGCGAACAGCAGCATCAATCGCATCCGCTGCAGTCGCCTCGTTAAGCGAGTGGCGAAGCAGCATGGAGACACTCAGAATCTGGGCGATCGGATTGGCGATGCCCTTGCCGGCAATATCGGGCGCTGTGCCACCGCTCGGCTCATACATGCCGAAACGGCGGGACTCCCCCTTGGACTGACCAAGACTGGCGCTGGGGAGCATACCGAGCGATCCCGCGATCATCGCCATCTCGTCACTCAGGATGTCGCCGAAGAGGTTCTCGGCCAGGACCACGTCGAACTGCTTGGGGTTCTTGATGAGCTGCATTGCTGCGTTATCGACATAGAGGTGGGAGAGGGTCACATCAGGATACTCCTTGGCGATCTCGTTCACCGTGCGGCGCCAGAGGATACCGTTCTGGAGGACATTGGCCTTGTCGATGGAAGTCAGTTTCTTACCACGGCCACGTGCGGCTTCAAAGGCGACCCTAGCGATCCGCTCGATCTCGCTCTTCTTGTAGACCATCGTATCTACCGCAATGGGATCGGCCGCATTTTCACCAGTATCTTTGAGATACTTCGGCTCGCCGAAATAGAGTCCGCCAGTCAGCTCGCGCACACAGAGGACATCGACTCCCCCAGCCACGGACTCGGGGCGCAGCGGCGAGGCGTGGGCCAACTCCGGAAGGCAGATGCAGGGACGGAGATTTGCAAAAAGACCAAAATGCTTCCTCAGTGGCAGTAGGGCACCGCGCTCGGGCTGCTCATTGGGGGGGAGGTTTTCCCACTTGGGTCCCCCGACCGATCCAAAGAGGATCGCATCGCTTTCCTCACAGACCTTGAGTGTCTCGGCGGGAAGAGCTTTTCCTAATTGGTCGATTCCAGCACCCCCCACAGGCATCGCGGTTTCCAGAAGAGTGAATCCGAACTTCTTTTCGACAACACGTAGAACCTTGGCAGCCTCTGCCATGACTTCGGGACCAATGCCGTCTCCGGCCAATACTGCGATGCGGTAGGTATTGCTCATCGGAAGATGATGCACAGAATTTTTGAATCTGGAACTCAGGAAATCAGGAAAAGAAGATTTCGAATCAAGATTTTTATAAAAAACCCATCCAAATTATCCGATCCACGGACCTGTAAATCATCTGCCAATCCGAGACTCCTCATGTTCATGAGTTCTTGAGTTCCAGATTAGTTCATTTGCCTTTTTTAGACCGCCATCGCCGCGGCTATTAACTCCCGAACCAGCACCGAATCTTTCTCGCCCGGAGTCGATTCGACGCCGCTTGCGACATCAACGGCATGAGGTCGAACGGTCGCCACGGCTTCGGCCACATTCCCGGGATTGAGACCTCCGGCAAGAATTACCCTCCTTTCCGTATGGCTCGCCACAAAGCCGGATGCAAGATTCCAATCGATCGTGTGACCGCTCCCTCCGTAGGCCCCGGGCACAGCGGCATCAAGTAGCAGGAAGGGCGTCATATAATCGGTCACCCTGCTCAAATCGGACTCGGCTCGAACGCGCAGGGCCTTGATCCAATGAGCAAACTTTTCTCCCTCCGTAGCACAAAACTCAGGAGTCTCATCCCCATGGAACTGAATGGCATCGAAGCAGATGGCCTCGCGGAGGCGCGCTAGTAAGCTCTCGTCGGGATTCACAACCACCGCCACAAGAGCAATATCGGGATAGTCTTTCTTGAGCTTTGCGATCCAAGATAGATCAGCCTCCTCGGGAATGGAGCGAGGAGAGGGTGGATAGAAATTGAATCCCAAGGCTCCGGCCCCTGACTCGATTGTCCGGAGGGCATCCTCATAAGAGGTAATGCCGCAAATCTTCGGTGCAGCGGGTGTATGATCGAAAAACGGGATCTGCATGGATACAGTTAAAGAAATTAAACGGTTACAAAATTAAAAGGATCCATAAGAAGAGACAATTAATGATCGGCACCCTTTTAACCCTTCAACTTTTTAACGCTTCCACATCCCCTCAATCCTCCGAGACAACTCGCCCCTGAACCTGCTTCATCTGCTGATGGTGGGTGACGGGATAGACGCGCCCATCGCTTGCCCGGAAAAAACTGCTCAGGATCCAACTGATAAGCCCAATGATAATTCCTGCAAAAAGAGCGCTCCAGAAGCCCTCAACGTGGAATCCAGGAACCACGGCCGAGACAAAGAGCAGCAGGAGCGCATTAATTACCAGGATGAAGAATCCCATGGTAACGATGATAAAGGGGAGGCTCAGCAGAAGAAGTACCGGGCGGACCAAGGCGTTGATAATCCCCAGAAGTAACGCTGCCCCAATAAGAGTCTCCGTAGAGCTGTAGGAGATCCCTGGAATGAGATGAGAAGCACCCATGACGGCGAGAGTCGTGATCAGCCAGCGGATTAGGAATTCCTTCATAATGATAGGGTATATCCCGAGGATACGAAAATGGCATAAAAAATCTGTCGACGCCTCCTTGTTTCGGCATACTCTGTAATTACAAGGAGTAACACATATGGCCACAAAGAAGTCTCCATCCACAATTTCCAAGTCCCCTTCACAGACTACTTCCAAGAAGCCAACTTCTTCCAAAGCATCTGTCAGGGAGACTCCGAAGGCAACGGTCCGCAAGAAACGGGTAACCGGCAAAAGCACCCAAAAGCTCGCCCCAACGCTTACCTTGGAACCGAAGCGTACGGCGTCCGAACCGGAAATCTCCCACGAGGCGATCTCCCTACGCGCCTACTTCATCGCTGAACGCCGCCACCAGATGGGTTGGGATGGAAACTCCCATACAGATTGGACGGATGCGATGGCTCAACTCCGCGCCGAAGCCTTGGAAAAACCGCTGAAGAAAAGGTGAGCCCCGTTGCCGAAGCTGACAGCTTCGATCAATGCCCCAGATAAGCGGAACGGATCTTGGGATTTTCAAGAAGCTCGGCTCCACTCCCTTTCAGGGTGATAGCACCGAGTTCAAGCAGGCAGGCGCGGTGGGCAAGCCTAAGTGCCATCACGGCATTCTGCTCGACGATCATGAGGGTTACCCCCGCCTTGTTGATGTCCCGAAGAATGGCAAAGATCTCCAGTACCAACTTGGGAGCCAGTCCCATGGAGGGTTCATCAAGTAGCAGAATCTTCGAACGGCTCATGAGGGCACGCCCCACGGCCAGCATCTGTTGCTCACCGCCCGAGAGGGTTCCCGCCATCTGGTTGCGACGCTCCCTGAGCCGAGGGAAGAGACCGAAGACCTTCGCGAGATTCTCATCGTAAGCCTCGCGGTTTGTCCATGCTCCAAGACGGAGATTCTCCTCGATTGAGAGATTTGCGAAGATTCCCCTTCCCTCGGGAACCAGCGAGAGACCTCTGCGGACGATCTCCTCGGGGTGGTCTGTCCGGATCACCTCGCCTCCGAGCCTGATGATCCCGGTATGGGGAACTGCTCCCGCAACGGCACGCAGGGTGGAGCTCTTTCCGGCTCCGTTGGCGCCGATCATGGCGACGATTTCCCCGATATTCACCGAGAAGGAAATTCCTCGTACGGCTTGGATTCCACCATAGCGGACCTCCAGATCCTTCACTTCAAGAGCGATGCCTTCGTTGTTCGTTGTCATGGCAGCTCTCCTTCGGTGCCGAGATAGGCCTCGATGACACGTGGATTGGCTTTCACCTCCTCCGGTTTACCACCAGCGATCCGGACTCCGAATTCGATGACCTCAATCCTGTCACTCAGGGCCATCACCATCTGCATATGATGCTCGATAAGCACTATTGTGAGGGAAAATTTCCCGTGCACCCATCGGAGGAATTCGGTCAACTGCATCGCCTCGGAGGGATTCATCCCCGCCGCAGGCTCGTCGAGAAGGAGGAGCGATGGTTTGAGCGCGAGTGCCCGGACAATCTCGAGGCGTCGCTGGGCACCGTAGGAGAGATCCCCTGCACGATCCTCCGCATGAGATCCAAGTTGGAACATCTCCAGAAGTTCCATGGAAGCCTCGATCGACTCCCTTTCCCGAGACAACGCACGAGGAGTGTGAATAAGCGCGTCGAGCGGGGAGCAGGCAAGCCCTGCATCGTAGGCAATTCTAACATTCTCGAGAACGCTGAGTTGCCGAAAGAGCCTGATGTTTTGGAAGGTCCTGGCCATTCCTTGTCGTGCGATCTCAGAGGGGCGAAGCCCCGCGATAGAACGCCCGTTGAACAGAATCTCCCCGGAGCTTGGGGGATAGATGCCGGTGAGAAGATTGAAGAAGGTTGTCTTGCCGGCGCCGTTCGGCCCGATCACACCCAGGATCTCCCCTGTGTTGACCGAGAGGGAAAGATCACCGATGGCGCGGAGTCCTCCGAACTGACGCGTTAGGCTGCGAGTCTCGAGCAGGACGCTCATGACACAATCTCCTTCCCTCTCTCGGCTTTATCCTCATTCTTGGAACGCAACTTGAGGGAGAGGCGTGGCTTGAGCCAGTTCCAGTCGCGATAGCCCATGATCCCAGCAGGCCTGAAAAGCATCAGGAGGACGAGCAGCGCCGGCAGCACCACCATACGCCAGGTGCCGAGTGGCTGAAGGCATTGGGTAAGGATGGTCACGACCCCGGCTCCGAGAAGCGATCCTCCGAGCGAGGCGACACCGCCGAGATAGACCATGACGAGGATCTCGGTGGACTTGAGGATGTCAAACGAGGAGGGGTTGATGAACTGGAGTTGATGGGCGAAGAGGGCTCCTGCGACGCCCGCAAAAAAGGAAGAAGTGACGAAGGCTACGAGCTTAGCCGCCCGGGTATTGACCCCCATCGCCTCGGCGGCTATCTCATCCTCGCGGATGGCTGCGATACCGCGTCCGTACTTGGAATAGACCAGATTTCTGATCGCCC
The DNA here is from genome assembly GCA_037127835.1 of Verrucomicrobiota bacterium. Lineage (GTDB taxonomy): Bacteria > Verrucomicrobiota > Verrucomicrobiia > Chthoniobacterales > UBA6821 > UBA6821. The sequence goes on along the minus strand of JBAXXS010000022.1, from coordinate 19,636 downwards.
AGAAGGCCACCACGCACCAGAAGTAGGCCCAGGCAACGGTGGTCAGGTGAGGGATGCCTAGCATTCCTCGCGGACCACCGGTGTAGGGGATATTCTCAAGGCCAGACTTCACGATCATAAGGAAGGCGAGAGTGATGATGGCCAGGTAATCACCCCGGGTCTTGAAGGAGAGGATTCCCACGGGAATGCCTGCCAGTCCCGCAACGGTTCCACCAATCAGAACAGCTGCGGGAAAAATCAGGGCCGCGGGGGCTGAGGGAAAGAGCTTCACCGTCAGGATCGCCGAGGCGTAGGCCCCAAGTGCCATAAAACCCGCGTGCCCGACGGAGAACTCCCCCATCCAGCCGTTCACAAGATTCAGACTGACGCAGAGGATGGCATTGATCGCAATAGAGACGATCACGAACTGCAGGTAGTCGTTCACAAGTCCGGTGGAGGGAAGGATCGCCGTAACGATCAGTCCGACAACTAGGAGAACCGGGGGAAGATAACGGTTCTTAGTCCAAGGGGTCATGCCAATCATGCTTTGTGGATGGTCGGCTTGCCCAGAAGTCCGTGCGGCTTGAAGACCAAGATGAGTAGAAGCAGGGAGTAGGAGATCAGGTCGCGGTACGTGGAGGGAAGCACGGCCACAGTCATCACCTCCACGGTGCCTAGAATGAAGGCGCCAAGAACGGCTCCGCGCATATTCCCTATCCCGCCAATGACAGCAGCGACGAATGCTTTCCATCCTACAGTGATTCCCATCGCGGCACTCACGACCGGATAGGCCATACCATAGAGAAGCCCTGCTGCGCCTCCGAGAGCCGCTCCGATGGCGAAGGTGACAGCAATGATCTCGTTTGCAGGCACGCCGAGAAGCGACACCGTGGCGCGGTCAGAGGCGACTGCCCTCATGGCCATGCCGAAGGAGGTCTTTCGAATCAGAAAATCCAATACCATCATCAACCCCACCGAAACCCCGATGATGATGATCTGCAGTGTGGTGACGGTGATCCCGGCGAACTGGTAGGTAACGTTGTCCAGAAGATGCGGCATCGGACGGGCATAAGGACTGATGCCGAGGGTCGTGTTCTGGATGACCAATCCGCACCCGAGTGCGGTGATGATTGCCGAGACGCGTGGGGCATTACGGAGAGGGCGGTAGGCGAAGCGCTCAATTAGGGTTCCGAGAATCGCTGTGGCACCCATCACCACGATAAGCGCCAGCCAAAAGGGGACGGGAACGATCGCGATAAGTAGCAGGCAGAAAAAGGATCCAAGCATGAAGACATCGCCGTGGGCGAAGTTGATCATGGTCAGAACCCCGTAGACCATGCTGTATCCAAGCGCAATAAGGGCATAGATGGAGCCCAGTTGCAGGGCGTTGATCGCCTGCTGCGCAAGATACTTCATGAGAGAGCAAAGCTGCCTGGACTACGCCACCGGCACTAGGGCTCCACCGTGCTTACCCAATGGAAGCTGCCATCCTTGATCTGCATGATGACAGCGCTCTTGGCGGGTTCACGGGCAGCCTCGGGATAGACAAAGTGTCCCGTCACCCCATCGAAGGTCCGCGTGGAGGCCATTGCGTCACGAACGGCGGCTCGGTCGGTCTTGCCCGCCGAAGCGATACTGTTCGCAGCAAGAGCCATGGCATCATAGGTCAGTGCGGCCACATCGTCAGGGGCGTTACCATACTTGGCGGTGTAATCGGCAATGAACTGTTTCGCTTTCGGAGTAGCGGCTTCGGTAGAGTAGTGATTACAAAAATAAGATCCCTCGAGATTCTTTCCAGCGTCGAGCTTGATGATGTCGGGGGAACTCCAAGCATCACTACCGAGGAAGGGAGCCTTGATTCCGAGTTGACGAGCCTGAGCTGCGATCAGAGGAGTGTCGTTATAGGGTGCGGGCAGGTAGATGATGTCCGGGGAGGATTCACGGATCTTGGTCAACTGTGCCGAGAAGTCACGGTCACCGGTCGAGTAGGTCTCCATGGAGACCACCTTGCCGCCAGCCTTCTCGAAAGCCTCCTTGAAGAGGGCGCTCTGGCTTGTCGGCGCCTCAGAGGAGACGTCATAGAGAACTGCCGCCGTCTTGGCGTGGAGATTCTTCGTGGCGAAGGCGGCAAGGACCGGCGACTCGAAACGGTCGGTAAAACAAGCCCGGAAGGCGTTCTTTTTTGGCTTTCCTGTCTGGGAATCCTGTGTGGTCTTGGGATTCGTGGACCAGGGAGAAATCATGAGGCAACCGAGCGACTCGGCGATCTCTCCAGCTGGGATCGCGCAAGAGCTGGCATTCGGCCCGACCATCACCGTCACGCCATCCTGGGAGATCAAGCGCTGGGCCGCGGCGGCGGACTGATCTGCCTTGCAGGAGTTGTCGACGACAGAAAGCAGGATGGGTAGTTTCTCGCTGCCCACCGCGATACCACCAGCCTTGTTCACCTGCTCGGTAAAGAGCTCTGCAGCCTGCTTGCAGGAGGCACCCACAGCCGGCATCTCACCGGTTAGTTCGGCATTGATCCCGATCTTGACCGAGGGTTTGGTCGGCTGGCAGGAGGTGAGTAGAATTCCACTTAAAACAAGCGCAGCTAGGATGTGACGGGTGTGAAGATACATCTACGTTGACTAGCCCCTCAGCGGACTGGCCGCAAACCTATTCCCTCAAAATCTGGTTGCGTATTTTGCTGCTGAACTCTTCAGGACTTGAGGCCCGTCGCCAGAATCGTCTGAAAATTCGGTGCCTGCTGCTCGCGGGCCACAATGCTGACCTCGAGATCGGTGAAGCCGGCCTTCTCCAGCATCGCATGGAGTTCCACGCCGGAGAAGCCGAGCCAGACATGGGCGTAGAGTTCCTTCGCCTGTTCGTAGGTGTGGCTGGCCAGATCGAGAATCAGGATGCGCCCACCCGGCTTGAGGATCCTGAGAGCGCTTTCGACGGCGCGCTGCGGACGCGCGGCATGGTGGAGGGCCTGACTGAAAAGAACCACATCGACCGTAGCGGACTCGATGGGAGGCTCCTCGAGATCACCGAGGCGGTATTCCAGATTGGCATAGCCGTTTTCCGCCGCGATGCGGGCGCCGTACTCGACCATCTTGGGAGAGTTATCGATCGCAATGACTTGCTTGGCGGTGCGTGCCAGCAGCTGGGAAAGCGTCCCCTCGCCCGCCCCCATGTCGGCGATGATCATGGGTGGCATGAGGCGGAGCAACCCATGGGCAAGTGCCTGCCAGGATCGGCCCGGCACGTAGGTGCGACCGAACTTTCCGGCGAGCTTGTCAAAGTAATCCGCCGCACGGTCACGACGTTTGCCCAGCACGAGCTGAAGTGCTTGACGATCACGCTCCCCCTCGGGAAGTTCCGAAACAGCGGCGGTCACGGCATCCCGCAGCGGGGCGATAGCCGAAACTACGGCGGCGTAGTAGATATTCTTTCCGACACGACGATCGAGGACGAGACCCTGACGTCGGAGCATTCCTAGACTCGCGGAAATGCGTGACTGTCCCATCCCGAGGGCCTCCTGCAACTCGGCCACGGAGAGCTCCTCTTCCAGTAAAAGAGCCAGAAGACGAAGGCGGGTCGGCTCGGAGAGCGCACGGAGTGATTGGAGAATTGACGCCACATCCATTTACATATACATATATCTTCATAAGTAAAGCCGTCAGCACTTTGCCGGTTCTGCCTGGAACTCAAGAAACTCCAACACCACAATCCCATGTCACGTAGCTATATCTTCTCTTCTGAATCAGTCGGCGAAGGCCATCCCGACAAAGTTTGCGACACCATTTCCGATGCCATCCTCGACGCCTGCCTAGCGCTGGATCCCACCAGCCGAGTCGCCTGCGAAACCTATGCCAAGAGCAACATCGTGGTGATCGGCGGCGAGATCACTGTTCCTAAGCTCAAGAACGCCCCGCTTGAATCCGCTCTGAATCTTGGAAAGATCGTCAGGGATACGATCCGCGAGATCGGTTATCACCACAACGACGACGTCTTCCACGCCGACACCGTCTTTATCAATAACATCATCACCTCGCAGAGCCCCGACATCGCTCAGGGCGTCGATGCCAAGAAGGCCGAGGGAAAGAAGACCGCCGAGCAGGGTGCAGGCGATCAGGGGCTGATGTTCGGCTACGCCTGCGACGAGACGCCCGAGCTCATGCCTGCGCCTATCATGTACGCCCACCGCCTCGGTCGCGAACTCACCCGCCTTCGCAAGAACGGCGCGGCCAAGTGGCTCCGTCCCGACGCGAAGAGCCAGGTCTCCGTTGAGTATGTCGATGGGAAGCCAACCCGCGTCGTCAATGTGGTGATTTCCACCCAGCACGCCGAAGGAACCTCCCACAAGGAGATCGAGAAGTTCTGCATTGAGAAGGTGATCCGCAAGGTCATCCCCGCCAAGATGCTCACCAAGAAAACCGAGTTTCTCATCAACCCGACCGGCCGCTTCGTCATCGGGGGACCTCAGGGGGACACCGGCCTCACCGGCCGCAAGATCATCGTCGACACCTATGGCGGAATGGGGCGGCATGGAGGCGGTGCCTTCTCTGGGAAAGATCCCACGAAGGTTGATCGCTCCGCAGCCTACATGGGCCGCTACGTGGCGAAGAACGTGGTCGCCGCCGGCCTCGCCGCCCGCTGCGAGGTGCAGTTCGCCTACGCAATAGGACATCCCGATCCCGTCTCGATCCACATTGATACCTTCGGCACCGCCACGGTCCCCGAGCAGGCGATCGAGATCGCGGTGAAGAAGACCTTCGGCTTCAAGCCCTCCGAGATCATCAGCCAGCTTAAGCTGCGCCGCCCGATCTACTCGAAGACCACCAACTACGGTCACTTCGGCAAGAATGACGCTGACATCACCTGGGAGAAGACCGACAAGGCCGCGGCCCTCAAGAAAGCAGCCCTCGCCGCAGCGAAGCTCTAATAAACTCCCATCACCTAGATACTATCACCCATCACCTAAAATCATGACAAACACCACCGATTACAAAGTAGCCGATATCACGCTCGCCGACTGGGGCCGAAAGGAAATCATCATTGCCGAGCAGGAGATGCCCGGCCTCATGTCGATCCGCAAGAAGTACTCACAGGAGAAGCCCCTCAAGGGCGTGCGCATTACCGGTTCGCTCCACATGACCATCCAGACGGCAGTCCTGATCGAGACCCTCACCGATCTCGGTGCCGATGTCCGCTGGGCCAGCTGCAATATTTTTTCGACTCAGGATCAGGCCGCTGCAGCGATCGCCGTCACCGGCGTTCCTGTCTTCGCTTGGAAGGGCGAGAGTCTTGAGGAATATTGGTGGTGCACCTACAAGGCCATCTCCTTCGATGGAGGCAAGGGCCCTCAGATGGTCGTCGATGACGGCGGCGACGTGACCCTCCTGCTCCACAAGGGCTACGAACTCGAGAATGGTGATGATTGGGTCAACACCCCCTCTGGCAACCACGAAGAACAGGTCATCAAAGACCTCCTCAAGCAGGTTTACAAAGAGAGCCCGACACGCTGGCACGACATGGTCAAGGAATGGCGTGGGGTCTCCGAGGAGACCACTACCGGCGTCCATCGTCTCTACAAGCTCCACGAGAAAGGCAAGCTGCTCGTTCCTGCCTTCAACGTGAACGACTCCGTCACCAAGTCGAAATTCGATAACCTTTATGGTTGCCGCCACTCGCTCGTGGATGGTCTGAACCGTGCCATCGATGTCATGATCTCCGGCAAGGTCGCCGTCATCTGCGGCTATGGCGATGTCGGCAAAGGAAGCGCCCAGTCCCTGCGCGGACAAGGAGCACGCGTCATCATCACCGAGATCGATCCGATCAATGCACTCCAGGCAGCCATGGAAGGCTACGAGGTCACCACGCTTGAGGATACCCTCGGCCGTGCCGACATCTATGTCACCACCACCGGCAACGTCGGCGTCATTAGCTTCGAGCACATGAAGCGCATGAAGGACCAGGCGATCATCTGTAATATCGGTCACTTCGACAATGAGATCGAGGTCGACAAGCTTCAGGCAGACAAGACGGTGAAACACACCAACATCAAGCCCCAGGTCGATAAGTACACCTTCCCAAGTGGCAACGAGATCTTCCTGCTTGCCGAGGGACGCCTAGTGAATCTCGGCTGCGCTACTGGTCACCCGAGCTTCGTCATGAGCGCCAGCTTCAGCAACCAGACGCTCGCTCAGCTTGAGCTCTGGAAGAACCGTGAGACCTACAAGCCCGGTGTCTATGTCCTGCCCAAGAAGCTCGACGAAGAGGTCGCCCGTCTTCATCTCGATAAGATCGGGGTTAAGCTCACACAGCTCACGAAGGAGCAGGCCGACTACCTCGACGTCTCCCTCGAGGGACCCTACAAGCCAGCTCATTACCGCTACTAGGGAATAAGGCTCCAGACTTTTAGACTCTAGGCCTTAACAACTTCAAAGCCCCGGTCAGAAATGGCCGGGGCTTTTTTATTGAGTATCAATCCCCCAGTTTTTATTGGGGTTAGGACCCAGAACGAGATCCAGTTGTCCACCGCTGGCGATCTCCTTGTAATCGAGCCAGCAGCGGTTGAGCGGCTTGCCGTTGAGCATGGCTGACTGGATGTAGACATTCTCGGGTGAGTTATTCTTAGCCGTGATCGTGAAGGTGCCTCCCTTGGAGTATTTGGGATCGAGTCGCAGGGTCACCTTGTCGAAGAGCGGGGTAAAGATCTCGAAGCGTGTGTCACCCGGAGACGCTTGGGAGAGGCCGCTGGCGGCCAGCACATACCAGGCCGACATTTGTCCCTCGTCCTCATCTCCGCAGAGACCTTTGTAGTCGGAACCATAGGCCTCTGTGCAAATCCTCCGAACCCACTTCTGGGTCAACCAGGGAGCCCCGGCACGGTTGAAGAAAAAGGGAATGAGGTGGCTCGGTTCGTTGGACTGATTTTCGAAGTCACTACAGACGGCGAGTTCCGGCGTGCGGTCGAAAAAATCGGAGAGCTTGGCCACGAAGAGCTCCCTTCCACCAAGGAGCTTAATCAGACCCGGAATATCATGCGGAGCATGCCAACCGTACTGAAAAATGGTTCCTTCCTCCGCTCCATGAGGAGAGGTAAGTCCTTCCCAAGGCAGCCATTTTCCCTCCTTGTCCTTGAGCCAGAACCATCCCTTCCATTCGGGATGGGATATCTTTCCCTGCTTTTCATAGCACCAGGGGACATCGGGATCAAAGAACTCTCGATAAGCCAGGGAATCCTGCTGATACCGTGCCGCATCCTCTTTTTTACCCAAGCTTGCCGCCAGTTGGCCGAGATTCCACTTGGCAAAATCATCCTCGACCCTTGTGGATCCGCCGCCACTGCTACCGGCCTGATGGACGATGCTGTTGGTCGAGTAGTCGTAGGCCTTGTTAAGATCGTAGTTCCGGATTCCCTTTTGATAGGCATCATTGATGACGATCACCGCGGGGGCTCCGGCCATGCAGCCCGAGTAGGCATTGAGCATTTCCCAGCGGTCGAAGTAGTGTTTGCCGTTCTGATCGGCCAGTTCGATCCAGCTGTTGATGACATCATTGATCACCTCCGGGGCGATCAGGGTGAGAAGGGGGTATTCACTGCGGTACACATCCCAACCGCTGAAGATGGTGCGTTTGGTGAATTTGCTGGTGGGATGAATCTTCCCGTCGCCACCGGTGTAGTCCCCGTTCAAATCGGCAAAGATACGCGGATCGATCATCGCGTGATACATTGCCGTGTAAAAGGTGATCTTCTGCGCGTCGGTGCCCCCCTCTACCGTAATACGTCCGAGCTCTCGGTTCCATGCATCATGGGCCTGTTTTCGGACGGCGTCGAAATCCCATCCGGGAATCTCCTTGGCGAGATTGGCACATGCACCCTCGATGCTTACATAGGAGATGCCTGCTTTGAGAACGACCTGCTCTCCGGCCTTTGTCGGGAACTCGGTGTAGAAACCCAGATGCTGCCCATCTTTCTCGCGCAGGCCGGGAAGGATCTCGGCGTGCTGACAGGCTTGGATGAAATCCGGATGTTGCAGAATATCCCTGTACGGCCCCCGCGGCAGCTTTGCGCTCCAGCATCCCACGTTTTTGAGGGGACGGCTGAATTCCGCATGGTAATAGACGGTGAAGTTGGCATGTCCTCTTCCATGTCCCCAGCCCCCACCTTCGGGCGTGCAGACGATGGCTCCCTCGATGGCGTTGGTTCCGACCACCTTCACTGTCTGGGATAGGGAAGTGCCTCCGATCCGTCGTGCCAGATCGACCTGGATACGGGAGTTGGTGTTCTCGGGATAGGTGAAGCGAAGCATCCCGCTGTGGGGAGCAGCGGTGGCCTCGGTTCGGATACCGTAATCCTTGAGGGTGACTGCGTAGTAACCAGCCCGGGCGACCTCGGTGGCCTTGTCGATCGAGGAGAGATAGCCCGACCCTGGCTTATCGGTCTCGCCATACCAGGTCTTCAGTGGGCCTGTGGTGGGCATCACCTCGAAGTTGCCGAGATCACCATACCATCCGACACCGCTCATGTGGTTAAAGCTGAATCCCTGCACCGTTGTATGGACATACGAATAGCCGCCGCCGTTGTCCCCCCCCGTGATCGTGTCGGGGCTAAGCTGAACCATCCCGTTCGGTGTCGCGGCTCCGGGAAAGTTTTTCCCGTGGAAAGAGTTCTTGTAAAGCCCCTCCATACTGCCGGCCCCGATGAAGGGATTGACGTAATCAGCGGGATCCTTGGCACTGGGTCCAGCAAGGCATGGAAACAATGCCGTCAGAAGAATCAGAAGAAATACAGAGGGGCGCATATGGTTTTTTAGATGATAGTTTTTTGCACAAAATACATTCTTGATGTTATTCCAGCTCGGAGAAAAAAACACTTTTTATGCATTAGGTGTCGAAGTTTCGATGCCCCGCCAGGTGTCCAAGCGCCTTCAGTCAGATGACGCTCAGGCTTGGAATTTTGTATGCAGGGCTAGGCACTCTTGTGAACCAAGCCTCTGGGAAGAGGCACGAAGAAGTTGCCGAAGCCAAACCCGAAAGGGCGGCACCGCTTTGCGGGAGCAAAGTACCGTTCAAGCTGTAGTTTTCCTAAAGCGAACGAGCAGCAAAACCGTCCTGAAGCAAAATCCCAAGCCTACCTACTTGATTGCTGTCCAAACCCGATGCACATCATCGTGCTCTTCGAGTGACTGGAGGAATTCCCCGACCTCGGCGCGCTGCTCGTCGGTAAGCGTGGGGAAGGTTTTGGCGACATAGCCGATCTCGCTGGTAACGATCTTCCAGCCATTCTCCTTGAGCCAGTTGGTGACGGCCGCAGTGGCAGTCCGGTCGGTGATGAACCGTGCACCCTTCTTATCAGCCGGAATGTCGTCATTCTGTTCGTGGCTGAGCGCCTCAACCTCATTGGCACCGGCCTCGATAGCGGCCTCCTCGGGATCAACAGAAATATTATCTGTGTAGGCTTCCACAAGACCAACATGGTCGAAGAGGAACTTGTTACTTCCTGGAGCACCAAGCTGCGCGTCGCGAAAGAGGACCCGGATCTCGGGAGTCGTGCGGTTGGTGTTGTCGGTGTAGACCTCGACGATCACTGGCACCTTGTGCGGGGCATATCCCTCGAAGGCGATATGATCGATGACGATCTTGTCCTCACCAATCCCGGCTCCCTTGTTAATGGCCCGGTCAATGACATCCTTGGAGACGCTCTCCGCACGGGCTTTTTCCAGCGCCGCGAAGAGACGGGAGTTCGTTGCGGGATCGGCACCACCTTGCTTGGCAGCGATGGTGATTTCCCGGACGAACTTCCCCGTCGACTTCGACTTCTTGAGCGATGTGACCTCGCGTTTTGCGAGGAGCCATTGGCGACCCATGGTGAATTAGAAGTTAGGAGTTTGGGGCTGGGAGTTAGGGAAAACGATAGGGAACAAGTATCGTGCAATCAACACAGCTTATCCCTAGCTACCATCTTCCATCTCCAATCTCCCAATTTACTCGTCGGCAATGACCGGCGTCGAGCTGGCGCGCTTGCGGGCGGTGGCATCGAGCAGTTTCTTGCGAAGACGGATACTGAGCGGAGTCACCTCGACATACTCGTCGGGGGCGATGTATTCAAGCGAGCGCTCGAGACTCATCTTGAGCGGCGGGGAAAGGGAAACACCTTTTCCGTCTCCCGAACTACGCATGTTGTTCAAGGTTTTGGCCTTGCAGACATTGACAGGCATGTCGTCGGCGCGGGAGTTCTCACCCACGATCATTCCGACATAAACGTCATCCTGAGGAGAGACGAAGAGACGGCCGCGCTCCTGGATCTTCTCCATCGAGTAGGCCATGGCGACACCCGCCTCCATGGAGATCAGGACGCCGTTGTTGCGGGTTGGGATATCGCCCTTGTACTCCGCGTACTCCTTGAAGATATGCGACATAATACCGGCTCCCTTGGTAAGGTTGACCAGATCGGTCTCGAATCCGATGAGTCCGCGGGTCGGAGCCTCAGCCTGGACGGTGACGCTCTTGGGCTTGTGATCCATGTTCACGATCTCGGACTTGCGACCGGCGAGACTCTGAAGGATGTCGCCCAGATTATCAGGCGGGACATCGATGTAGACGGTCTCGATAGGCTCCAGAAGTTTTCCACCTTCACCCCGCTTGTAGATGACCTCGGGACGTGAAACGAGAAGCTCGAAGCCCTCGCGGCGCATCTGCTCCACAATAACGGCGATCTGCATCTCTCCGCGTGCCTTAATCTGGAAGTGACCGGCAAGCTCCGTCTCCTTCACCTCGATGGAGACATTGGTACGGGTCTCGCGGGTGAGGCGTTCCTTGATCTGGCGTGCGGTGACAAGCTTGCCCTCCTTGCCGACGAGGGGTCCGTCATTAATGCAGATCTTCATCGTGATAGTCGGGGGATCGATATCAACAAAAGCCAGAGGCTCACGGGTGTCGTTATCCGTGATGGTCTCACCGATGTAGACCTCCTCGAAACCGCAGAGACCGACGATATCACCAGCACTGGCTTCCTGAAGCTCGATCTTTTGAAGTCCCTTGTGGCCGAAGATGGCCGTCACGGCCTTCTTTTCTTTCGTGCCGTTCTTGTGAATGGCAACGATCTGTTCTCCCAGCTTAACCGTGCCGCTGATGATACGGCCGAAGGCAATACGACCGAGGTAATCGCTGTAGTCGAGATTGGAAACGAGCATCTGGAAGTAGTCGACATCCGACTTCTTCGGAGCCGGGATGTGCTTGATGATGGCCTCGTAGAGGGGCTCCATCGTAGTGCTCTCCTGGTCGATCTCGTGCTTGGCAAATCCCTGCTTGGCGCTGGCGTAGACGACGGGGAAGTCGAGTTGTGTGTCGTTGGCACCTAGTTCGAGGAAGAGCTCGAAGACCATGTCGAGAACCTTGTGTGGGTCGGCGTTGTCGCGGTCGATCTTGTTGATGACAACGATCGGCTTGAGGCCGTTCTCCAGAGCCTTCTTGAGCACGAACTTGGTCTGGGCTTGGGGACCGCCGAAGGCGTCCACGACAAGAAGCACCCCATCCACCATCTTCATGATGCGCTCCACCTCGCCGCCGAAGTCGGCGTGGCCCGGAGTGTCGACAATATTGACATGGTATTCATGCCACTGGAAGGCGGCGTTCTTAGCCTTGATGGTGATGCCCTTCTCACGCTCCAGATCCATGGAATCCATGATGCAGATCTCGGTGGCTTTGGCCTCGTTGGCTCGGAAAGTGCCCGACTGCTTCAGAAGCTGATCGACGAGAGTTGTCTTCCCGTGATCGACGTGGGCGATGATGGCGATGTTGCGAATATTATCCATGGTCTTTTTAAGTAGCCGGCTACTATCTCCGTACAGGGTGCCCATGTCAACGGGGCACGCACTTTGCTACGATTTTGTTACGAAATGAACATTCTGCTGATCCAACACGATCCCCTTGATGGCCCCGGTGCCTTGCTGGAATGGATAAAGTCACGGGGACATTCCCTTTCCTATTGCCTGATCTGCCAAGGGGCACCCCTACCCTCTCTGGAAAGCGTGGACTTTCTAGTGAGCCTAGGAGGACCCATGGGTGCTTATGAGGAGGAGAAACACCCATGGATCAAGGCTGAGAAGGAATACCTTCGGCAAGCCGTCATGGCCGGAAAGAAGATCCTCGGACTCTGTCTGGGCTGCCAACTCCTGGCTGATGCCCTAGGAGGAAAGGCTTTGCGCCACACTTGCAAAGAATTCGGATGGCAACCTATCGAGCCAACAGAAGTCGGTGAGGAATGGTTCGGCACGAAGGATATTTTTAAAGCTTTCCAGTGGCATGGTGACACTTACACCCTCCCGCCGGGAGCAGTTCAACTGGCCCGTAACGAAGCCGCCGAGCAGCAGGCTTTCCTCATGGAGGGCCCGGCTGAAAATCAAATCCTCGGCCTCCAGTTTCATTTGGAATGGACCGAAAAGATGGCCCGTGAGATAGCCGAAGAACCCGACATAGCTCCTCCAGTCTCGGCTTTTGTCCAACCCCCGGAAGAAATCCTTAGTGATCTCTCCCTCTTCGAATCGGCCAAGAGTCGCTTTTTTCTACTCCTGGACCGCTTCACTCACTAGGCGGTATCACCAACTTAATCCCTCAGCCTTTCACCCTTCCCCTTTCAGCCTTTTTAAATGGTGCACCCGGCGAGGGTCGAACTCACAACCTCTTCCTTCGGAGGGAAGCGCTCTATCCAGTTGAGCTACGGGTGCTAACAGATTAAAAATGAAGTTTTTGAGGTGTCTATAATTCTCAGTTGACCACCCCAGTTAACCACCTCTATGCTTTGAGCAGATGAAGACTCAAAGAAACTCACCTGATACGACGGAATCGCAAGGCAAGTTTTCACGGGCTGGGGCTGGACTGAAAAGACACAACGCATCAGGCCGATACTATGCCCGATTCATGTTCAAAGGAAAGCGGGTAATGCAGGCACTCGGGACTGACAAGTATCCCTGCACTACTCTCCCAGACGCAAAACGCCTCCTGCGTGATCTCCAGAGCGATTTGGAGCGTACAGATGTTGTCGCCTCCAAGAAGACCCTCAAGGCCATCATTGCCGAGTACAAGGCCGTAATGCCATTCAGCGAATCCACCAAGGAATACAAGACCCTCTATCTTGATCAACTCGGCAAAGAGTTCCCCGCCGGCACCAAGGTCTCCGACATCAAGACAAGTCAGATGCTCAAATTTCTTTCCAAGTATGAGGGCAAAGCAGCTGCCACCAAGAATCATGTCATCACAGTCTGCCGTGATCTTTTCCGGTATGCGATTTCTGACAGGGTGATTGCAGCCTCTCCGATTGAGGGCATCAAGTACAAGCGATCCAAGACGACAGTCAAACGCCTCATCCCCTCATGGGCAGAGTTTGAGGCCATCGTGATGAGCGTCCGCACCGTGGTGTTTTCCGATACCAGTAAGCAATCAGCCGACCTGATTGAGTTCATGGGAAAGGCAGGACTAGGACAAGGCGAGTGCGCCAGCCTTCGTTGGCAGGACATCAATTTTGAAACCAGCAAGATCGTGATTGTTCGTCAAAAGACTGGGCATGAATTTTCTGTTCCAATCTTTGACACCGTCCGTCCGTTGCTGGAGCGCATGAATCTGGAGCGAGAAAACCCCTCCCCCACAGATCCTGTCTTCAAGGTCAAAGATCCGAAGAAAGGCTTAGACTCAGCCTGCAAGCGTCTCAATCTGCCGAAGTATTCAGCGAGGGCTTTCCGCAGAATGTTTATCACCCGATGCCTGGAGTTGGGAATCGATGCCCAGACAATTGCTTCATGGCAAGGACACCGAGACGGTGGGCAATTGATCCTCAAGGTTTATGCCCGAGTGACTGATTCTCACACTCGAAGAATGGCATCGCTCATGGTGGCTCCAAATGTTTCAGAAAAAGTTATTCCGATAGGAGTTGCTGCTGCCTGAGCATTTAACCTAATCGGGTTCGCCTTACATAACTTCCTTGGTCGAAATTATTTAAGTCTCTCTTTTAGTTTCTTTCAGTTTCTTTTATGTAAGTTGCTCTTATGCAGCCACTTGTGTATTGACATCGCCGTATATACACTGTAGTTTTCGGAATCACATCCCCCGTGCGGGGGAGGAAATTAGTAACAATACACTCAAATTATGGAATCAAACCAAAAGGTAGAAACACCCAAATCCCTATATAAAATTGCCGAGGCAGCCCAGATGTTGTCCCTGTCCGTTGTCAGTCTTCGGCGCTTGATTAAGAGCGGAGCTATCAGGGCTCATCGTCGCACCCGTCACATTCTCATCTCCAAGGGTGAGATCGAACGCTTCGCTACTGCTTAATCTCATGGACAAGCATTCTTTAAATCCTAGGAATCCCGAACGGGTGCTGGGGGTCTGTACCCCCACCCCATATAGGGAGAAACACGTTTCGACCAAGGGAACGAAAAAAACTGCTCCAGCCAAAAAACGACGAATCCCGGAGGCGTGCGGCCAACCGGGACTCTCGACGAATGAAAAAAATACATATCACGTCAGAATCACAATTCAAGGCGATTCACGAATTGAAGTATGGAATGCGGAATCAGGTCGCTTGCTAGAGGAATGGCAAAAGACCGGCAAAGAGATTCACCGTTCAGCATTTGAAAATCACATGGCCGCAATTCTTGCACTCAGCACTCAATAAATATGAGCCCCATCACTTCTTCTCACACTTTGCCGGCTAGCACAGATGCTGAAAAAGGCGTCATCGGTTCTGTTTTGCTTTCTTCCTCATGCATGGAAAACCTTGGAGACATTACACGGCATCATTTCCACCACCCTGCACTTGGGATGATCTGGAACTGCTTTATCGAAATGAAAAAGGACGGAAAACCAATTGATCTTGTTACCGTCACTCAGTCGATGGCTGATAAAAATCAATTGGAATCAATTGGAGGGCCACAGTTTCTAGCAGAACTGCAAACCTTTATTCCTACTGCTCAGAATGTTGATTGCTATGCCGGCATCCTCAAGGAGAAGGCCGACGCTAGAGCTATCATCAAGCTCTGTCAGGAAACCCAAAAGGAGATTCACGAGAACCAGAATCAACCGACCGGCGAAATCGTTTCTTCCATGAAAGCAAAACTGGAACATTTTCAATCCTCAGCAAAAAAAGAACGGGAGCCACGAATCCAATTTCTCAAGCCTTCTCAGATTGTGAGCTACATTCCCGAGAGTGATACCGTCCTTGTTGGTGATAGTGCCATCTTGAGAGGAGAGGTTTTTGTGATCGGTGGGGAGCCTGGGGTTGGAAAGTCTACAGCTGCAACGGAATTGGCAATTTGTGGAGCCTTAGGTCGGGATTGGTTAGGGCTAAAGACTCACACGACGTTTAGGACTCTAATCATTCAAAACGAAAACGGTAGGTATCGACTGCAGCAGGAATATGCAGCCCGTTGTCTAAGTTCGGAGATTGAGGAACACATTCTTGTAAGTGAGCCCCCGCCTTTTGGAATGACCTTAAACCATCCAGAATTTCTAGCCGATGTGAAGTCCGCCATCGAATCTTTCAAACCCGATGTTGTGATCTTTGACCCTTGGAATGCTGCAGCTAAAGACGACAAGG
This sequence comes from Verrucomicrobiota bacterium, assembly GCA_037127835.1. Taxonomy (GTDB): domain Bacteria; phylum Verrucomicrobiota; class Verrucomicrobiia; order Chthoniobacterales; family UBA6821; genus UBA6821. Next base: position 4,074 of record JBAXXS010000022.1, on the reverse strand, counting down.
CTCGGGATTACGCCGAAGCTTTTGATGCCCTTAGGGCAATGCTCCCCATGGGCAAAGACAAGCCGGCCCTTGGAATTGTTGCGCATACCAAGAAACCTCAATCTGGAGATAGACAAACTGCAGGCAGCGCATTGATGCATCTACTAAGCGGCAGCTACGTCCTCGCCAGTGTTCCTAGAGCCGTTTTTGTGATGCTTCGGGCCTCAACTGAGGAGACCGATAACGCAATCGTCTGGTGCAACTGCAAAAACAACAACGGCCCTTTGGCGCCTCGTACAGCGTGGGAGCGAGACCCATCAGGTTTTACCGAAATTACCGACTTTGACTGGGAAGCCTTTGAAGGTGGAGAGGGAGGTCGCAAAGTCATTCGCCTTGAGCATCTAAAGTCTGCATTGGGAACGGAATCTTGGTCAAAAGCTGCAGCTGTCGAACGATTGGAAAAAGAATCAGGTTTAGGTAAGAGGGCATGCCAGAAAGCCCTTTCAGAAAAATCACAATTCTTACGACACATAGAATTTGACGGCAATTGGGTGAAATTTAAAAAGACCGATGAAGCGAACGAATGACGCCCCCTAGGGAATCTCGTTCGTTCGTACTCGATGTGAACGAGAGTCGAATCAACTCGTTCGTATTTCGTTCGTTCGCACTAGGTAAAAGACGTAAGAAAACCGGCCTCTTATTACCTACCTAGATTTACTGAGCGAATTACTCCAATTCAAAAGAGTTAAAGTCTTTCGGCTGTTTCATTTATTCCCAATGGAGAATGACAGAATAAAGACAGAGTAATTTACTACCTTGTTACTACCTAGGAGTGTTTTTGAAAATATGTTAACGGCGAGTTGGACGCGGGCGAAGGTTATACCAGATTCTGTGAAGATATGGTTCCACACCTTTAGATAACTTGGACACCATAATCTCCTTCCACTCCATGTAAGGCATATCTTTTTTATACGCTCTATGTGCTACAAAAAGCGACTTCTGCCAAATATCATCAGGAAGATCATCATATTTTTCAGGATTTGTCTCCCAATCTAGCGGAATTTCATCTGGGCTTTTACTTACATATTTGTCCGTTGTTTTTTGCCGAACCGTTTTTAATGCCCAGACCATGGAGCGAAGAAACTGGAAGAGGATGTATGGAGAAAAGGTTAGAACCCAAGCTGCAATCTTATCGATAGGATTGTGATAGCGTTCAGTCGGTAAAAAAAGTGCCGTATAGAAGGAAGCAATGAAAGATTCCTTATTTGAATGTGATTGTGCTAAAGTAAGTACAAGAATTTGAGAAAAAAACAGCCCGCCCAATAAATAAAGCCATTCTCTGGCAATCTGCTTGGGAGTCATAGATTTGTATCTTTATTGGGGGGTAATAAGAGGGCAACACAGGCGAACAAGAGGGACGCTCCTGCGTCCCACGTGGCCCAGCTATCACGATGCAGTCGGAAGGGGATTAAGGGGTTGAAGACAATCGCTAGAATAATGAAAGAGGCACAGGCAATCGTCTTGTTTGATTCATTCTTCACCCTGTCCCATAGCAATTGGATTACTCCAATGGACGAAATGACTACCACAAAGCGGATCAGCTTGTAGTAGGCGTACGGCATCCTTGTAGCCGCCAATGAGCAGGTACCAGCGACGAGGAACAGAATTATGCGTAGAGCGTTGGCCAGCATGATTAATAATCCGAGTTATAGGGCGATTCAACAGCCGGCGCGTCTTTCACCCAATCTATTAGTCGTCTAACAGGATTGTCGGGCCATCGCTCGTCGATAGCACACCAAGACCACACGAAGGGCCATATGACAGCAACTTCAGCAACTATAACCACGACAATGCCAACGATCCACGCACCAACTTTAACCAAAGCAGCATCTCCAAGTGAGTCTGCAACTGGTTTTACAAGATAATAGGCTAATATTATTGCTCCAATTTGTATCGCGGTGGCTCCCAGATAAAAAGTGCCATAACCAACCAAAGTCAAACTCAACTGAAGGAAAGAGTCTCTGATTGGATGTTTTTCTGCCGAGTTCAAATCCAAGGCGATGTCAACTTGGGGCAATTGGAGTTTGACCCTTGAGAAAACTAGATGCCAATAGTCGGAGGCATCCGCATCCAGTTTTTTAAGAAACTCTACAAAGGAGCTTATGGTTTCTAGTTTTTTAAACTCTTCTGAAACTCCTGTCTCCCAGCTTTCAGAGTGCTCGGTTTTTTTCTCAACAACGATCGTCATAGAGATGCAGCCGGCAGCATTAGCATAATCGCAAAACCGCCTGCCGTCTCCTTCGCCAAGAGATTTGGCTTTCTTGTAATTGTAAGCCGCCTCCAAGAACAGAGCGGCTACAGCCTCTGCACGAGAGGAAGCCCCTACCTTTTCACAGGGGAAATCAGTATCAAGGAGGTGTAGTTCACCACTCGTGAGCATTTCACAAATGCGATCTACAATTTTATGAGTGCGAGTCAGAGTTAGAGAGGGCATGTGACAATTCTTCAGGTCGCAAAAATCCTGTACACAGGAGGAGGGAGAGCTTTCTTGGCGATCTTTTCGTGAAGTAGTCGCAACTGCTCGCTCATATGGCTATGGGTCTTCTGCAGAATCTTCCTTGAAATATTCCTCTATTGGTTTTCCAGCTTGATGTGTCGCCTGACCTCTCTTGAATCTGGACACCAGGGTGTATCGTTCAGTTCCATTGTGGCGGGAATTTCGGTGGAAGGATAAGGGTCACAAGTAAGTACCTATTTTGGATAAATGTGTTTATAATCAGTTTGCTTTTCCAAATTAGACCATGCCCGTCGAAGACAGCAGAAGGTTCGTAGCGATTTGATTCTATGGGGTTAAAGAAGAGGGGTGGCGAGGGTCAGTTGACGTTTGCGAAAGCTCCGTTGGGCAGCTGTCGGAAGAGCTTCTTACCTTTGGGATAGGAGGGAACGTAGCTTCCATCGGGCTGGCGGACGTAACGGATTTTGGCAGGAGTGAAGCCCCCTTCTGACGTGAAAACGTAGAGTTGCTGATTGGTGGACTGCTGCTTATTGCCACCACCCTGACCACTCGACTGGGCTTGCATTGCCTGAATCTGCATTTGCTGCTGCTGAAGCTTCTTTAACATAGCAGCCTGTTCGATACTTTGCTGCATCTGCTGCCCCAAAGAATTCATCGAATTGATGACCTGCTGATTTCCCTGCTGGATTGTGCTAAAATCAGCGTATCCTACACCAGGTCGTTGCGTAGTAAGATAGACAGGCTGGTAATACTGAGCATCAATACTGCCAATCAGTCCAAGGACAACGAGCAGGGATAGGATGGTTTTTTTCATTTGTCTTATAAAAGTTGATAATTCGTTCTCCTAGGAGAACTTTTTAATAGCAAGATCAAACTAGCGTTCAGTTCCGATGAAGGAACGGCGCAACATGAATGTGGTAGGGCCGCAAGTCCGCAGCTTTCGCCACCATAGGGGATGGAGCCAGCCGAAGATGGCCACCCAGTGCCAGTTGATGGGGTGGGACATAAGTCGTGAGTCACTAGCCAAGATCGAGTCACGACTCCGAAGTGTCACCGACATCGAGATTCTGAAACTCGGCAAGATTCTGGAAGTCCATCACTCGGCACTTTTCCCAGACTCAAAAAAGTGATCGTGGAGGTGAGTTGCTGAATAGCCTTTCAGAGGCGTCAGGAGGGGCTAGAAATCGCTTTTGATTGCAGAACGAGTTTATGGGCGGGGCATGGCGTTTAAGGGGAATGACGACTTCGGGAGGCGACTCAAAGGTAGCATCTGATAATGCAGGATGCAGGAAGACCAAGGAGCGAGCCAGAGAGCGAGCGAAGCGGAGTATCAGGCGGCGGCACTACTGGGATTGCCGGCTTTCAGTTGACCACCCCGATTGACCAGAGGGTGGTTAACTAGGTTACTATTAGATCGCAAAAGATCACGAAGTATTACTAGGACTAAGCCTGCAGAGAACCATACTATCTATGTCGGGAGGTGATAGTTCCCAAAAGATCGCAAGAGATCAAAATGCTTTGGACGCCTTCGGAGGGAAGCGCTCTATCCAGTTGAGCTACGGGTGCCCGAATGTTGAAAT
>JBAXXS010000021.1:0-27688 GCA_037127835.1 Verrucomicrobiota bacterium | reverse complement strand
TGAGGACGCCGGTGGTACCGGTGATCGTGCCGTTGCCGAGGGTGACGGCGCCGACTGTATTGGCAAAGGTTACCACGTTGAGGGTACCGCCGTTGACGATGAGGTCACTTCCTGACGAAAGAGCGCTGGCCAATCCAACAGTCAATGTACCGCCACCGATGGTCGTTTTGCCGGTGAAGATGTTGAGCTTATTCAGCGTTGCATTTCCCGTGTAGGTGCTATCAAGGGTCAATCCGCTTCCGGTTCCAGACCAGACATCGCTCTGAGCGAAGTTGCCGTTGCCCCTGAGTGTCAAGGTGTTTGCTCCTCCGGTGATGGCTCCCGCGGTGAGCAGGGTCACTCCACCTCCTGTCGGGTTGCTGATATCGAAGGTCGCATTGCCATTGAGTGTGGTAGCTCCGAAGGTAAGGCCTGCCGTGCCGCTCGTCACATTACCTCCCTGGACAGTGAGGGTATTGGCACCGATTGCCAGTGTGCCGAAGGTGTAGGTGGCACCAGCACCGGCGGTAATCTTTTCGGAAATGATGGTGGTGTTTCCACCGACGGTGGTGTTTCTGTTGAAGGTCAGTGCTCCATTATGGGCCAAGTCGAGAGTGCCGCCGTTCAGAGTGAGGGCACCTGCGCCAAGTGCACTGGCGCTAGTAGCCACCTGCAAGGTGCCGTTATTCAGGGTCACTCCTCCCGTGAAGGTATTGACTCCCGTCAGTCGAAGGGTGCCAGTGCCTTCCTTGGTGAGTGAGGTTAATTTGGTTTGGTTGGCAATAATTCCCGAAATCGTGGTGTTACCAGATCCAGTAACGGTGAGTGTGGAGTCAGCAGCAGTTGCTGTCCTCACTCCCGATGCGACGGTGAGCGTGCTTGAGGAGTTGTTAGACCAAATCTGGGTTCCGTTGAGGTTGATATTACCGCCAGTCAAGGTGACAGCCCCTGCGTTGGCAAAGATATTGATTCCGCTTGTCCCCAAGGTGAGCGCGGTGATGGTGATGGTCGTGGCCGCCGTGGCTGTCGTGCCGTCACCGAAGACAAGGCCGGCGATCGTAGTCGTTCCAGCAGTCGGCTGGTTTAAGTAGCTTGTCTGATTAAACCGGGCGATATCGGTGGTAACGGGTGCAGATCCCGTAGACCAGTTGCCGCCAGTTGCCCACGTGACTGAAGTTGCATTGCTCTTCCAATCGTTTGTAGCCGCCTTAGCTGCTGGGGCGAGGAGGAGGAGAAGAATGAGGGACCGCGCCGAGAGAATGCTTTTGCGGACAGGTGCGGCACCTGAAGAAAACGCCCTAACGCGTTGTCTCATAAGCGAATATTTATCACCCAAGCAACTCGGTTTATCCTCCAGATGGGGGACCGTTGGGAGATTCGATGATGGGAGGGGGAATTGCACGCTTCTAGTGTCTAGAAAAACTGTGGTTTAGTACAATCTGTGAGATTGCCATGAATTAGCAACTTTTTTTAAAAAAATTTCCCATCGTGCCGACATGGGCGGATCCATTGCTTCCCGCCTCTGTCATCGGCTAGAAGCTATCTGCGCATCAATTAGTTAACTATTTGTTACGGGTCGCCCCTCCTGGGGGTGAGGAAAGGGTGTAAGGTTATTAGTTCAGCTAATATTATTGGGTTCCTTATGGGATGTTGGGATTGTTAAGAGAGAGTTAGGGAAACGGTGATTTCATCGCAAAGAGGCCGTTGCGGGTAGCCGAAGCGGATGCGAAGCAATGGCCGACCAAGACGCAGCCGCAAAAACAGTCCGCGCGGACTGCACGAACGTATCGCCCAGGTGATCGGAGTGGCGTCTGTCCATCCACTGAAAGGCGAAGCAACGGCCTAACAAGCCTGGGTCAGATGACCTCCGATAGCTTCACTCCCCTGCGCACCAGGATGCGCCGGATAGCTCCACGGACATCCTCATCCCGTATTCCCTCCATCTCGCCATGGAGTTGCTGGGGTTCGTGGACTCGGTCCGATTTCAGCTCGGGAAGGGGGAGCTCGATCACCTCATGGCCGTCGCTCAAATCGGTGGGGCCAAATCCCCTGGCGGGACTCGAATGATGGAGCAGGGCAAGCGTGGGGCACCCGACAGCGATTCCTAGGTGCATGACTCCGGTGTCCGTACTCACGAGCATGACGGCACGAGTTAAGAGGGCCGCCGTTTCCTCCAGAGTCGTTTTACTGCACAGATTGATCACCCAAGGGCATGACGCTTCGATGGCTGTCGCGGCGGCCTCATTATCCTTGCCCCCCGTCAGAATAACTTGGAGATCACAGATTTCAGCCAGCCACCGAATGGTCCGGACATAAGAGTCCACGGGCCAGTTCCTCCATGACAATGTCCTTCCCCCACCCGTCTGGAAGATAAGAAAAGGCGTCTGGGCCCAAGCCTGAAACCTGTTCTGGATGCCCCGGAGTTCTTCTGGCTTCGGAGCATAAACCATCTTGGGCAATTGTTTAATTCCCCCCGCGGCCTCGGCAATGACTGTCCCATGCCTGAGGATATGCTCTCCTTCGGGCATCGTGACGGAATGCGATAGCAGGTGCTTGAAATTGCCTGCCCTCCAGTCGCCACCGAACAGGGCCTTCCGGTTGATGCAATAGGCAAGGGGAACAACCTCTTCATTGCTACGCAGGAGGATCACCAGATCGGGCCTCTCCCGATGGAACCGCAGGAGCAGTCCGATCCAAAGAAACGGGGATTTGCCGTAAGGAACCACCTCATCCACGTCCGGCGTATGACGAGCAACTGTCATTCTCTTGCGATGGGCGCAGACGACGATCCGCGCCTGGGGGTAAGCAAGTCTCAGACTTCTAATGGCAGCAGTATCAAAAAGTGCATCTCCAATCCCTGTCGTGCTGAAGACCAGAATCAGCTTGGGATTCTTCGGAAGATCGCCCGGAGTCGGCGGAAAAACGGCTGCAAAAAACACCTGGAATGTGGACTCCGTGATGAACTGGATGAAACGCTTCCACATGTATTCAGTACTATGGGTGCTCAACTGCGACTGAATCAAGCCCCTGGGAAGGTGCGAGGCAAAGGGTGGGATTATCATCGCAAGTCTCGACTTGAGACGGAGAATCGGATTAACTAATTTTTGGAAACAGGAGGGGTGGTAGAGCGGTTTATTGCACCAGTCTTGAAAACTGGAGAGGTCACAAGCCTCCGTGGGTTCAAATCCCACCCCCTCCGCCATCTTTTGAAAGGGGTGGCGAAACTAGGGTTTCTGCAGGCCTACCGCGAGAGATCGCCCTGAGTCAGGATATGATACCCCTCACCCTGAAGAACGGTTGAGGCGCACTCGTTGTCATCGACATGGAGGACCAGTAAGGCCTTCCCACGGGGACGCACCAGCAAGGGATAACTGAAAAGAAGATTCACCTCGGCCATCAGCAGGCAATTCAGCACTCGGCCCAGATCTGCGGCCCCTTCCGCCAACTCCACGACAAGAACGGTGGTCTCGACATGAGCAATATCCCGCTCATGCAACAGCTTCCCCACCAGCACGGGATCGCTCACGATCATGCGGGCAATGGCGGACTCGGCAGAATCCACGATGCTGAAGGCCAAAACAATGACTCCCTTGTGCTCGAAGAACTTCACCACCTCAAGGAGGGCTCCCACCTTGTTGTGGAGAAAGATCGAGAAGTGCTTCACGGGCACCCCTGCTACGGTTTCCTTGGTGGCTGAGGAGGGCGATGACATGGGATTATTTGTAGCAGTAGACTAGGGAGAAATCGAGCGACCCTTCGGTCGGTCTGTTTGTTTTCTTCATCCCCTCCACTCCGATAAAGTACTTCCCACTTTGAGTCGGCGCAACTCCGGCTGCACTCCGTGTCCCTTCGGCGTTGGCCTCATTGTGCCAGAGTTCGGTTTTCACTGGCTTGCCGGAGGCATCAAAGACTGTGACGCGCAGCAGGGCTCCGGTCGCCTGAGAGGCAGCCACAAACCAGTAATTCTCTCCCGCAAAGAGCGTCACCTGGAGAAAGACGGGCGCTCCTTTGGAGAGAGTGGCGCTCCACTCCCCATCACGGATCCTGAACCCGTCGTTCTGAAAAGCCCCGGCCGTTTCCAACGCCATCCGGCGTGATTCCGTCGGAATCGATTCCATAACTTTCGCCGATGAAGAAACTGTATCCTGTGCCATCATCCTCGCAGAAAAACCGAGCAGCAGGATCACCGTCAGGGATAGCGTTTCCCTCAACATGATTTTTTTGATTCTCATGATTTGGGTGGTTTAGTGCTCAATGCGGGAGAGGGAGTGGCGGTGGGTGCTGGAGTCGAGGAACTGAGGATCGCTTTCACGACAACCGAGCAATCGTCATAAATCTTTTTATAGTTTTTCCGCAGGGTATCACCCTTCGGATCGGGATTTTCAAGTAGGGAGGCCGTTGTTTCCAAAGTCCTCTTTACCGCGGGGACGAGTGCCCCTCTCTTCATCCGATCAGGAAGGGAGTCGAGTTGCTTGGCCAGCCTTCGGGCCAGCTCGGGCTGATAAAGCGTCCCGGACCCCTGCAGAGAGTCACTGGCAAGCACGACGCCGGTGGCGACTTCGAGTCCTCTCAGCCATGCGGCGGCGGATGTCAGGGTGACCAGATCGCGGTCTTTCTGCTCCACCATGGTGTTTTTAACCTCGTTTTCCGTGGCCTCCAACTCATCGGCAAGGGCGTCCCAATCGTTATTGTCGGCAAATTCCATGAGGCTGTTTCCTCTCCCGAGCAGGCTCTGGCTAACACCCAGTGACTTGGCTAGGGCCATCAACTCGCGGCCGACATTCTTCACCTGCTGACCATCCTGAGCCTCAACCGCGATATAACCATTGGCCGTGAGAACGCCGACGGCAAGGGCAAGCTGGGGACGCTCGGTTGTCACCGGTGCAGTGGCAGGCGTGACAAGCGTGGCCCAATTGGGCCTGCAGGCCTTGTTCAGCGCTGCAAAGACCTCGCCGGGAGAGGGCACACTCAGGGCGTCCAGGAAAACGGCGGCCTGTTTCTGCGGCTCCGTCATCGGGGTATTCGCAGGGTCCATGGACTGGGCTCCGTGGCAAGCGATGGCCATCAGCGCAAGAACGCCAAAATGTCTGCCCGTCTGCATGGTTTCTAGATACACCAGATAACCGCATGTTACCAGAACCGAACAACTCCTCATCATCCGAGAGCAGGAACACGATCCGTCGGACCGATCTGCCGATCGAGGAGCTGCGCGATGGAATCATCTCCGAACTGACCCGAGGCAACCGCGTGATCGTGGAAGCACCAACGGGTTCGGGAAAATCGACCCAGATTCCCCAGATGCTGCTCGATGCGGGGATCCTGGGTTCGGGTCGCGCCGTGATCCTTCAGCCAAGAAGGCTTGCCGCTCGTATGCTGGCTGCCCGTGTCGCTCATGAACGCAAGGGCCGTGTTGGTGACGAAGTCGGTTACCGGATCAGGCTGGATGATGCCTCAAGCTCGGCAACACGCCTCCTCTTTGTCACCGAAGGCATTCTCGTACGCCAGATGCTGGGAGATCCCGAACTGAGGGGAGTGAGTGCTTTGCTCTTTGATGAATTCCACGAGAGGCACCTCTACAGCGATATCTCGCTGGCCCAGGCGCTGGAGCTTCAGGCAACACGTCGACCCGATCTGAAGATCATCGTCATGTCGGCAACCCTAGATACCTCCGCGCTGGCCGACTATCTGCAACCCTGTGCTGTCCTCCGCTCCGGGGGACGGACCCATCCCGTCGATATCGAATACCTCACCCGGGATCCCGGGGAGGAGAAGCCCTGGGACCTCGCTGCCGATGCTGCCGAGACCATGCTGAAGAAGACCGCCGGCAACCTCCTGGTCTTCATGCCCGGCACCTACGAGATCTCGCGGACCATCTCGACGCTGAGGGTAAGGCTACCGGCAACGATTGCCGCCTTGCCCCTTCACGGGGAACTCACTCCCGCCGATCAGGATGCGGCTGTCTCTTCGGGCGGCGGCCGCAAGGTGATCGTGGCGACCAACGTTGCGGAAACCTCCCTGACCATCGACGGGGTCACCGGCGTGATCGATAGCGGTCTGGCCCGTATCGCGAGTTTCGATCCCCGGCGTGGCATCAACACACTTCTGATCGAGAAGATCAGTCGGGCCTCAGCTGATCAGCGTGCGGGCAGGGCGGGACGCACGGCACCCGGGGTCTGTCTCCGTCTCTGGACCGAGCGTGACCACACTCGACGCATCCCACGCGAGGCTCCGGAGATCCATCGTGTCGACCTGAGTGAGGTTCTCCTCACGCTCAAGGCTGCTGGATTTGCTTCCATGGATGCGATCCGCTGGCTGGATGCTCCCAAGGATCAGGCCCTGACGCGGGCGGAAACACTCCTGCGGGATCTCGGGGCACTCGATCATGACGGAGAAATCACTCCGATGGGACGGCGGATGCTGGCCTTCCCCACCCACCCCAGATATGCCCGCATGCTATTAGCGGCCCAAGAGTACGGCTGTGTCCGCGCCGTGGCCCTGATGGCAGCCCTGACCCAGTCGCGTCCACTACTGCTTCGCACAGACCGCAAGACGGAGGAGGAGCGTCAAGATCTCTTCGGCGGTGGAGGCTCCGACTTCCTAGTGATGGCCCGCGCCTTCCGCTGGGCTGAGAAGAATGATTTCCGCGCCGACCGCTGCCGCCAACTCGCCGTCCATGGCGACGCCGCGAGGCAGACGGCCAAGATTTTCGAGCAGTTCCTCCGACTTGCCGAGAATCAGGGACTCGATGTCGATGCTCCGAGCGCTCCGGACGAGTCCTTGGCTCGCTGTATTCTGGCCGGCTTTGCCGATCAGGTGGCACGCCGACGAGGGGCTGGCACGAATCTCTGCGACATCGTCCATGGCAGACGAGGCCTGCTTACCAAGGAGAGTGCCGCCTCAGAAAGCCGACTGGTAGTCGCCGCGGAAATCAGCGAGATCGGTCAGGGCAGCGGCGATGTCCGCGTCCAGCTCTCGATGGTGACCGCTATCGACGAGCAGATGCTGAGGGATCTCTTTCCGGACGAATTCATAGATAGGAACGACTACTTCTTCGACACGTCCACCAACCGCGTCGTGAAGCGCACTGAGAAGGTCTTCCGCGATCTGGTGCTGGAGTCGGTTCACCGCGATGCCCAGCCATGCGAGGAAGCCTCCAGCGTTTTGGCTGCTGCTCTGGCCGAAGGGGATCTTCCCCTCCCCACTTGGAAGGAAGAGACCGAGGAGTGGATGCAGCGGGTTCAATGGCTGTCTCACCATCACCCAGAGCTCGAACTTCCCTCCTTCGATGAGACGGAGCGCCAACTCGCGCTGGAGGCGTGGTGCCGGGGATCCGTGGGCTACCGCGAGGTGAAGGATAAACCGGCTCTACCTGCGCTTCAGTCGCTGCTGTCTCCGGCCCAGCGCTCGGCCCTTGAGCGTCTGGCCCCCGAGCGCCATGAACTGCCTGCAGGGCGCAAGGCCCGCCTGCTCTATAAGGCAACCGGCCAAGTCACCATGAGCGCCTTGATCCAGGATCTCTACGGCGTGACATCCGCTCCGAAACTGGCGGAAGGAAAGGCCGAGGTGACGATCGAGATCCTGGCTCCCAATCGTCGACCAATCCAGATCACAAAAGATCTGAACTCCTTCTGGAAAGAGACTTATCCGAAGATCAAACCGGAGCTATCACGCCGCTATCCCAAGCATAAGTGGCTCTAGGAAGTAGTGCGGGCTAAAAATTTACGGAAATTCTCGCGCAGAGGCGCAGAGACGCAGAGGAAGAATTGATGCTCAAAAACGAATCAAGGGGATTAGCGAGGGTCACGAAAACGAAACGCCAGATTATGAATGTCTTTTCTGAATCTCTCAGCGCCTCTGCGCCTCTGCGCGAGACACTTCAATGAGCAACGGGCCGCTCCTCTAGTTCGAGGTCTTCGGGAACTGGGGCGGATTGCTCACATAATCCGAGTCGGAGGACTTGGTGGAAGAGGAGCTCGAACCTGTCATCTTCTCCTGACTCCAAGATGCCGCGCCGGTAATGTCTTCCCCAACTCCCTTGAAGGTGTTGCATCCTGCAAGTAGGAGAGGTGCCACGATCAGGGGAAGGAACAACAGGGTTTTCATAGTGAGATCCATACCCCCGGTCGTACTGCTTGTCATTCCATTTTCTCGAGCAGTTCCTGAAACGGCCCATACTCCCCGGCATAGAACGGATATCCCGCTCCTTCGGAAGCCTTGGGACGATACCGCCAATGCTTGTAGCTCCAGAGCCAGAGTTCAGGGTGAGTATGGAGACCCGGTTCCAAGGCGTCCCAACAGGCTTGGGCAATCTGGGCGGGTGTGGTTTCCTCAGTCACGGGAAGTTCGGGCAGATAGCGAACGATGTAGCCACCATCCTTTCGCGGGAGGCAAACCACGGGGACAAGCGACGCGCCGGTCCGCAGGGCAAGTTCTGCCGGCAGTCTGGTTACCGGAGTCAGGAGACGCCCGAATTGTCGGATCACGACGGGTCCCTCACTCGGCTTTAGATTCAGATCGATCAGCATTCCCATTTTCCCCCCGTCCTTGAGATGACGGATGGTACGAAGCATAGCTCCCTTCTGCGGCATGATCTCCTGGCCGAGAGCGGATCGCCATCTGTCGAAGAGAGGGCCGAGCAGCGGGTTCTTCAGGTTCTGAGCAATAACAGGGAAATTCCCGAAGTGGCGGCAGGTAATCTGGCTGAGCCACTCAAAGTTCCCAGCATGCAGGCAGAAGTAGAGGGCAGGCTTTTTCTCTGCTCCATGGGAGGGCATCGGGTCGAGTCCCTCGGTGGTAATGATCTCATCCAGAACTTCACGGGAGAGATTCGGCGACCAGAGAAGCTCCAGCGCCGTGCGGGCAAAGACACCGTAGGATTTTCTTCCGATCCGATCAAACTCTGTCTCCGAATAGCGATTTCCGAAAGCTGAGCGCAAATTCGCTATGGTCACCTCACGGCGGTGAGCATCCAAGGAGAAGAAGAGTGATCCGACAAACGAAGCGAGAGGTCCGATCCAGCGCCATGGCAGGAGGCAGACAAGAGCGGAGGCTGATCTCAGGCCTGCGTATTCGAGACGATAGCGCTGGCGCTTCCAAAAAGGGATTGAGCGCATCAATGCGGCTACCTCCCCTTCGTTCATGACGAGGCCTCTCCCGTTGGTAATTCCAATCTTGGAAAAACCGGCTTGGGTTCGCCGCATCGGTATCCCTCGGGTAACGCGGTGATTGCTAAGCCCCCGAGTTCCGATGCAGGAAGAGCAATCTGGCGAAGGATCTCGGTGGCGGCTTCCGGAGCCACGGGCAAGAGGAGCGTGGCAGCGGTGCGGGCTGAGAGGATAAGAGTGGAAAGCACGGCATCAAGCCTGTCGGCCTGTTCTGAATCCTTAGCGAGCTTCCAAGGCGCGGCGGAATCCACCAGGGCATTCGCCCTATTCACCAAGTCGACCATGGTCTCGATTCCGGCATGGATCTGGGCAGCATCCATCTGATCGACAAAGGTCTTCACTGACTCGGCGTCGGCAGCCAGATGGGTGGCTAGGTCCGCAGGAAAAGACACCGGCTTTGGCGATCCCTCGCGGTAGCGATGGGTCATGCTCAGGGTCCGGTTTACGAGGTTGCCGAGGCCATTCCCCAGCTCGGTGTTATGACGCATGATCAGACGCTCCTCGCTAAAGTCGGCGTCGCGACCCATGACAGCATCGCGCATCAGATAATACCGAAGTGCGGTAACTCCATAGGTCTCCACAAGCGCGGCAGGATCGACCACGTTGCCGGTGCTCTTGCTGACCTTCTCGCCTCGCAGGCTCCAGAAGCCGTGAACCAGCAGGCGGGGCATCCGATCATCGCTGAATCCCATGGCGTGAAGCATGCAGGGCCAGTAGACGCCGTGGGCGGGGATCAGGATGTCCTTGCCGATCACGTGATCGTCGGCGGGCCAGAGCAATTCAAAAGCAACCTGACCCTCTTCTGCCTCGACACCATAACCGGCAAAGCTGATGTAGTTGATCAAGGCATCAAACCAGACATAGGTGACAAAGCCGGAATCGAAGGGGAGCTCTATCCCCCACTCCAGGCGGCTCTTCGGACGGGAGATGCAGAGATCCCCTGTGATCTTCGCGGCGGCATTCTTCAGCTCGGTCTGACGGAAGTCAGGGGTGACGAAATCCTTGCGGCTCTCAAGGAAGCCGTGGAGCCACTCGGAGCACTTCGAGAGACGGAAATACCAGTTCTCTTCGTTCAGCAGAACGACCTCGCCCCATTCGGGTCCGAACTCTCCGTCGGGCCCCCGCTCTTTGTCGGTCAGGAACTGCTCCTGACGCACGCTATAGTGGCCGCTGTAGGTCGCCTTGTAGAGCCAGTCACGTTCTTTGAGATCATTGAGAATACGCTGGACCGCCGTCTTGTGAAGGGAGGCCGTTGTGGCCGCCCAAGCGTCGTAGGAAATGCCCAGTGTCTTCCAAAGCTCGAGGAACTTCTCGGAGACGCGGTCGGCAAATTCCTGGGGGGGAATTCCTTCACGTTCGGCGCTCTGCTGGACCTTCTGGCCGTGCTGGTCGACCCCTGTCAAAAAGAAGACCTCCCTCCCCCGCTGGCGCTGATAGCGAGCAAGCACGTCGGCCAGGATCTTCTCGTACGCATGGCCGATATGTGGCGGTGCATTGGTGTAATCGATCGCGGTGGTGATGAAGAATGGTTTCATGAAATTTTTGGATCTTCGGAAGACACCGCATAAGATTCCGTCGCATCAGGAAATCAGGAAAGAAGAATATGATGATTCTCCACGGCGTTCGGACTCACCTACTTACCGCAGAGGATTGCCACTTATTTGTCCGCACCTCTGGTAAGAGCGCACAGGATGTGATGGTGGTCCTTGAAGCCGGCAGCTGCTGCCGGCCGCTGCGGTTGGTTCTTCCCAAGCGAGCAGACAGACTCCCAGATCTGCTGCGGTTTTAGAGTTTCCTAAACTCCTCCTCCGTCATCTCTGCCTGCTTGAGGATGGAGCGGAAGGTTCCAGTCGGCACATCCTTCGTGTGCATCGCCACATAAGTCTGACGACCATCAGGGTGCCGTAGGACCACATGAGAACCGCTTTGCCTGCGGATGATGAATCCCACCCGCTGAAGCCTCTGAAGGACTTCTTTAGCCTTAAATGGCATGAAGCAAGATTCCTAGTTGATTGACAGGATCGGTCTTTGTAAAAAGCTACACCTCGACCGAGGCCAGGACAGACTCGCGGACGGCCAAGGGAGCCTCTCCATGCTCCTTTTTTTCCTCCACCCAGAGGCGGATCAGGTCACGGACTGCGGTCATCGCTCCCTCGATCCCCTCACCATGCGTTGTGATCCCGAGCGAGGGAACATGGGCGTAGTAGATCCCCTCCTCCTCCTGGACTGTGGATGATTCGAGAAGAACAGAGTAGTTCATGAGGATGAAGATAACTTCTCTTGGCCGATTGTCTCCGGTTTTTTTGGCAGAGAGGTGGATCGGAGCTGTCCCCCGAGCATCAGGCCACACTCCTCCGGCGCTGCAGAGCTGATGCTGAGCTACCGTGCACTCAGCAGATTGCGATCCTTGGTTATGCAGAACTGCCTGCAGAGGTACTTGAGGCGATGAAGGAATCGTCAGGCCCCATGGAGAATCTATCAAGTGATTCTCCGATTTGAGGGGAGTAATCACGGCGCAAGTCCTTCTATTTCACGACGGTCAAGATAATCGCCCTGCGGGCCAAGAGACCAACCAGACGATAGACGATGCTCTAATAAAAAATCGGCTGGTGTGCGGCGAAGCACAGCAGCCGAAGAAAAGGGCAAAAGAATCAGAGATCATAGGGAGAGGCGACGCCGATAGGCGATGACCAAGGCCACTAGCCCAAGTCCGCACAAGGCATAAGTGGACGGTTCAGGAACCGCTGCTACATATTGACCAGCAATAATACCTTGATTGTTGTAACTAACTGCATTGCCAACCATCGAATAGCTCCCAAGAGCTGGATTGATATTCATTTGAATCCAACCAAATACATTATCAGAGGAGTTACCAGTTAGATTAGCTTTAAAACCAAGGTAAAACTGATTGGGCTCCCCATATTCTGAACCTCTAGTAAGGGGAGAAAAATTAATAATTGTATTGTATGCCAAAACATCTCCGTAATTCAATTGGTAGATATTAAAGTCTTGTCCCCCATTAAGACTATAAGAACCAAGTTCTACTCCAACTGGAAAATATGCAGGGTAATACGGCATGAATCCATTACTCCAAATAAAACCCATAACAACTAGATCACTACTAAAGTCATAAATGGGATTGTTAGTGTTAACTGGATTCAGCACTTTACTAATGTAAAAACTATTGCGCCCATCGTAACTAATATTGCTATTTGCAACAACCTGCGAATTGGCATTCCCAATGAAGCTGAGGAGTACTGCAGCAAGAGATAGAATACGGATTTTCATATAACCGACAACAGTCTGTGGAATTGCTTATTACAAGGAATGATTTGTGACGAAATCGTCTTATTCTACAGATCCATGCGGGATAACCCCTCACTTCAGCAAAGTGAGCAAAAAGTCTTCAGTTCATAGCCACCGACAACTTTCTCCAGCTCGTCGTGTAATGGGGTGGCTCTCCTACAACTTCTAACTCCCAGCTTCTTCTTTGGCGATCTTGCCACCCCAGGAAAGGATCCTAGCTTTCACGCCCGCAGACTCAGCCTCGGCGATCTGGTGGTTGCGCACATAAAACATGGAAAGACTCGACCACGCCAGCTGGTCATTGGGTTGGAGTTGCGTCGCCTTCAGGCCCGACTCGATGGCCTCCGGGAAGCGGCCCGTCTTCATGAGGGCCATCCCCAAGGCATGCCATCCGTCAAAGAATAGTGGGTCGATCTCGATGCAGCGACGGTATTTCTCAACGGCAGCCTCGAGTTCCCCCACGGCGACATCCCCGCTGGCCTCATCAAAAAGGTCAAGGAGTGTCGTAGCGTCACCACTCTCGGGCTGAGTTTCAGGCATGAAAACTTCTAAGCCTCTCCCGATGGGATTTCTTACCGAGGACCCCGGGCGCCCTGGTCACCCTGAGCATTCTGCGTACCTTGCGAGTTCCGGGTATCTCGTCCAAGCATCTTGATCTGAGCAGAGGCGCGGGCAGAACGGAGCCAATCCATGTAGAGTAGGTCCTGCTCATTGGAGAGAATCGTCTTGGAGAGCGTGGCTTGGTGCTCTTTCCACTGGGCATCAGTAAGCGGGGTCCGCTTCACTAGGTAGATGGCAACGCCGCCCCAGGGAGCGGGCTGGAGAGAGCCAAGCTGGCCGTCCTTCAGACCAAGACTGGCCGAGGCCAAAGCCTGCTGCTCCTGCGAGTTCTTCTGGTCGGAAGGAGTGACTCCCGCAAGAGCTGTCGTCTTCACACCGGCGGCTTTTGCAGCATCCGCGAAGGATTTTCCAGTAGCCATGTCGGCACGGATCTTATCGAGGGATTTGGAAGCCGACTCGGCCAGAAGCTTCACAGCTTTTTCTTCTTTCAGATGAGTAATAATCTTTTCGGAAACCTCTGCCAGTTCAAGTTGGCGGACGGGACTCACTCCATCGACGGAAATGACATAGAAGGAATTCCCTTCCTGAATAATGTCGGAAAGCTCACCTGTCTTCTGGAGACGGAAAGCTGCGGCCGCAACGGATAAAGGGATGCCCGATTCCTGACCCTTCACACTACCGTCGCGCTGAAGACCGGTTACTTTCTCGGGTTGCAAGGCAGCCACCTTCTGTGCTGCCTTGGCAAAGGCGCTCCCCTTGGTAATCTCGCCACGGATGACCTTCATGGAATTCTCCGCCTGATCCGCCAACTTCTGCTGTGCGGCGGCTTTTTCCTTGCCGGCGAGTTTCTGCTGTGCGGCAGGAAGATCGAAGACCACATAGGTCACGTCGCGGCTCTCGGGGGAAAGAAGTCCATCCTTATTCTTGGAATAAAAAGCGGCCACCTCCTCGTTCGGCAACGTGACATTCTTGGCAAAGCCATCCCTCTCAAAACGCAACACCTGAGCCGTAATCGGTTGATAAATCCGTGCAGCCTCGCGGACTTGGCTCTCGCCGACGGCCACAGGTGAGGTGATGACGCCACGCAGTGCCTTGACACGCAGGGAATCCCTGACGATCTCCTCCATCTGACGCTCGGTAAAGCCATTGGGGGCCAGCTGATCCTGGATAAAGGCGGCGTACTTCGCCGGATCGAAGGTGCCGGCGGTCTGAAGTGCGGGAAGTCCCTTGATCACATTGGCAACAGCATCGTCCGAAGGATGAATGCCGAGCGCCGGGGCCTGATTGCGGATGACAAAGAGATTGATAATGAAGTCGCTCACGGAGGCTTCCTCATTCTCTCCCATGCCGCCGAGATCATGGACGAAATCCGTCAAGCCCAAGGCGAGCGCGAGTCGGTAACCGCGCACCTGATGGTCGATTTCAGCCCGCTGAACCACGCGACCATAGATCGAGATCACATCATTGGAACCGAACTTGTGAAATTTGTCGGTGGGGTTGTAGAGCCAAATGAAGGCGACGATCGTCAGGATGGCGATCACCAGCATGAGAACCTGTTGATTTTTACGGATGACGGTCAGCATGGGAAACTTAGGAGTAGGGGATTTTTAGAGAAAATGCAGCCTTCCTGACTAATTGGCTGCTTATCCGAAAGCAAGCGCGACGAAGGGGCGGAAGTTGATCCGTTGAAGGGTTAAATAAGTTAAAAGTAGCTAGCTACAGAGAACGAGGACGTTTTGGGACTCTGCCTCCCTTTAACACTTGACGGCACTTGCCTCCCGGCAAGCCGTGCCGCCCTTACGGGATGCCTCCGGCATTCTACCGCGCCGGTTCCCACCGGCTTGGTTCAACGCTTCAACTTTTTACTCTCCGGGACGGGGCTTACTTATTGATCGTCACAGCCAACCTACGTACCGCTTTCGCTAGACCCGGATCACCGATCATTTCCAGGGCATCACTGAAGGGAAAAAGCCGGCGGCGGCGCACATTCTCCTCGGGCCAGCTCTTCAGGAGCTTTGAGATTTTCATCGCGTAGAGTTGAAGGAATCGGCCGTCGGCCATCTGGCATCGGGTCCGCAGGTCCTGCCTAAGGGTTCCGAGTACCCCCGCCTCTTCCACAGCTTCCATGATGGCAACCTCATGAGGCGTCATGTCGGGTTCCTGACGACCCTTGGGGAAAATCCACCGGTTCCCCGAGGAGCTGGTGATAAGCAGAAGATGCAACCGTCGGTCAATGAAGGTGTAGGGCAGGATTCCCAACTGGCACATGCCGGAGGGCTCTGGCGCCCCGTGAATCGCCATCTCGGCCGTCTGGTATTCATCCCGTCTGGTCACCTCCTCCCCAAGAAAATCGGGTTTTTTGAAGGATTTGCTGCCTGCGGCATCGGCAAAAAAGATCTCTGCCAGGCGCAGCGGCGCATGTTCTCCCGTGAACTCATCGATCTTCATCTTCAGCCTGCCAAGCTTCATGACATGGCGGATGCGGGTGATCCGCTGCCCCAGGGTGAAGGGCCAGAGCTTCTCGAACTGCCCTTTGGTGATGCAGATCTCCTGGCCTGTGACGGCACGCCCGGACCGGTCACGGGCCGAAAGGGAGTAGAGGCTCCCCTCCCGGCGCACGCGGAGTTCCTGTCCACGCTCCTTGACAATATATCCCTGCTCAATCTCAACGCAGCTCGAGAGGGCCATCTGTGATGGCGCGGATGAGAGTAGGAATTTGCGCCTTATGGGTGCCTTGGATTTCATTGTCGGCATGATTTTGCACTAACTTTTTCACCTAATGCTAGGGGTTGACAACTCGTACTGCAAAGACATGATGTCAAATCCCCTTTTTTAGGGGGGAAACGATGGTGGCTGTAGCTCAATGGTAGAGCTCCGGTTTGTGGTACCGGCTGTTGCGGGTTCGAGCCCCGTCAGCCACCCGTTTTTTAAGAATTTCAGAAGTTTCAAGGGCTTCCTAAGAGCAACTTGAGATTTTTCACCGAATCGAAGCACTCCACAGCCGCGACACGGGCCGCCTTGGAAAGTGCAGGCCAGTCGCCGAGCACCCTTCTGGAGGCCTCGACCGCTTCCTCCAGATTGCTCACAAAGAGCATCCCTGATTCCCTTGGAAGAAACCGCTCGGCACCTGTCGGCTCCGTCACCACGGGACGACCCAGGGCCAGAAATGCGGCGGCCCGATCACTCAACCATCCGCTACCCATGATGGCTTCCAGCTTCACCGCGGTGAACTCGGCGGTGGCACCCGCAAGGTAACGGTAGTAGGCAGCAGGTGTGCGGGTCAGAGAATGCGGCGTGGCCACTTTCCATCCCAGCGAGCGGAGACGGGCTCGCTCGGGATCATCTGGATTCAGATTCATGGCCAACTCGAAAACCGCTTCCGGGACCCGTCGGGGTAGTTCCATATAGGGGGCGAAAGCCGCCTGCTTGGAGTAGTCGTGCGAATCGTTGCCGATCTCGATATTCCCGTCCCAATACCACTGACCGATCGTTGTGAAACGAGGCTGGCCAGGCCCCATAGGGCGGGGCTGAGGTTTTAGAAGTTCTGTATCGACCAAAGGGAAATAGCTTTTCCAATGCACGATCGGCTTGGGCAGGCGTGGATCGATCGCCTCCATGCAGAGACCGACAGACCAGAACTCATCATGGGAGGACTGCCCCATCTCCATCTGGTCCATCCAGAAAAGCACCTCGGTCGGATCAAGACTGCAGAGTAAACGGCGGCCGAAGAGATTGGTGAGCGATGGCTTGATCGAATAACTGAGATTCAGCAGGACGGCATGAGGTGCAAGTTCCTTCAACTCTGTGATCGGCATCCCGAAGGCTCTCATGCCCATGCCTGTTGCCGAGAGATCATGCTCCTCGGGTCCTTTGGATTTCTGTGTCGGGCGCAGCAGCAGGCAATACTCGATCCCGTAGAGGGTCATCCTTCGGCGGAAGGTTCGGATGCACTGGGCATCCTTTTCCGGATCTCCGCTCTCCTGGAGCACCTCGAGCCAGACGCCGCGGTGCCCCATTCGCTTGAGTCCCATGAGATACTGGAGCGGAACGGAAAAGTTCCCCCCACCCTCGGGATACTTGGCGGCAAAACCACACCCAACAAAGACGGGAGGCAGAGAAGATTTCACTGAGACGAGGAAAAGAATATGGAACTCAGGAACTCAGGAATGGAAAGAAAGACACATGGGAAAATATGGTTTTGATACAAACCGCCCGAGGAAATGCCCCTCTGGATTCAGCAATCATTCACTCCACTTCTTTTCCTGAGTTCCTGAGTTCCATATTCAAAAATCTTTAGACTCCGGCGCGGTCGAGGAGAGACTTAAGAACCTTCTCGGCCTCGAAGACTTCGCGGGCGATTTCGAGGGCTGCGCGGCTGTGCTTTTTGTAATCGGAGCGGATCGCGGCGACAGCATCCACAATCTCCTCCATGGTGGAGAAGGCGAGGAGTCCTTCCTTGCCGCCATAATGCGCGGTGAATCCCGTCTCCTGGGTGATCACGGGACGTCCAGCCGCCAGATAACAAGCCGTGCGATCACTGAACCACCCCGTATTCAGCCGAATATACTGGTCCTTGGCACACGTGAACTCACCTCTGGAGTTCCGGATGTAATCCCGGTAGCCGTTCCAATCGAGACTCAGGTCGTGGGGCAGCACGAGCTTCCAGTCGTTTTTCCGGAACAGCTCCAACTCCTCTTCCTTCTTGATATCGGTCGCCATCTCGAAGGGTTCCCCCGAGAGTTTCGGGGCTTCGATAAAGCGGAGGAATTCGAGTGACTTGCTCCAGAGATAGTTGGAATCCTTCCAGACGATGTCCTTCTTGCCGCTAGTCGACCAGTTACAGATTGTCGTGAAGAGCGCCGCGGGATCAGGTGCCTGAGCCTCTGTTCCCGAGCACCAGAGATCGGTCACCACGGGTTGCCGAGTCGAAAGCCAGTTGAAGCCGTGGGTGGGCACGACAAATGCAGGAGTTCCGATATTCTCTCCGAAAGTGAAGAGATGCTGGTGTTCCTTGAGGTACTCAATGGTGGACGACTCCCCTTGATCGATCTTGATTTGCTCCACGCCGGGATCGCTCTCGACATAGATCAGATTCCGAATGGTCCTCAAATCGTCGTTCATGTCGTGCGAGCCGCAGATATTGAGAGCGCAATCGGCCTCCTTGTAGAGAGTCCTGAGTTCGGCAAGCGACATCCCAGCTATCTCAGCGGGCTCCTTGAAGCGTGCGCAGTAAGCCCAGCGTCCCTCAAACCCGTGTTCCTTGGCCAACCGCCCCAGCGTTTGTGTCGCATAGGAGTAATCGTCGGAGATGTTGAAGGCGACCGGATCGTACGGATAGTTCAGCGTATCCTCGACGTAGGTGACCTCATGTCCCAGTCGCTGCAGCCCGACGATATAGTGAATATGCTGCCAGATGACTCCGGCAATGGGCATGCCGCCCATGAATCCCAGGACGATGATCTTTTTCTTTTTCACAATTCTTTGATGAGTTTGGCTGGATTCCCCGCGACAAGTGAATTTTTAGGAACGCTTTTCGTGACAATGCTGCCGGCGGCGACTACCGAGTTATCCCCGATGGAAACTCCCTTCAGAATCACCGCTCCCATTCCAATCCAGACATTGTTACCGATAATCACCGGCTCCGTGCTGATGTGGGGGCGATGGGAAGGTTTTGTCGGGTAGGGTGCCAGAGCTTCCGCGTCCAACCGGCGTAATACCGGATCAATGGGGTGAAAATCACTGTCGGCGATCCCGACATTCCACGAAATTAGGCAATGGGAACCTATCTGGATCAACTCCTCCGACATGATGAGAGCCCCGTTGAGGAGTGTGTAATCCCCCACAGTGCAACGCCCTTTTTTGCCAAGTGAAAACGAGCACCCTGAGTAACATGAGACATGATCACCAAGGACCACAGCAGGGTTCTGCTCCGATCTAAGCAAGCGGAAGATCTGTGCGGACTCCAGAAATACCCCGTTCCCGTAAATGACTTTCTCGGGAACCTTTTGATCACACCAGTCATGCTCAATCCGACGGTCTGGAAGAATATTGCTCATGTCATTGCTGTGAAACCGATCCAAGGAAGTTGGCCGCATGGTAGAGGCGGGCGTAGGATCCTCTCAAAGCGAGAAGCTCCGGACCAGTCCCCTGCTCGGCGATGCGTCCATGCTCGAGCAGCACCACGCGTCCGAGATGATGGACCGTCGAGAGCCTGTGCGTGATGATGAGGGTGGTGCGCCCCTTCATCAGCTCTGCGATCGTCTCCATGATCGCCTTCTCGGTGGAGGGATCGAGTGCCGAGGTCGGCTCGTCCAGAAGCAGGATCGGGGCATTCTTCAGAAACGCACGGGCAATACCGAGCCGCTGGCGCTGCCCGACACTCAGATGCCCGCCGCGCTCTCCGACCGGCGTGTCAAAACCTTGCGGTTGGGCCATGATAAAGTCGTAGGCTTGGGCGCGCCGTGCGGCCTCGATGATCTCTTCTTCGGTCGCCCCCTCGCGACCGTAGGCAATGTTTTCCCGGATACTGCTTGAGAACAGGAGGGTGTCCTGTAGCACCATGCCGATCTGGGCCCGGAGTGAGGCTTTGGTGACTCCCCGCAGGTCATACCCGTCGATCCTCACGATCCCTGCCGTCGGATTATAAAAGCGCGGTACCAGACTCAGGAGCGTGCTCTTCCCGGCACCGGTCCCACCCACAAAGGCCACTGTCTCGCCCGGGGCGATCGCCAGATCGACTCCAGCCAGCACCGGAGCCTTCGGATCATAGGCAAAGGAGACTCCGTCAAAAGTGATATCCCCTTTGGCAGTCGGCATCGTGATCGCACTAGGGTCGTCCTTGGTCTCCTCCTCACGATCAAGGATTTCAAAACAGCGCTGAGCACCTGCGGCGGCACCCTCCAGGGCCCATGCCGTATAGGTGAGTTGCTGGATCGGTTGGTAGAGTGTCGCCAGATAAGCGACGAAGACCGTCAGATCACCGATGCTCAGCCTGGCATCCAATACCTGAATAGTACCCACGTAATACATGGCTGAGGTTCCAACGGCGATGAGCGTTGTCACGACAAGGGCGCTCTTCATGGAGGTCATGTTCAGGCGAAAATTTGCCTCGAGGCTTCTGGTCGCATGACGGACGAACTGACTCACTTCGAAGGACTCACGGCCGAAAGCCTGAACCATCCTGATCGAGCCGAGTCCCTCCTGAGTCGTCGCGAGCAGATCGCTCTCCCTCTCCTGGATCGTGGTGGATTCCCTGCGGATCCTGTCACCGTAATGCTGGATCGCCCAGAAGAGGGGCGGAATCACGATCATCGAGACGAGCGTCAGCTGCCAGTTCATCCGGAACATGATGGACAAGGCCCCCACCAGGGTGACCACCGACCCGAAGATCGTTGCGAACCCTTTGTTATAGATAGTCTGGAGTGACTGGGAATCGTAGGCCACACGGAAGGAGGAGTCGCTGCTGCGCCTCGTGTCGTGGAACTGAAGAGGAAGAGACTGCAAGCAGCTGTACAGCTGGGTACGGAGATGCAAGAGCGCCTTCAGGCCGATCTTGATCAGAAGTGTGCTGGAAAGGAGATTCACCAAACCCGACACGACGGCTATCAGGGCCATGATCGCGCAGAGCGTCAGGGCCGCCCCCCGTGCGGTGGTCCAGGAGAACCAGTGGTTGATGAAGGCATGGGCCTCGGCCACTCCGGGCGCCGTTACGGGCTGGAGAATGCCATCCACAACATACTTGAACGGCCAAGGGGCCAGCAGGTTGAATCCGATGCCGGCTGACATCAGCACCACAGCCAGAATCGTCTGGCCTTTGTAGGCACGGAAGTAGCGGAGCGTGCGGAGATAGATGGCCATGCTTACCTCTTGCCTAGGGCAAGAATCCTTTACCTTCAAGCCACGTCGTTCAGGACTCTAAACTCGGATCTCCGGATAAAATCATCTCGAGAGCTCCTTCCTTGGTGAACCGGTGAATCCTAGAGCCTTCGGGAATAGCGATCCCCGTGAGCTCCGCGGTGCTGAGCATGGCCTGTGCTCCATGAGGCATGCCGGCCAGAAGCGCATCGCGTCGTGAGGGATCGAGCTCCCCGAAGATATCATCCAGCAGGAGCAGGGGTGGTTTTCCATTCTCTTGGTTCAAGAGCCCGGCGACGGCCAGTTTCAAAGCGAGAGCAATCGTCCGGCGCTGGCCTTCGGAGGCATAGGAACCGGCAGGAATGCCATTCAGGAGGATCATGAGATCGTCCCTCTGCGGCCCGATGCGAGTCTGGCGCAGGCGCATCTCCTCATCGCGGCTAGACATAAGAGACTCCATCATCGGGACTGCAGATCCCGGCTCATAGTGGATCTCAAGTATTTCTCCCGAGATCTTTCGGCATGAATCTGCAGCCAATGGCGCAAGGGAAGCAACCAGATCCCTTCGGAACCCAAGGATCCGATTACCGGTCTCGGCGAGAGGATGGTCATAGGCCTCGATTTCCCGGCGAGGACGACCCTCACGAAGGAGGAGATTCCGCGAACGCAGGGCGCGATCATAATCCCTAAGATCCCGGCCATAACTCTGATAACTCCCGCTGGTCTGGAGTCCTGCGCTGTCGAGCAGCTTGCGCCGACGCTCTGCGGGACCATTCACCAAGAGGAGATCATCGCTCCCGAACCAGACGATGGTTCCCTGCTTCAGGTATTCCGTACTGGAGGACTGAGAAACCCCGTCAAGTTTGAGAGCTCGTGTCGGAGGCATGCAGGTGACGCCCAAGCGGGTCTCCCCTAAATCACTCCGCACATCTCTTCGCACAAGGCCCTCAAGCAGAAAGGCCGTCTCCCCAAACCGAACCAGTTCAGCCAGCGCTGAAGTCCTCGGGGAACGGAGGCGCATCAGAAAACAAGCCCCCTCCAAGATCGATGTCTTTCCCCGGGCATTGGGGCCGGTGATAAAGTTCAGACCGGGACCAGGTTCGTAGCGCAGTTCCGGGAAACAGCGAAACTCCCTGAAGATGAGTTGTGTGATCTGGCTCAATCTCGGATACGCGGGGGATATCCCCTCTAGAGGAGCAGCTAAGGACTAGCGGAGAGCCGCCAGCAGAGGAGCCGGATAGATTCCCAAGATCAGAATGCCTGCTCCCAGCAAGAGAATCAGCCACCTGGTGGTTGCAGAGACGGGGATGGCGGTTTCCTCGGAGGGTTGCTGCCAATACATCGCGCGGATCACCTTGAAGTAGTAGTAGAATCCCGCCGCCACAGTGACGCAACCGAGCATCACAAGGCCGTAGTGACCTTGTTTCAGGGCGACCTCGAAGATCAGCAACTTGCCGATGAATCCAGCGGTGAAAGGAATGCCGGCTAGTGAAGCCGCGGAGAGAAGCATGGCACCGGCCAGGAAGGGAGAGCGCTTGGAGAGACCATTGAATCGGGAAATCTCATCACCCCCGGTCGCCTCCGAGACAGCCTGCAGCACGACGAATGCGAGCATGGTCATGGCAAGGTATCCGGCAAAGTAGAAGCCAATAGCGGGTATCGCCATCATTGAAGCTAAGCTTGCCACACCCATCAGCAGGTATCCGGCATGGGCGACGCTCGAGTAACCGAGGAGCCTCTTCATGTTGGTCTGGGGAATCGCGGCAAAGTTACCAAAGATAAGTGTCAGGGCGGCAAGCAGGGTGATCACCGCGTTGAGCTTATTGGTAAGGACCGGGATCGCTTCCAGGGAAAGAAGGAAGCGGATCAACACCACGAATCCGGCAGCCTTGGAGGCAACGGACAGGTACGAAGTAATTGGCATCGGGGCACCTTGGTAGACATCGGGAATCCAAAACTGGAAGGGGAAGGCGCCCGTCTTGAAGCTAAGAGCGACCAGGATCATCGCGATCCCGAAGAGCAGTGCGTAGAGCGAGGATTCGGGCAGAGTCGAAATGGCATCGGGCAAAGCCAGGATATTTGTCGTGCCAGTGACTCCGAAAATCCAAGAGATGCCATAGACGATGAAGCCTGTGGAGAGAGCACCCAGGATCAGGAATTTGGTCCCCGCCTCCAGGGAGGCCGTATTCTGGCGGAGATAGGTGACGAGCACATAGAGTGTGATTGTCGCAAGTTCCAACGAAACAAAAATCATGATGAAGTCGATGGAGCTGACCATCCACATCAGCCCCGCGCAAACAAAGAGCGGCAGGATGGCGAATTCACCGACGCCACCACCCGCACGTTCCGAGGGAAGGTAGCGCTCCAGAACCGTTCGGTAACCCGGGATCATCAGAAGCGTCACGATCGTCGCAACCAGTAGGAACCGTACGAAGAAAACCGAGAGAATGTCGGAGGTGATGAATGCGGCCTCGGGGCTTCCCGGAAGTGGCCCGATCTGCGGCAAAAAGCTCAGGGCAAGAACCCCGGTCAGACCAGCGGCCCCTAGATAGGCCAGGTAATCCTTGTTAGAACGGTCGGAGAAAGCCTCCACAAGCAGGAGGACGATCCCGAGCAGGACGACAGCAATTTCAAGAAAGAGCGAGTTCACGGAATTCTAGGCGGCGGGTTATCGGGGAATGGCGGTCGTGACCATCTTCACAAGAAGCTGCGGATAGAATCCGACGATCATCAGGGGCACAAGCAGAAGGATGACGCTCCATAGAGCCGTCGGTGTGATGTCCGTTAGTGAGTCCCATCGGGCCATCATCGGTCCCCAGAAGGTGCTGCGGTAGGCGCGGAGCATGTAGATTGCCGAGATCACCACGCCCCAGACTCCGACGATCACCGGAAGGATCATCGCGGGGCCGTAAGCCGTGGCTCCGAAGAAGACGAGGATTTCACCGGCGAAGTTGGCGAATCCAGGAAGACCCACGGAGGCCATCGCGGCAAATCCGAAGAGAAGACCCAAGACGGGTGTGACCTTGGCAAGACCTCCGAGTTCGGAGTAGTCGAGCGTCCCTGTGCGGCGGCGGATTTCCCCGCAAAGAGCGAATGCCGCAGCCACGGAAAGACCATGGGCGAACATAAGGATCATGGCGCCGTTCACCCCGATGATGTTCAGCGAGGCAAGTCCAAGGAAGATGTAGCCCATGTGCATCACGCTCGAGTATCCGATTGTCCAGTCGAGGCGCTTCTGGGCGACCGTGACATAACCGATGTAGAGGATATTGCCAATAACGAGCAGGAGCAGGAGACCGTTGAACTGGTGCATCGCCTCGGGGAAAAGCGGAAGCGCAATACGGATCAACCCGTAGAGACCGAATTTCTTCAGCACACCGGCATGCATCATCGCAGTGGGAGCCGGCGCGCAGGCATAGGCAGGAGGTGCCCAGGAGTGGAACGGGAAGAGCGAAACCAGTGATCCGAAACCCACGAGCAGGATCAGATAGATCAGTGAGGAAGGATGGAATGTCCCGGCGGCGGCCATCTGGTCAAGCTGACGAAGATCCATGGTGCGGGAGACTGCTGGAATGCTCAGATAGAGAGCCAGCAGGCCGATCAGCAGGATAAAGCTTCCAAGGCCGAGATAGATCGTTGCCTTCCATGCTGCGGCTTGGCGGTCGCCGGAACCCCACACACCGATCATGATGAAGGTCGGAATCAGGGCGAGTTCATGGAAGGAGTAGAGGAAGAGGACATCCAGGGAGGCAAAGGCACCAATCACACCGGCCGAGATGAAGAGCAGGCAGACATAGTAGACTCCCTCGCGTTTATCGATCTTCGGTGCAATCCAGATGGCAGAGAGGGTCACAAGCGATGCGAGTAACAGCATCGTGAGGGTCAGGCCATCCGCTCCCAGAGTCATGTTGATCCCGAGCTTGGGCAGAATCTTCCATTCGGAGAGGAACTGCCATCCTCCCGCTGTGAGATCGTAACGGGCAAAGAGCGCCACCGAGATCAGAAGATTCAGGAAGGCGGCACTGAGGGCCATGACGCGGGGAGCGGCACCTAGCATGATCAGCACGGAAGCGGCCAGCGGCAAGACGATCAGGAGAATGAGAAGAAGGCTCATGTCAGGAAGTAGTGGTGATCGCTCAAGAGTTCTATCGGACGTGAAGGAGCATGTAGATCAAGCCGACCACGCCGATGCCGAAAAAGAGGGCGTAGGCCTGAATATTACCCAACTGCAGGAAACGGAGGGCAAATCCAACTGTCCAGACAAGCGTCGCGCTTCCCCGGACCAGAATTCCGTCGATGAACCATCGGTCGGTGAAGGAGCAGAGTTTAGCAAAGCCACCCTGAATGACGCGGACGATCCAAAAGTATAGATCATCGATGTAGAAGCGATTCTCCAAGAAGGGAATCCGGATCGGATCCTTCTCCACGTTGCGGTAGAGGAAAAATGCAAGCGCCAGTCCGGCAAGGAAGACCCCAAGGAATACCTGAGGGACATAAGCGGGAACTTCAGGCTCTGACAGCGTACCAATCTCGTGAAAGAACGTGTGCTCAAAGAAAGGATAACCGGCAACGACTGCAGGAATAGCCAGAAGGATCAGCGGTATGGTCATCACGAGGGGTGACTCATGGGCATGCTCGGAGTGCTCCGAACGAGGCTTTCCGAAGAAGACAACCATCGCTTGGCGCATCATGTAGAAAGGAGTCAAACCGGCGGCGATCACTACCACCCAGAAGATCCCGCGGTGATGCTCCCAGGAGCAAGCCATGATGAGGTCCTTGCTGTAGTGGCCGCTGAAGAAAGGGCAACCGGAGAGCGCCAGCATGCCGCAGCAGTAGGTCAGGAAGGTGATCGGCATCTTGCCCTTCAGCCCTCCCATCTTCCAGATGTTCTGCTCGTGGTGCATCCCGAGGATTACGGATCCAGCCGTGAGGAAAAGGAGACACTTGAAGAAGGCGTGCGTGAAGAGATGGAACATCGGAAGCGCCGCGGAGACGGCAAGTCCGGCTCCGGTCACCATGTAGCCAAGCTGGGAGATCGTTGAGTAGGCAAGGATGCCCTTGATGTCATCCTGCTGGGTGGCAAGGATGCCAGCGCCGAGTGCCGTGATCGCGCCGGTCCAGGCGACAATCTCGGAGGCCTCAGGCGAGGAGGAGAGGATCGGGAAAATACGGGCAAGCAGATAGACACCTGCAGCCACCATGGTGGCGGCGTGAAGCAGTGAGGAGACAGGTGTCGGACCTTCCATCGAGTTCGGAAGCCAGACATGCAGCGGGAACTGGGCGGATTTACCAACCGTTCCGCAGAAGATCAGAACCACCGCAACAGCAAGGAGGGCGGGATTCTGGACGAAGATCGGGGCAGGATGATTAATCGCGGCAAAGGTGAAAGTTCCTCCTTCTGGACCGCCGGTTGCTATCCAGAAAAGCAGAATGCCAAGCATGAAGCCGAAGTCGCCGATCCTATTCACTAGGAAGGCCTGCTTAGCGGCATCAGCGGCCGAGGCTTTCTGATAATAATGGCCGATCAGGATGTAGGAGCTGACTCCGACCAACTCCCAGAAGATGAACATCATCACCAGGTTGTTTGCGAGGACGATGCCAAGCATCGAGAAGAGGAAAAGAGCCAGGCCGGCGAAGAAGCGCGCGAAGCCGACCTCTTCCTTCATGTAGCCGATCGAGTAGATGAAGACGACCGGGGAAATGGTGGTGACCACGACCAACATGGTGCGGCTCAGAGGGTCGAGCGCCAGATCGAAGGGAATCGACAGCGCATGACCGAAATCCACCCAGTTGAATCCGTGGTAAATCCCATCGGCACTCTTGGCGAAGAGTGTCCATCCTCCAATGGTCGTAATCAGAGCGGAGAGAATGACCAACCCGGCGGCAAGCGGCTTGCTGGCACGTGTCACAAAAAGAATCAACGCCGCCGCAACCAGCGGTACGAAAAGGGTGATCCAGGCGATAGTGGAGAGGTTCATCAAAGGAAAGATGTCAGAATTTCAGCGAGTCTAGATCCTCGACATGGGTGGTCTGCCGCGCACGGTAGAGGGAGACGATGATAGCGAGCCCGACGGCAACCTCGGCAGCTGCCACGGAAATGATGAAGAATACTAGGATCTGGGCGTCGTAATTCTGGTGACCCGAGACGAGTCCGTAGCGGGAGAAGGCCACCAATGAAAGATTCGCGGCGTTGAGCATCAACTCAAGACCCATGAAGATCACGATAATGCTGCGGCGAAGCATTACGACACCGAGGCCGGTTGCAAAGAGAAGCCCGCTGGCGATCAGATAATTGGCGAGTGTGGGCATACGGGTGAGTGTGGGATCTTAGCGGAGGGTTCGGCGACTCAGGACGACGACTCCGACCGTGGCAGAGAGCAGGAGGACACCGATGACCTCAAAAGGGAGACCGAAGGAATGGAAAAGGGTCATGCCGATCATCTTCACGTCCGAAAGCTGCGGTCCGACAAGGACGGGCGTTGGGATTGCAAAGGCGGGGTTGGTTAGAATCACTTGGGTCAGGATCGAGAGGAAGGCGGCCACGACTAGGAGGCCTCCGAGCGTCGCACCGAAGTTCAGACGGCGGCTCTTCTCCTCACGCAAATCCAGGAGCATGATGATGAAGAGAAAAAGCACCATCACCGCTCCCGCATAGACCAGCACCTGGATGACTCCGATGAAGGTCGCATCGAGAGTCACGTAAAGTGCCGCAAGGCAGATAAAGGACATGACCAGGCTCATGGCGCAGGAGACAGGATTGCGCAGCAGGACGACACTCACCCCGAAGAGGAGCATCAGCGTGGCAAAGAACCAGAAAGCGGCGA
>JBAXXS010000020.1:0-27886 GCA_037127835.1 Verrucomicrobiota bacterium | reverse complement strand
TCAGGTCTCAGGTCTCAGGTCTCTTCCTTCTGACCTTGCTCCTTGAGCGCGAGGTCATCTTCCTCCACTCTCCTTGCTTCATGAAGAAGTCCGGATGTCTACCACTGCTCCTGATCGTACTGCTTGGTTTCAGTCTGTTCGCGAATCTCATGCTGCTGATCTCGCTGGGTTCTCGCGGCGCGGGGCCGGCAAAAGCCATGACCGAAAAGAAGTTTGCGGAGACGACGCTTGTCCAGGGACATGAAAGCTCCGATAAGATCGCCGTGATCCGGCTGGATGGACTCATCTCCTACAGACATGGGGTCTCATCCACCGGCGACTCGATGGTCGATGATCTGAAGGAGGCCTTTCAGCAGGCTGCCAATGATCCCAAGGTGAAGGCCGTTGTCATTTCCGTTGATTCTCCCGGTGGCGAGGTCACAGCGGGAGACACTATCCACCACGCCCTCGGCAAGCTGAGCGCCAAGAAACCGGTTGTGATCTTCATGAACTCGATCGGAACCTCGGCGGCCTACTACATCGCCTGCGCGGGATCGTGGATCATGTGCAGCGAAACGACCTTTACTGGAAGCATCGGCGTGATCATCTCTACTCTGAACTACAAAGAGCTCTTCGGAAAGATCGGGCTCCAGTCGGTGATCTTCAAGAGCGGCCAGTTCAAGGATGCTCTCAACGGCGCGCGCGATCTGACAGCAGAGGAGAAGAGCTATTTCCAGGGACTTGTGATGCAGACCTATGACCGCTTTCTCAACATCGTCGCCGACTCGCGCCATCTCGACGCTGCCACACTGCGTGATGGCATTGCCGATGGTCGGGTCCTGAGCGGCAAAGATGCGTATGCGGCGAAACTCGTCGATCAGCTCGGCTACATCGAGGAGGCCTATGCGAAAGCCCGAACTCTAGGCAACGTTCCCGGGGCAGAAGTCGTGCGCTATGAGAAGAAACGAGGACTAGCCCAGTTCCTACGCCTGTTCGAGGACTCGGAAAAAAGTGACATCCACCTCGACCTAAATGTCGGTCCGGCCTCAGGCATGAAGCTCGAAAGTGGACGCCTTTACCTGCTCCCCTCCTTCTACGCGTTCTGATGCAAGCCTATACACCCTCTGGGATCCTGCTTCCGCTGATTGGGTTTCTTGTCCTACTCGCATTCTACGGATGGCTGGCCTATCGCAGTTCCGCCCATGCCCGGTTGACCACCAAGCCCTTCGGCCTGCCAGACGTTCTCTGTGCCTCTATTCTAGGGATCTGGATGATCTCCGTAATCTGGCAGTCCTTCGGGTCTGATCAGGGCATATCTCTTCGTGCCATTGTCGCCAATTCGATCGTCTACGCCTCGTTGATCCTGGGAATTTTCGGGGTGATCGGATTCCAGGGGAAGTCGGCAATCGAGACCTTCGGCCTGGAACCCTCACACTTTCCAAAGGCTTCCTGCACGGGCCTTCTCTGGCTCCTGATCACCTATCCCTTGATCCTCGCGGCTCAGGGACTGGTCCAGAAGATCTTCGGAAGCGCGGACGACTCTCAGATGATTGTGAAATACTTCCTGGAGCATCCCGATCTCAAGCATCGTGCCGCAATCATCTTCATGGCTGTCATCATGGCTCCCGTGGCGGAGGAAGTAATCTTCCGGGGATACTTCTACGGAGTGATCAGGAGCTACGGTGGGCGACTGCCCGCCCTGCTGACCTCCTCGCTCCTCTTCGCCGCGATCCATGTCCACCTCCCCTCGCTCCTAGGCCTTGGGATTCTGGCGATTATCCTTTGCTTGGTCTATGAGCGAACTGGATCGCTCTGGGCATCGATTACAATGCATGCCGCTTTCAATGCCTCGACCATCGTGGTCCTGATTCTCTGGCCGGACGCCATTTCCTAATGAAAAAAAAACTCCGATCCGAGGAGGAGTTGCTGAAACTCATCAGTCGTGAACTTCCCCCATCGGGACCCGAGGTGCTGGCTGGCATCGGGGATGACTGCGCTGTGATCCATCCCTCGCATCAAGGCGGGCATCTGGAACTACTCAAGACCGATGCGCTCGTGGAGGGAGTGCATTTTGTCAAAGGCACGCCCTGGAGCAAGGTCGGGTGGAAGGCTCTCTGCCGTCCCATCAGCGACATCGCGGCTATGGGGGGATCTCCTCGTCATGCCTTGATCACGATGGCCGCTCCCGCGCACTGGGGTTCAGTCGAATGGCGCTCTCTTTATCGCGGGATCGGGAAGGCCGCTCGGGAGTTCGGAGTCTCCGTGGTGGGAGGCGAGACAGCGCGTTCGCCGGGGCCCCTTTTTCTCTCGGTCACCCTCACGGGAAACGTGCCTAAACAAAATCTGAAGCTTCGCTCCGGAGCCAGACCCGGCGATTTGATCTGTGTTACGGGAAAACTGGGGGGATCCTTCAAGAGCGGCCGTCATCTCAACTTCCAACCCCGCGTTGCTGAGGGATGCTGGCTCGGTGGAGAAAAGGGAGTCACCGCAATGATGGATCTCAGCGACGGCCTCGGAAGCGATCTCCCGAAGCTGGCGAATTCGAGCGGATGCTCATTCAGATTGGTATCGGATGGCCTCCCGCTGAACCGGGGCAGCTCGTTCCATGAAGCTGTTTCCGATGGAGAGGACTATGAATTACTCCTGACCATAGCTCCCAAAAGCTGGCCCAGCATACAACAACGCTGGAATGTCGCCTCACCTGACGTATCCCTCACCCCGATCGGTGTCATCTTGCCTCCGAACGAGAAGTCGTCTCTTCTTCCCACGGGATTCGATCACATGAATCCCATCACTTGCTGAAGCCATGCTCAAACTAGTCTATCTCACACCCGGCACCTCGCCCGTTGCCCTTGATCTCCAAGGACGTGGTGAGGCAGTCAAGCCATGCATCACCCTCTACACCTACGATGTGGACTCTGTGGAGGAATGCGTCTGCGCCGACGTGGCCGATGCAATCCTCCGACTCGATCCTAAAAAGAATAATTGGATCGATATCAGCGGGCTTGGAGATATCGAATCCGTGAAGGCACTGGGAGCCCATTTCGAACTCGGGCCCCTGGTTATCGAGGACATCCTCACCTCGCAGCGCCCGAAGATGGAGAGTCTGGATAAGGGGATTTTTCTTATCACCTCCATGGCCTATTCCCCCAAGGATCAGGAGGGGGTGGTCGAAGTGGAGCAACTGAGCCTCTTCTTCACCAAGAATACCGTCATCACCTTCCAGCAGAACGACAAACGGGATTCCTTTCACGAGGTGCACAGGCGCCTTCATCTGCCGGAATCGCTGGTGCGGAAGAATGGTTCAGACTTTCTCACTTACGCTTTGCTCGATACGGTGATCGATCATTACTTCCCGGTGTTGGAGATGATCGGAGACGAGACAGGGGTGATCGAAGAGGCTCTGGTGGAACGGCCTAGCCGGGAGATCCTGAAGGATCTCTTCTACTACAAGAGAGTCCTTCTTGAGATGAGACGGGGAGCCTGGCCTCAGAGAGAGGTCTTCAGTCACCTGATGCATGAGGACAATGGACTGGTAACCGAAACGACCCGGGTATTTCTGCGCGACTGTTACGAACACATCACCCAGATCATCGATATCATCGAAAACTACCGCGACCTCACCTCGGGACTCATGGATGTCTATCATTCCAGTCTGAGCTACCGCACCAATGAGATCATGCGCATACTGACGCTTTTCGCCACCATCTTCATGCCCCTGACCTTTCTGGTCGGAGTCTACGGAATGAATTTCCATGGTAGTCCCTTCAATATGCCTGAACTGGAATGGCGCTACGGCTATCCCGCCTGCTGGCTCGTGATAATTTCAATCTCTGTGTCGATGTTCCTTTATTTCCGAAGCAAGAAGTGGCTTTGAGCCAACCTTCTCTTCCCAAATTATCCATGAAACGCCCGATACTCATCCTTACTTCCGCATTCGGAGAGGGTCACAATGCAGCCGCCAGGAATCTGGCAATCGCCCTGCGTGCTCTTGATCCGACGCGGGAGGTTGAAGTGAGGGATCTCTTCGCCGAGGCCTATGGTCCGCTCTACACACTAGCCCAGAAGGGATACTTTTTCTTCATCAACCACTTCCCGGGACTCTGGGGCGGATTCTACAAGTTTCTCGACAAGGATAAGGCGGCTCCGGGCAGGGTCTCTGTTTACAAGCGGGGCGCACTACTGCTCAGCAAGAGAATTTCAGAAATGAACCCGGCGGTCATCGCCTCGACCTACCCCGGATACAACCACCTGCTCGATCATCTGCATGGCAAAGTGAACCGTCCCTTCCGCACCGTCACGGTAGTCACAGACTCGATCTCCATTAACTCGCTCTGGTACAGCGGGCACTCGGATCTCTTTCTGGTTCCGAATGAGGTTACCGCCCGGGTCATGGAAAAAGCGGGCGTTTCCCGTGATATCCTGCGGGTGACAGGATTCCCCGTACCTGCACTCTTCGAAACACTTCGTGGGGAGAGAGTGGGTCCCGGACCTTCGAGAACGCCCAAGGTCCTCTTCCTTGTGAATCCGGGCCAGAAGAATGCAGCGAAAATCCTACAGCATCTCGGAGAGGTAGAGGGGATCGAACTCTCCGCCGCCTGTGGCCGAGATGAAGAGCTCCGCGCAGCACTACAGAAGATTGCTTCAACGTTCGATCGACCGATCAAGATCGAGGGATGGATGGAGAACCTGCCGGAGAGGATGGCCTCAAGCCATCTCGTCGTGGCCAAGGCAGGGGGCGCAACCGTTCAGGAATGCCTAGCAGCAGCCACTCCTCTCATCATGAGCCAGGTCATTCCGGGACAGGAGGAGGGCAACGCAGAACTCCTGACGACCGAAAACTGCGGATGCACCGCCACATCGCCCCAGGCCGTCAGCGCAGCCGTGAGGCATGCCTTCTCCCATGGAGCCCAAGTCTGGAAAACATGGGAAACCAATGCCTGGAAGACAGGAACTCCGGAGGGAGCGAGAAATTCGGCGATTACGGTCCTTGAAGAGGCCCGCAAGGAAGGATGAAACTTGATGCAACGGATGCGCAGCAACGGCCAAGCAAGCAAACCTGAAAGCAACTAATTTTAGTTTGGAACTCAGGAACTCAGGAAAAGAGAAGAGATACAGTCACCTCCATCAATATCTCTCCTAAAACCTTGCGTTATTTTTTACTTCTCCATTCAGTTTTTTTCTTTTTCCAAGAATCCTTCCTGAGTTCATGAGTTCCATATTTATTTCTCTCTCGTTTCTTCCATGAAAATACAGGCCGTCATCTTCGACATCGGCAATGTTCTGCTAACCTTCGACTACTTCATTGCGGAGAGGGCCTTGCTTTCCCACACAGGCAGGGAGGTCGCCCCATCGATCGAGGACCTTCACCCTCATCGGATGGCCCATGAGACGGGCACAATCAGCCGGGAAGAGTTCATCCGTATTGTCCGGGAGGCCTTTGCTCATGACGGGCCCGAAGACCACTTCATGGAGCTCTGGACACGGATCTTTCAGGTCAATACCCCGATGATTGAGTGGGCTCGCTCTCTCCATGGGAAGACACCGCTTTACCTTCTCTCCAATATCGGATGCATCCACCACGATCATATCTTCGAGGAGTATGATTTCTTTAAGACGCTCTTCCTTGATGGCGTCTACTCCTACAAGGCAGGCGTCATGAAACCGGAGTCACGGATTTTTGAAATGGCCCAGACCCAGTTTGGAGTGGATCCCTCGACGACGCTCTACATTGACGATCTGGAAGAGAATGTGCGGGGCGCCGAGTCGGTCGGCTTCATCGGCCATCATTACGATCCAGCACGACACGATCTCTTCGAGCAGAGGATCTCCGCCCTCTCGTTTTCTTAACGATTCGAATTCGAGCCGTTTAAAAACGGCTTGACCAAAGTTCCCTCTGCGGCGGATTCGATAGAGAGAGCTCCACTTTTGTCCTGACGGAAAAGCTTGATACCTCTCTCTGCCAAGAGACGTTCCCACTCGCCGCTCGGGTCTCCGTTTCGTTTGAAGGGATCGACCGGTGTAATCACGGTCTTCGGCGCGATCCTTGTGATAAGGGCAAGCGTGGAGGCCAATTCGGCGCCACCTAGCGGCATCACGAGCACATCGCCATGGAGGAAATCATCTGGCACACGTGAGAGTGCAGAGATCAGTTCATGACCTGCTGACGGAAGAATCAGGATACGGGATTCACCCAACAGGATTCGAATTACCGGAAGACCATCGTCGAGTGTGGTAAGTAACTCCGCGCTCACCCGCTTCGAAAGAGAGATAGGCTTGCCAGGTAAAACAGGCTGGGAGTGCAGTGAGGAGAGGATGCTCTTTCCAATCTGCGAATGAGAAAGCGGTGAGGAAACCAGGATTTCTGAAACAAGGATCTCCTTACTGACAATCGGCAAGCCACCGAGATGAGAGGCATCCAGTTTGGTGACGAGACAACTCCTGATGGAATTCGCTCCCAGGGTTTCCAAGAACGGGAGAATCGTCGCGCCGGCATCCCTCTTCCTTCCCGCATTGATCAGTGCGAATTGACCCCCGTCCCTAATCACCGCGCAGGAGCCTCCGCGCAGATCGAGAATAGTCATCACCGGGGAGGTTGGAGCAGAAGGACCTACGAACCAGTGTCCTCCAGGCATCAGGGCGCTGGTTTGAACGATAAGGAGCATAAGCTTGGTGACAAGCCAGTTGGCATTATTGAAAGCGCCTGCAATCCAGCTGGAAAACATACCGGCAACCAGCGACAAAGCGCCCAGGGAAATGACTAGGAAGGCAAGCGGAACAGCCAGAAGGTTTGCCCCGAATGCAGAGAACGAGATGAGATGGAAATAGGCCAGCGTCGGCAGGATCGCTCCGAGCCAGGCAGAGGCCGAGACGGCTGCTAGACCGGATACATGATGCCATGCCCGGAATCCCAACCTCTCGCGCGTCCCGATCAGCTTGGCGGGCAGGAAAGGATCGGGCTCGTGAAGCCGAATCAGCCAGGCCTCAATGCGCGGTGCAGCGACGATAATCGCGAAGACCACCGAGTAGGAGAATTGCCAGCCTGCTGAAAAGAGATCGTTAGTATCCAGAGCTAGCTGAAAAAAAGCTGCGGCGGCCAGGGTGTTCAGCAAGGGGGATCGTCGGAAGAGGGAAATCCCGATCAACAGGATCGAGGCCATCGTGGCGCTTCGGATACTCCCCATTTTCATTCCCGTCACCAGCACGTAGAAGAAGAGCATCGGAACGGTAAGGATCACAGCCCAAGTCCTCGGGATACGTACGGCCTTAAGCACAAACCAGAGGATCACGGCGAGCATGCCGACATGTAGGCCCGAGACGGCGAAGAGATGCATGGTGCCGGTAAACCGGAAATCATCCGTAAATCCCTCGGGTGCATGCTCGGTGACACCGAGACAGATCCCCTCGATCGCCCCCCTCACCTCCGAAACTCGCCCCAGATCGATTGAGAGGATCTCCTCCATGCGGTGACGGGCTCTGATCGCAAAGGCCATGAGGGGATTCCCATGCCCGCTGGATTCGATCACGCCGGGAATCGAGGGATCCAAATCGAAACGGGTGGTGACCCCGTGCCTTTCCAGCCATCGCCGATAGTCCATCTCTCCCGGATTACGAGGGGGAGGAGGTCTCACCGGTGTGCCCTGAAAGACCACCCGATCTCCGTAGGAGGGCTGAACTCCGGCCCAGCGGACCTGTACCGTCAGTGGGACCTTCGTCAGAAGATTCCCATCCTGCATTCCTCTCAACTCCTCAAGCCTCATGGGGAATGTGGCGGATCCGGAGCGGGAAACTTTCGGCTCGCCGGTGATGATGCCCCGTACGGCAATCTCATTTCCGGTCGCTTCGCTCCATCTCGAATCCAGGTAGGCCGCAAGATTGCGTGCCGGTGACAAGTCCCAGTTCCAGAGATGAAGAAGAGCGAAAACCGCAAGAGTCGCAGCCCAACATATCCCGCCCTGTTTATGGAAAAGCAGAAGAAACAGACAAACACTGCAGACCGCCACCAGCAGCCATAATCCGGCGCCAAAAAAAGAAGTCAGTAGTATCCCGGCAATAGCGGCCAGAAGAATCCCCAGGAAAGGGTATCGCTGGCTAAAAAAAGGAGCGACCTTCACCGGCCGAGAAAAAACTGATTGCCTACGGGGCTCTTCATCTCATGGGAAGACCCCTCATCGTCCAACCGCAGCTAGGACTAAAGACTAGCCTCCGCCACCGGTGTCGAATGAGAAGGGACTATAGCAGGACTCGGTATAAGCCGAGTCATACCAATCGTCTACCATCGGAGCGTTGTAGTAGAAGGGTTGCTGATCTTGGTTCAGCTTGGTGTTGTACTTCACGTCACCCGGAACCTTGGTACCGGGCTTCTTCGGCACATTGTTTCCGTAGAATCCCTGGGTCTCCGTGAGATAATTCAGCAGATGAGGCTTGGCTCCAGCAGCCTTGAGTGAGGCAAGCTGGGAGTAGCTGAAATCATAGACTTTCTGAGTACTGCGAAGATAACCGATAGTGATGTGAGAGGGCACACGACCGTGAACCAGGTTCATGATATCTGCGTAATCCAGTGTCCGGGCATTGAAGATCTTGTCGTATGTGTTCTTGTTCACGTTGGCGGAGGCAACGGCCGCTGTGATCTGTGGATCGACCTGCGGTCCGCTGGCACACCCGGCAAGAAGGAGAACGCCAAGGGCTGCGGCGGAGGAAAGCGTGCTGGAGAAGATCTTCATGCGAATTACCATTTATCGTGTTGGCTCTCCCTCATCAATCAGATTCCCAGAGATCTCTTGATCCCTAAGTTCGCTCAAGAAGCGTTTTTTCTTGTGAGTCTTCATAGTGGAAGGCATTCCAAAGGCCATGATTCTTCGCTCTCTCAGCAAATACAGGGACGTGGGTCTCCTTCTCCTCCGCATTCTGATCGGACTCTCTTTCCTGGCTCATGGTCTCCCCAAGCTCATGGAGGGTCCCGATCTCTGGATCAAACTCGGCAAGTCGATGCAGTTCGTCGGAGTGACGGCCTATCCGATCTTCTGGGGGCTTATGTCCGCACTCACCGAATCCGTCGGAGGATTCCTAATGCTGATCGGCTTCTGTTTTCGCCCAGCCTGTCTCTTCCTGGTTATCAACATGGCAGTGGCTACTACAATGCACTTTCACACGACACCAGGCGACATCATGGAGAAGTGGTCAGTTGCCTCCCATGCCATCGAACTCGGTTCCGTATTCGTCTCCCTGCTCCTGATAGGTCCGGGAAAATTCAGCGTGGATAGGGACTGAGAGCAGCTTAGGCTGATTTTCTGCGCAATTTACGCGCAATGATTCCGAGAAATTCTTGAAATCCCTCGATCTTCAGAGCCCAACTGGATAGCAGGAAGCTGAGTGTCGCACCGCAAATCACCAGCAGGAGTGCAGCGGCACGGATCAGGACCGGAGCATGTCCGAGACCTGAAAGCCAGCTCTGTCCCAACCAACCGACAAGGCCGATAGGCAGCGCGGCCAGCAAGCAGCGGGCGAAGGTGGTAGCCATAGCCTTCGTCTCCAGTGAGCCGGAAATCCGGGTCATGAGGATGTAGAGAAGGGTAAAGTTCATTGTGGCCGAAAGGGCGGTCGAAAGGGCAAGTCCCCGGTGACCCATTCCGAGGTGGAAAATAAAGAGCCAGTTGAGCAGGAGGTTCATCCCTATAGAGAGAAAGCTGACCATCATCGGAGTCCATTTGTGATTGATGGCGTAGAAGGCTGGCGAGAGCACCTTGATGCAGGAGTATCCCACCAGACCGATCGCGTAGTATTGAAGCGCTTCGGCAGTATGAAGCGTATCGGCATCCAGGAACTTTCCGCGTTGGTAGATCAGGGCGATGATCGGTTGAGCCAGCACGATCAGTCCGACAGCGGCAGGTAGTGTCAGAAAGACCGCCAGACGCATTGCCTTGGCAAGAGTCGATCGGAACCGTCCCATTTCACCCAAGACAGCGGCCCTTGAGATCACGGGCAGCGTCACCGTCGCGACAGCCACCCCGAAGACACCCAGCGGTAGTTGCATCAGGCGGAAGGCGTAGGAGAGCCAGCTGATAGGACCATTCCCCAGATAGGAGGCAAAGATGCTGTTGACCATGACGTTGATCTGAACCGCACTGGCGGCGATCACGGCCGGGAGCATGAGGAGGAGGACCTGACGGACACCGGGATCCCTCCAGTTGAAATCCAGGACAAAACGAAACCCTGCTTTGTAGAGACCCGGCAACTGAACACCGAGTTGAAGAAGCCCTCCGAGCAACGTTCCCAGGGCAAGACCGATCAGGGAACGTTCCCCGAAATGAGGGTCGATCCACCATCCGAAAACCACCCCTCCGGCAATCGATCCGATATTGAAGAAGCTGGAAGCAAGGGCCGGGACCGTGAAGCGGTTGGTGGCGTTCAGCATCCCCATCACCAAGGCGGCCAGAGAGACCAGCAGGATGAAGGGATACATGATCCGGGTCAGCTCGATCGTCAGGGCAGCTTTTTCCGCAGGAAAGCCCGGTGCCAGAAATCCGATGAATTGAGCCGCAAAGATCACCCCGAGGAGAGAAACCAGACTCATGAAGACCGTGGTCAGAGTTGCCATCTTGGAGGCCAACTTCCAGGCCGACCCCTCACCCTCCGTGGCGATCCTCTGCGAAAACACGGTCACAAATGCCGTGGAAAGCGCCCCCTCAGCAAAGAGATCCCGTAGTAAGTTAGGAGCCCGAAATGCAGTCAGAAAGGCATCCATCCCTCGCCCCGCACCGAAAAGTCCGGCAAAAATCAGCTCACGGCCCAACCCTAGAACCCGGCTCAGCATGACAGCACCGGCGACGACACCGGCGGCCTTCGTATTCAATCCCTCTTTTTTCAGATGATCCTCTTTCATGCGTGCTGGGTTCTAATGGGATTGGGATGGGTGCTTAGATCCGAAACTGGCACGTTGCAACCGATCCATGATGGCCAAACCGATCCCCTCTTCGGGTAGTCGCATGACATAGATAATGTCCGCTTTACTATTGTCTAGTCTTCTGAGAGCGCCATAGAAATTGGCCGCTGCTTCGCGGAGATCCCCCAAAGGACTCAAGACTTCCACTTGGGAAAAGCGCGTACGAATCTCCGATGAGGGGGTGGTAAAGGCAAGATACCCGGAGTTGGCTCTGGGAATAAATCCATGGATGTCCGAATCTATGATGTGAAGCTCTTTTTTAGGGGCATAATGCCCCGGAAGACTTCCCGGAGTATTCACAATCTGATTCGGAGTGATAACATGTCCATATTTCTTCAGTTGATCAATCGTAATGGGGCCTGGTCTTAGGATTTCCAATCCAGCTTCCCTAAGAGCCACGATTGTAGATTCCAAACCATGCTCACAGCAACCTCCATCCAGAATCAGATCGATGGATTTACCTAGTTCTAATTGGACATCACGTGCACTCGTTGGGCTAATTCGACCAAATCGATTGGCACTAGGGGCGGCAAGCGGGGAGCCGATGCCTCGAAGCACCTCCTGAAAGAGTGGATGAGACGTCACTCGGACTGCTACGAACTCCGATCCGGCAGTCACCAGATCGGGAAGCTCGAGTCGCCTAGGCAGCAAAAGAGTCAGTGGACCCGGCCAGAAGTTCGCCGCTAATCTTTCCACAAGATACCTCTGTTCATCTGAAGAAAAGCGGACAACTCGCTCGAGCCATCCCACTTCTGGAATGTGGACAATCAGAGGATCGGAAAGCGGCCGGCCCTTGGCCTCGAAGATCCGGGCAATCGCCATTGGATCAAAGGCGTTGCCAGCCAGTCCGTAGACCGTCTCGGTGGGTAGCCCCACAACGCCCCCTTGCCTCAAGAGTTCCACGGAATCACGGATCCCCTCCCCTCCATGAACAATCCGGGCACTCACATTGAATAATCTTGAAATATTAGTTACTTAGCTTTTCGAGCGAAGTTTCTTGGGCGCCTTAAGGACACTCTCTTCGGCAGCCTTGGTCTGGTTTTTCCGGAATGCGATAAGCTTCGCAGTAAGCCCCTGATGGAGCAGGGCCAATTGGGCGATCGCAAAGAGCGCTGCATTCTTGGCCCCGGCCTCGCCGATAGCAAATGTGGCCACCGGAATACCGGCCGGCATCTGAACGATCGAAAGCAGGGAATCAAATCCTTCCATGGTGCGGCTCTTCACCGGCACCCCGAGTACGGGCACAGTTGTCTGGGCAGCGATCATGCCGGGAAGATGGGCCGCACCACCAGCGCCCGCGATGATGGCATGAAGTCCCCTGACCTCGGCTTCCTTGGCATAGGTCGCCATGGCCTCAGGCATCCGATGTGCGGAAACGACACGGTATTCGCACGGGACGCCGAACTCCTCAAGGAGCGCCACGGCGTGACCCATCGTTTCCCAATCGCTCTTGCTCCCCATCACGACACCCACCAGAGGTGACGACTTGGCTGCGGCCGAGGGTTTGGATGACTTCGTTTTTTTGGAACTCATCCGGGAAGCGTATTC
Source organism: Verrucomicrobiota bacterium (assembly GCA_037127835.1). Classification (GTDB taxonomy): domain Bacteria; phylum Verrucomicrobiota; class Verrucomicrobiia; order Chthoniobacterales; family UBA6821; genus UBA6821. Next base: position 15,417 of record JBAXXS010000020.1, on the reverse strand, counting down.
ACGAGAGACGTTTCAATCAACCTGCTTCGGTGAGAGAACAGCGTCTTCGAAGATGTTCTTTTTCCAGACTGACGAGTACCCTTACCCCATGAATTCAAACATCGTCCTGATCGGTTTTATGGGATGCGGAAAGAGCAGTATCGGGCGTCGTCTGGCAAAACGCATGAATTACAGGTTCCTCGACAGCGATGACCTGATCATTGCCCGAGCCCACGGCACAAGCATCAGTGAGCTCTTTGCCGAAGAGGGAGAGGAGAGCTTCCGTGAACGGGAGAGTGCCGAGCTTAGGGAGCTTGTCCACGCCAAGGATATCGTTCTCGCAACCGGCGGTGGAGCCATTCTGCGTGAAGAGAACAGGGCGCTTCTGCATCGGATCGGTAGAATTGTCTGGCTGCATGCCGATCCGGAGATCCTCTTTGAACGTGCAAGTCGTAACCGTAAACGCCCACTGCTAAATGTGGAGAATCCACGTAGCGCGTTCAATGCGCTGCTCGAATCACGCATTCCCCTCTACGAGTCCACCGCAGACCTTAAAGTCGATGCGACCGGACTTCCACATGAGCTAACCATCGAGGAGATCATCAATGCGATCAAGGAAACGCCGAGTACATCCTATGATGCCCACTGAAGAGTATTTGAGTGTTTTCAAGTAGCGAAGCCGTCCTGTCTGCGGCCCTTATTCACTTTAACAGACTGTTTCGCAACATTGCCAACCGCTCCGCTTCCCTCTTAATTACCCAATACTGAAACAACATACGCCATGGAACCCAACCTTCTCCAGATTCTCTTTCTCGGCCTCGTCCAGGGAACCGCCGAACTCCTCCCTGTCTCTAGTTCAGCCCACGTGATTGTGGCTGAAAAGCTCATGGGATTGGATCCTTCCAGCCCATCGATGACTTTCCTTCTTGTGATGCTTCACACCGGAACCATGGCGGCCGTCATTGCTTACTTCTGGAATGCCTGGAAGAGAACATTCTTTGCTAGCACCGCAAGTCTCAAGGAGTCGGCCGTGAATGTTATTGTAGCTACAATCGCTACCCTGGTCGTCGGTTTCGCCCTGAAGGTCCTCATCGAAAAGGTCTTCATGCACGGCAGCAGCAAGGACGAGATGGAAGATCTCTTCGGGCATCTTCCCCTGGTCGGGGGGGCACTCCTTACCGCAGGATTGCTGATCCTGATAGCGGGACATCTGCGCGGAAATCAGGGCGCCCGCTCACTGGGGATTCTCTCCTCCGTCTGGATCGGCATCTCGCAGGGCTTCTGCCTGCCGTTCCGCGGACTTTCACGTTCTGGCACCACAATCTCTGTGGGAATGCTTCAAGGAATCAACCGTCAAAGGGTCGAGGAATTCAGCTTTGCACTGGCTCTTATCATTACTCCTCCCGCCGTGGCCAAGGAACTCATGAGATTGCTCAAGTCCCATGCCGAGGCTGCCTCTCCTCATCATTTTCTCCATCTGCTCGGACCAGGTCTCTTCGGAATGATCGGGGCTTTTGTAGCGGGCCTGCTCGCTCTCCGGCTACTCTCCTCCTGGTTGGAGAAAGGCCACTGGGCATGGTTCGGCTATTACTGCATTGCCTTCTCGGGCTTTGTTTTCTTTCTCGCCTCCCGCGGATACTAACGATACATCAAAGCTCATGAAGTTCTTCACTCTTCCTCTCTTATCTCTCTTGTTCGCTGCTCTTGTCTTGTCCGGCTGCTCGTCAGGCCAGAACAAGGAGACACTGCTGAGTGCTGCCGGATTCCGCACAGTGGTGCCGACCACACCGCAACAAATCGCCCAACTTAAAACCCTCCCTCAGTTGAAGGTCATCCCGGTCAACAAGGATGGAAAAACGGCTTTTCTTTTTGCCGATGCATCCCGCAACACCCTCATGATCGGAAACCAAAAGCAGTACACCGCCTACCAGCAGTACAATCTCCAATACAAGATGCAGCAGAGCAAGGAGTCGACAGCCGCCCTCAATGCTGATGCCTCAGAGTGGGGATGCTGGGGTGGAATTAATGGGCCGTTCTGGGGACCGGGCTTCTATTAATCGTTGAAAGTCCCTCTCTCAGACCCAACGTTCATGAAGTACACAGCGATCCTACTTCTCTGTATGGCCGGACTTGTGGCCTGCTCGAATCTCAGTGAAAAAAGGACTCTCTTGGACGCTGCGGGATTCAAGACGATTCCAGCTACGAGTCCAGCTCAGTTGGCGAGACTCAATTCCCTAAAGTCAGGGAAGGTAGTACCTTTGGTTGGTAAGAAAGGAACTGTCTATGTCTTTGCTGATACGGCTCGTAAGACTCTTTTAGTAGGGAATGCTTCCCAATATGAGGCCTACCGCAAGCTGAAAGTAAGTCAGCAGAAAATCGATGCGAAGCTCTTAGATGCCCAGGTCAACATGGACGACAGCGACTGGAACGCTTGGGGACCAACGATTGGCTATGGTAACGGTTGGACCGCGGCTTCCGATCCTCTCTAATCAGTCCATTGGACTCCCCTCCAAATTCGCCCCTCCTCATGCTCGCGCATGAGTCATGGCAGAAGGGAAAACCAAGTTAGCCAAACTACTCGCTAGGAGTAAACTGGGTAATCTTTGTTCCCTGTACTCCTAGTCCTGCCATCAGCCCCTTCTGACCGAAGAAGAAGGCGAAAATCCCCTTCTGCATGGTGGTAGTGGACATGGAAGAAGTGAATCCCTCATCGGCCACAACCAGTGATGGAGCGCCACCAAGCTCGAATCCTCCGCTCTTGTTGAGGTAATGCAGTGAGTGTTCGTCCATGAAGAAGAGGGCGTAGGAGAACTTCTGAATGCCAGCCTGCAGTCCATAGGAGACGGCCGAAGTATTGAAGTATCCAGCGACATGACCATCCTTGAAAAGAACTCCGTTGCCAGTCTGTGCCCCGCCGATGAATCCCGCCTTGTAGACCGCAGGAAAAATCAGGACCGCAATCGACTTCTCACTGATCGCCCGGGCACCGGGATTGTTCAGGTAAAGTCTGTGAAGTGCCTTCTCGGACTGATGCCTGAGTTCCGAAGCCGTCTCGGACTTGGCTTGAGGAATAAGTAGCAGGGTTGAAACGACGGCAATGAGCGTGAGATGGAGTGTCTTCATGAATAATATTGGTTATAGGTTTATGGAAAATTCAATCAGCGCGGAGTTGCATCTGGACCTCGGCATTGTTCATGGAGAGATCCAGGATGCGACGGCCCGGCAAGGGCTTCGTGCTAATGCAATCCAGATTCCCGTCACGACCAATGACAACAACAGCGAATCCTTTGGTCACATCATAAACGGATGCCACGGCCACAGGGTCATCAACAAGAATGAACGGTATATTCGAGGGGATGCGCCCTCCCTCCGAGGTGAAGGCGGCGAACAAAAGCATCCCTTGGGACGCAAGACGCTCGTAGCAGCCCTTGAGCTCCTTCATCTGGGAGCGGAAAGCGCGGTCCTTTGGCGAGGATGCGATGAGCAACACGACAGGTTTTCCTTTTAGCGAGGCAAGCGTGATCTTGCGGCCAGTCGAGGCACCTCCGGTAAAGCCCGGTGCGGCATTGACCACTAAGGAATCTTTCGCGAGCAGCTTCATCCCATCCGCTCCCAAGATCAACGATGTGATCAGGAAGAGAACGAAGCCCTTGAAACGTGTGGCGCTCTTCATGAAGGATCGGCGGCTGTTAAAGTAAAACCGCGACGACTTAGACAGTCATGAGCTCGGCTTCCTTGTGGGAGACGTGCTTGTCAATCGACTCGACCTGCTTGTCAGTGAGTTTCTGGATCTCCTTCTCGGAGCGCTCAAGATCATCCTCAGTGATGACTCCCTCCTTCTGAAGTTTTTTTGCACCCTCCATCGCTTCACGGCGACAAGCGCGCACACGGACACGGGTCTCTTCGGCGATCTTGTTAATGGTCTTCACGAGATCCTTGCGACGCTCCTCGGAGAGCTCGGGAATACGCAGGCGGATAAGCTTGCCGTCGACCGCGGGATTAATACCGATCTTGCTCTCTTGAAGGGCACGCTCGATATCTTGGACGGTACCGGCATCGAAGGGCTGGATCACAAGCAACCGGGGCTCGGGAGAGGTGATGAGGGCCAGTTGCTTGAGCTTCATGCTGCTACCGTAGGCTGTAACATCAATGTTCTCGACAAGGGCTGGGGAGGCCTTTCCGGTGCGGATGGCATTGAACTCATGCATCATGAATTCTCCGGCTTTCTCCATGCCGGCTTCGGCTTCAAAAAGGACTTCTTCTGCGCTCATAGTCTGTGGTGTGGTGAAGGGTGAATTAGGGAGCGGTTCCCTAGAGGGCGGGCGTAGTATCCGACACGAGGGTTCCGATAGCTTCGCCGCGTACTGCACGCAGGATATTCGCGGGATCAGACATGTCAAAAACGATGATCGGCATGGCATTGTCCATGCAGAGGGAAAAAGCCGTCGAGTCCATCACCTCAAGGCGGCGAGTCAGGGCTTCGGTGTAGGTCAGGGTATCGAAGCGCTTCGCCTCAGAGTTCTTCATGGGATCGGAGTCGTAAATTCCGTCGACCTTGGTTGCCTTGAGGATGATATCAGCACCGATCTCGTTAGCGCGGAGTGCAGCGGTCGTGTCGGTCGAGAAGAAAGGATTGCCGGTACCAGCGACAAAAATAACGATATGGCCGTTCTCCAGATGACGGATGGCCCGGCGAACAATGAAGGGCTCCGCCACGTTATTCATCTGGATAGCTGTCTGAACGCGCGTGGAATGGCCCAGATCCTCCAGGGCACTCATCAGCGCCATCCCGTTAATCACCGTGGCAAGCATCCCCATGTAATCCGCCGTGGCACGATTCATCCCCCGGTGGCTTGCGGCGAGTCCGCGCCAGATGTTCCCTCCCCCGACGACAACAGCCACCTCCACCCCCATCTTGCTGACATCGGCAATGGAGGCCGCCACTTTCTGCACGATTTGAGGCGAGACGCTGTCAGAACTCCCCTTCTCCTTCAATGCCTCACCACTGATCTTGAGGACGATGCGGCTGTATTTCGGCGAAGACGACAAGGTATCGGACATGAGGACAAATCAAACCGCAGGAGAGGCCTCAGGCAAAGTCAAATCGACACCATCAAATCCTCACAACCATGCCCCTACGGGCCAGCTTTCAGCGCTCGACCGCGCGCAAAAGCAGCCGAATGCATCCGTGCCTTTCCTTCGGGCTGGATCGTTCCAAGCAGAAGTCCACCCTCACCGCAGGCGACCAGCACTCCTCGTTCATCGATTCTGAGTATGCTACCCGGCTTTCCCGAGGCCTTCCGAGCAATAATTGCCGAATGAATCTTGAGGAGAATCGCCTCTCCGGTAGCAGCATGAAGAGTCGCTACGGCAGCAGGCCTCGGTTGAAGGGAGCGGATTTTTTGTTCGATCAGGACGGCGGGTTGACTCCAGTCGAGCAATGACTCTTCCCTTCCGATTTTACCGGTGATGGTAGCAAGAGCGTGATCCTGCTGGAAACGCGGAGCATTACCACGGGAAAGAAGTTCTAGAGCCTCGGATAAAGCGAGCGGGGCCAAATCGGCAAGTTTTTCCGAGAGTGAACCGGCAGTCTCGCGTCGCGCGAGAGGAATGCTTTTTTCAAGAATGACATCGCCGGTGTCGAGTCCCTCGGCCATGTGCATGATAGTGACTCCGCTTGTCTGATCCCCTGAGGCAATGGCTGCCTGAATCGGGGAGGCTCCGCGATGACGCGGAAGCACCGAAGCATGGATATTCAGGCAGGCAAGGGATGGCGTCTCAAGAAGTTCCTTAGGCAGGATCCGTCCGTAGGCCATCGTGACCATCACCTCTGGGACAAGTTGCCGAACCCAGAAAATGGCCTCGGGAAGTCGTGGGGATTCCGTTTGGAGCAACGGAATTTCGGGAGCCAGCCTGAGTAACTCCTCCTTGATCGCAGGAGCCTTGAGTTCACGGTGTCGACCGGCTGGGCGGTCTGGCTGAGTCAGGACGCCTACCAATTCATGATGGTCCATCAGATAGTTCAGGGTCGGAATCCCGATATCCCCAGTGCCGGAGTAAAGTACGCGCATTCGTATGGGGAAGTCAGATCTTTAGTACCCCAAGGACGAGGGAATTCCTAAGCTGCGGCGGCCTTTCATCGCTGCCTTGGAAACCTTAGACATTCTAAGATCTCCCGCACTCACCTCCCGACTGCCAAGTGATGCGGAGCACCCGGTACAGAGATAGTCGTAGATCTCCTTGTCAGGTAGCACCAGCAAGAGCACCTCTCTCACCGGCATCGCCTTGGCGCACTTATTGCAGTAGAGCGAAGAAGCCCGCAGGTTCTCGAACTGACTCATGCGCCTGTGATGGAACTCTCCCTATCGGGGTGCCGCAGTGGATGTATCGGCAGACGTTTCCTCCAGTAGTCCTTCCAAAACCTTGTGGAGCACTTCCAGCGGTGTCATCGAGGCGTCGATATCATGGCGCTTCACCGAGGCGTAGTGGCTCAGCATTGGCTTGGACTCGGAATCATAGGTACCAAGACGACTGCGGATGACCTCCTCGTTGGCGTCGTCAAGTCGGTTATCGCGTAGCGCACGCTTCTTGAGACGAGCAACCAGCTTGTCCCTATCGGGACAAGAAAGATGAAAGACTCTTCGGACCTCGATATGAGTCTCCATGAGAACGGCTTGGGCGACATTGCGCGGAATTCCATCCAGGATGAGGTGATCGCGCTCGGGTTTGAACTTTCCGGATTCCACAGTCTTGCGGATCGACTCATGCCAGAGCCTGACAGTCATCTCGTCGGGCACAAGCTCTCCCTTGCTTGAGTACTCAAGGAACTGGGCACCTAGCTCACTGGTAGGATCGAGCGACCGAAAGACATCGCCGCAGGCGAAGTGATAGAAACCGGGAATTTTACCTAGGATCTTGCCTTGGGTTCCCTTGCCGCTTCCGGGAGCGCCAAAAATCAGGATTGTACGGTAACGTGACATAAGACTTGTCTAAGTGAATATAGGGTAGCGTTCATGGAAAATCAACGGCCCAATACATGGGGCGCACGTTGACAAAGAAAAAAAGGGAGAGATGATATGCCTCCTTACTCAATCAGTCCCCCAACAATGCCCGCCAACGACGAATATGTAATCGAGATCCTCAAGGATGTGGGTCTCATCTCCCAAGAGCAGGGGGAGGATCTCGCAGGCAGGACAGGTGGACTCCATATGGTGGAAACACTGATCAAGGAGGGCACGGTGAGCGCCGAGGATGTTGCTCGGACGCTTGCCTCACAGAACGGCATGGATTTTGTCGATCTCTCCCTTGTGACCCCCAGCCCTGAACTGATCGATCTCTTGTCTGCTGAGACAGCGCGGCGTTACAAGACGGTACCCGTTTCTGAACATGACGGCTCGCTCGTGCTCGCGATCGCCGATCCGATGGATTTCGAGGCGTTCGACAGCATCGGATTCCTTCTCAAGAGACCCGTGGAATTCGTCTGCGCCGTCCCGTCACAGATTCATGACAAGCTCGACCGCCTCTATCCCCAAGGTCTCGAGGAACTCGGTAAAGCAGCCGTCACAGAGGAGGAGGAAGATTATACAGGCGACGACGATGCCCCGATCATCCGATTGGTCTCCAACCTCTTGATTGAGGCTCAGAACCAAAGAGCAAGCGATATTCACATCGAGCCGATGGAGAAGCGTCTGAGAATTCGCTATCGCATCGACGGAAATCTTCAGGAGATGCAGAGCCCTCCTAAAAAACTCCAGGGAGCGATCATCAGCCGCCTGAAGATCATGACCGCCTCCATGAACATCGCCGAAAAGCGCGTTCCCCAAGACGGACGTATCCAGGTGAAGATGGGTGAAAAGACAATCGATCTCCGCGTCAGCAGCGTTCCCACCGTCCATGGAGAAAGCATTGTCATGCGTATCCTTGATAAATCCTCACTGATGCTCGGTCTGCCCGAACTCGGTTTCATGAGCGATGACCAGGCTACCTTTGAACGGTTGGTCCAGATGCCGGATGGAATCATCTTAGTCACGGGTCCGACAGGGTCGGGGAAAACAACAACCCTCTACGGTTGCCTCAACTACATGAACCGTCCCGACCGCAAGATCATCACGGTCGAGGAACCGGTCGAGTATCAGATGACGGGCATTAATCAGGTGCAGGTGAATGCAGAGGTTGGGATGACCTTCGCGGCAGCGCTCCGCTCCATGCTGCGCCAGGCACCCAACATCGTCATGCTGGGTGAAATTCGAGACAAGGAGACCGCCGAGATCGCCATCAATGCCTCACTGACCGGACACCTGGTGCTTTCTACCCTTCATACCAACGATGCCCCGGCGGCGGTTGCCCGTCTTGTGGACATCGGAGTGCAACCTTTCCTCGTCTCGAGCGCCGTGCGCGGTATCATAGCCCAGCGCCTAGTCAGAAAGCTCTGCGCGAACTGCAAGGTACCCGGGGAAATGAGCGAGTACGAGGCAAGGGTTCTAAACCTCGATGCCTCTCAACTCTCCAAGGCAACCGTCATGCGCGCCGTAGGGTGCGAAAAATGCAGGGGCAAGGGCTTCCGTGGACGCATGGGAATCTTTGAGATCTTTGTAGCCGACGACGAAATTCGCCAAATGATCAACCGTAACGCTACCACCCTCCAACTCCGCCACAGAACCAGGGAAATGGGTATGCGAACCCTACGCGAGGATGGCATTCGCAAGGTTCTTGCCGGTCTCACCACTCCGGAAGAGGTCATTTCCAGCACCATGGGTGAAAGCCATTAGCATCCCATGAATCCGCATCAGGTCATCGACATTTTCAAGCGCGCCGGAGTTCTCAATGAGATCACCGGAGAGGAACTCTTGGTAGAGACCATGAATTCGGGTCGCCCCATCGAGGAGATCCTAGTCGAACAGAACTTCGTCACTGAGGAGTCCTTTGCCCAGACCATCGCTGCAGAGTTGGGGGTTGATGCTGTTGACCTCACCGGTTTCGAACCCCTCCCTGCCCTTATTCATCTCCTGCCATCCGGCATGGCCCGGCTTCACGAGGTAATTCCCGTGATGGCCTCCGGCAATGTGCTGACCGTCGCCCTGGGTAATCCTCTCGACTCTCAGGCCCTCGAGGATCTCCGTTTCACTCTAAACCGAGACATCCTCCAAGTCGTCGCCCCCTGCAATCAGGTCAGGAATCTCATCGCGACACATTACGGTTCCGAGGAGACCTCCATGGAGGATGTCCTCCATCAACTCACTGCCTCGGACGTTACGAATATTGAAACCGAGGAGGAAGAATTTAATGCCGCTGCAGCGGCAGCCGAGGCTAATGCCACGCCGATCATCCGCTATGTCGACCTGATCCTTGACCGTGCCGTTCAGGCGCAAGCAAGTGACATTCACTTCGAGCCATTCGAGAAAGAGTTCAAGATCCGCTACCGCGTTGACGGAGCCCTCTACGAGATGGAGCCACCCCCGCGCCATCTGGCGATCCCCGTCACCTCACGCCTCAAGGTCATGGCGAATCTGAACATTGCGGAACGGCGCGTGCCTCAAGATGGGCGCATCCAGCGTCAGATTGGTGACAAGACTGTCGACCTCCGTGTTTCCTGCCTCCCGACACAGTTCGGTGAAAGCGTCGTGCTTCGCGTGCTCGACAGGAGTGCTGTTAAACTCGATCTAGAGACCCTCCAGATGCCTCAGAACATCTACGAGTACATCATCGAGGTCATTGAGAAGCCGAATGGCATCTTCATCGTCTGCGGCCCAACCGGATCAGGAAAGACCACCACGCTCTATGCCTGCCTGAACAAGATCAACACCATCGACTCGAAGCTCCTCACCGCGGAGGATCCTGTGGAGTACGAGATCGACGGGATCCTTCAGGTGCCGATCAACGAGGCGGCAGGACTCTCCTTCGCCAGGGTGCTCAGGGCCTTCCTCCGTCAAGATCCCGACCGTATTATGATCGGGGAAACCCGTGATCTGGAAACAGCCCAGATCGCCATTCAGGCATCGCTCACCGGACACTTGGTCTTCACTACCCTGCATGCCAATGATTCGACAGGTGTTGTCTCCCGTCTTATCGACATGGGGGTTGAGCCGTTCATGCTTTCCGCATCGCTCGAGGGGGTGCTGGCCCAGCGTCTGGTGCGTCGCATCTGTAACCGCTGCAAGACAGCTTATGAGCCTGACGAGGCACTCCTCTCCCAACTCGGCCTCTCTCCCTACGATATCGGCGACAAGACCTTCTACTTCGGCAAAGGATGCTCCGAATGCAACCAGACCGGGTATAAGGGGCGAAAAGGTCTCTACGAACTACTTAAGATCTCCGATCCTATCCGTGCGATGATCAACGAAAAAGCTCCGGGCGTCGTCATCAGGCAGAAGGCCATGGAGCTTGGCATGGCGACGCTTCGAGCTGACGGGCTTCGGTGTATCTTCGATGGTATCACGACGATCGAAGAGGTACTGAAGTATACTTGATTGTTCGCTAACCTCTGTATCCCATCGACCGAAAAAAACGGGTTGAACTAAACACCAAGGCCCGAACCTCGGACTATCGAGGGATACCGGCGGCAGCTGAAGGCGTCGCGACAGAACCAGCCTTTGCACCGGGAACGGTTTGAGCAGGGGCAGCCAGCACCGGCAGGGAAAGCGATGGGGGCGGAGTTGGGGTCGGACGCGAGCCTGAAATAGGAGGAATCCAGAGGCTCTGGGCGATGAGACCCTTATCGATGGGAGCAATGATGCTGTAGCTTCCTTTTCCATCAGGGAGCATCGGCGTTCCCCAGCGGTCACGGCAGACCACCTCGCGAGCCAGGATCTTCTCACCCGCCAAGGTATGGTTGATCATGTCGGGAGAGGGAGGGAGCTCCAGAGTTCCCAGAAATGAGGATCCTCCAGCGATAAGCAGTTTGGGGAGAAGCAGCAGAGAAATCATGGGGGTAAAAACTACTAAGAGAGAACTAATCAAACGATGTGCCAAAGACAAGTCCGCCCGGACAGGATCTCACTATTTTCCGCCAGCCTAATTCCAGAAGGCTTTGAGTTCCTTCCAGCAGGTCGAGGTAATCCGTGCGGGCAAAGGTCGCGTATCGGCAGGTGCCGGAGTTGGGTCAGGCTTCGGTGCTTTCTGAGGAGCATTCTTCATCACCTCCTCGCTCAGTGATGAGGGAAGGTTAACCGCGCGGGCCAACTCGCCAGAGCTTAGCACAGGGGGTTCACCCGTGCGCGAAACACGGAGTATCAGCGGAGCCGTTCTCGCCTCAGCTGATGCATCCGTCACGCTGATCGGAGGAATCTCGAAATCGCCGGTTTCCGTGGGAATGATCTGGTAGCGGAAAAGCCAGACATCCCCTTCCTCTGTCTTGAGTAGCCTTGGCTTGCGGAGAGTCCGCATGCGGAAAGAAGCAGGCCTCTCGACCGAGTCGATCACCGGATGAAGAGCATTCCGAACAGTCACGACCAACTCCACATGGGCACCCGGTTTGACTCCTCGGCAGGAAAGCGTGGCTACCGCGGAGAGTCGCGGCATCACGGAATACGTTGCAGCATTGAGCCCGGAGGTAAAGACCAGGCACACCGCTATCAGAAGAAAGGCCCAGATAGAGCATGCAAAGATTCGTTTCATCAGGCGACCAGAGTGAAGATCTTCCGTGAGAAATCCAAGCCCCGGAGCGTTACAAATTCTGAAAAGAACTTACTTCTCTATGGCCCCCTTAGACCGTGAAGCCTTATCATCTACCATTCCCCAAACAGATCAACCTGGACAGCCTGCCCCGGAAGCGGGGCTTTGGGTGGCTTGGACTTTCTTACCGACGACGCTTTCTTCTTGGGCGGCTCGAAGGTCTGCTTCCATTGCTTCTGGACATCCTTGATCACGACATTGGCGCGCTTGAAGTGATTCTTACGCCGATTCGTGGCGATGGAGGGAGTCAAGCGGAGTACTTTTCTGGCACGCTGAACGCGCGCTTCGGTTATCTTTCCACGCAGGCGCCAATGACCGCCTTTAGTTGTGTAAACCCCGACGATTTTTCCCTCTTCGGCATATCGTCTAAGCTGCCGATCCGAGATCCCTAAAAGGGAAGCCATATGCTTGAAAGTGGACATAAAAGACTTTTGAATTTATAGCCCATCGCACTGGAAAGCGCAAGCCCAAAAACTCCATTAACCGGACATCATCTGTCCAGTTCATAGTTTTCCTTTATTCGATCCCTGTTTTATTTTTGCAAGTAGATCGGGGTGGCGAGTGAGCTGCTCACAAAGACGTTCGATAGCTTCTAGTGAGTCCAGACTCAAGTGATGTTCCATCCCCTCCACATCACGTTCTACTTCTTCACTAGAGACACCCAACTGGCTCAAAAAATCCGTCAGGATACGGTGCCGACGCGCAATCTCCTTGGCGATACGCTCCCCTTCCGGCGTGAGCACCAATCCCCGGTATTTCTCATAGAGAACGAATCCTTCGGCATCGAGCCTCTTCACCATGTTGGTAACGCTCGCTTGGGAGATTCCCAGACTAGCCGCGATATCTACCATCCTGGCGTAACCCTTGGCCTCGATCAGTTCCTGGATACGCTCAAGATAGTCCTCGGCTGCCGATGATGACCTGTTTGAAGTTTTGACCATGGGAGATTTTAGAGGGTTCGCCTTTAGGGTTTTTCCCTTTGCATCGCACTCATAGCATCGTATAAATATTTTAGCCAAGGCTAATTTCATGACTCAGCCCATTTTGCCAACACTGCCCGAAGTGCACCGCACGATGCATGTTCCCTCTCAGACGGGGTTTTGGAGAAAACTTCTGGCCTTTGCAGGCCCGGGATACCTTGTGGCGGTCGGTTACATGGATCCCGGAAACTGGGCCACCGATCTGGCCGGAGGATCGAAATACAATTACTCCCTGCTCTCGGTCATCCTCCTATCGAGCATGCTGGCCATGTTCCTGCAATACCTCGCCCTGAAGCTCGGCATCGCTACCGGCGCCGATCTGGCCCAACTTTGCCGCAGACACTACGGGAAAAAAGCCTCTGTTTGTCTTTGGATCTTTGCGGAAATCGCCATCGCCGCCTGCGATCTGGCCGAAGTGCTCGGCTCAGCCATCGCGCTGAACCTCCTCTTCCACCTCCCCCTGCTGGTTGGCGTGGTCATCACAACCCTGGATGTCCTGCTCCTACTGCTGCTTCAGCAGAAAGGATTTCGCTACATTGAGGCGATCGTGATCACCCTGATCGCCACCATCGCTGGGTGTTTCGCCCTAGAACTCTTTTTCTCCAAACCGGAAATCCTACCGATTCTTCACGGCTTCTTCCCGACAGCAACAATCGTCACAGATCCCGGGAAGCTTTTCATCGCCATTGGCATCATCGGCGCCACGGTCATGCCCCATAACCTCTACCTGCATTCCTCCATCGTGCAGACCCGGCGCTACACACTTGACTCCATGGGCAAGAAGGAAGCCATCCGCTTCGCAACCATCGATTCCAATATTGCGCTGACCCTGGCCCTCGCAGTCAACGCGGCCATCCTGATCCTGGCAGCCGCTACGTTCTATAGGGCAGGTCGTACGGATGTGGCTGAAATCCAGGATGCCTTCAAGTTGCTGACCCCGATGCTAGGCGTTGCAGGAGCAGGCACCCTCTTTGCCGTGGCTCTTCTGGCCTCGGGTCAGAACAGCACGCTGACAGGCACTCTTGCCGGGCAGATCATCATGGAGGGATTCGTCCATATCCGGATCGCCCCCTGGATGCGGCGCCTGATTACCCGGATGCTGGCGATTATTCCTGCCTTCATCGTCATTGCGATCGCGGGAGAGGGAGCTACCACCCGACTTCTGCTTGTCAGCCAGGTGGTGCTCAGCATGCAGCTCAGCTTTGCTGTCATTCCGCTGGTGCAGTTCACCGGGAACGTCTCGATCATGGGAGAATTTGTGAATGCGGGCTGGGTACGACTCATCGGCTGGGTCATGGCCGCCGTGATTGCGGGACTCAATCTTTGGCTATTGATCGTCCAGTTCCGGACAGGATTTTAAGAGATTGCATGACCTCTCCGATCAACCATCCGGCTTGGAACGGTTACGAACTCCTGGCATCTGGCGACGGACAGCGACTGGAGCGATGGAACAACACAGTGATTCTCCGCCCCGAGTCCGCCGCATTGTGGTCTTGGAAAGCCCGCTCGTCACTTCCTGCATGGGAGGGTTGCTACTCCGGCGACCGTGCCACCGGGGGCATCTGGAACTGGCGGCATAACCTCCCCGATCAATGCACGGTCAGCTACGGCGACCTCTCCTTCCTCATCCGCCCCACCAACTCGAAACACCTCGGCCTCTTTCCTGAACAGTCCGTGAACTGGGATTGGATCCGGAAGCTCATCAGTGACCAGAAGCATGGGGACGAGAGCCAGGAGATCCGAATACTCAATCTCTTCGGCTACACTGGCGGCGCAAGCCTTGCGGCCGCTGCGGCTGGGGCCCGCGTCACTCATGTCGATGCCACCAAGGCGATGGTCGGCTGGTGTTCCGAAAATGCCCTCCTTTCCGGTCTTGATAAGGCACCAATCCGCTACATTGCTGATGATGCTCTCACCTTCCTTCAGCGGGAGATCCGCCGGGGCAACCGCTATGACGGCATTATCATGGATCCCCCCTCCTTTGGACGTGGCAAGAAAGGTGAACTCTGGAAACTCTCCGAGCATCTTCCCTTCCTCATCGATACAGCTCAAGAGGCGCTCTCCGAGCAACCCCTTTTTCTTCTGCTGAATACCTACAGCGACACTCTGGATGACATTGCCCAATCCATGATCGCCAAACGCCTTTCCCGCCTCGCCGGATCATTGGAGACAATACAACTCTCATTGATCGGAACGATAGATCACCAAAAACTCCCTTGCGGACTCTCCCACCGATGGAGGGGAATGCATTGATGACGCCTTGCCAACAAGCTCACTTCTGCGATTCTTAATTCAAGATCTCCCTACTTCAACTCCCATTCAACCCCACAAAACCATGACTGACTCCACGAATTACTCCAGCGCCTCCGAAAAGCTCGAAAGCAGCCAGGCCCATGCCAAAAAAGCCCTTGAGACCACCGCCGCGGCCGCCCGCGAAGTGGCTGAAGTCGCCAAGTCCAGCGCCCGCTCGGCCTACGCAACCGGACGAGTGGAGATCGAAGCCGCCGCTAAGGATCTTAGGGAAGCTGCACGATCCACCTACGCCGATCTTTCCCAGACAGCCAAAGCCAAGTACGGAGATCTCTCCCAAGAAGCAATCGACCGTTATGGCAATGTTGCTCATCGTGCCGAAGAGGCAGCATTAGAATACCGCGACCAGTTCGAGGAACTCGCCAACCAAGCCGAGGATTATGTCCGGGACAATCCTTTTCGTGCCGTCGGCATCACCTTTGCCGCAGGGCTCGTGTTAGGACTGCTCCTGCGTCGACGCTAAACTGGAGCTTTTCTT
>JBAXXS010000019.1:0-28169 GCA_037127835.1 Verrucomicrobiota bacterium | reverse complement strand
GCAAAATCCTTCCGAATAGTCCGCGTCTGGCTGCTGTCCGCGACAGCTGGGAGACAGGCCAGCCGATCCCGTGGGTGCAGATCCACCGCCTGCCGGATTACGCCTACTTCAACCATGCGGTCCACGTGAACCGTGGGGTCAGCTGCTACAGCTGTCATGGTGCGGTAAACGAGATGAGCGTTGTCTACGAGGCCGAGTCACTCAGCATGAAGTGGTGCCTGGACTGCCATCGCGCCCCTGAGAATTTCCTTCGCCCTCCCTCGGAGATCTTTAACATGAACTGGCATCCAGCCTCACCCGAGGCGCAGCGTGAGCTGGGAACCAAGTTCAAGGAGGAATGGAAAGTTAACCCACCTGTCAGCTGCGGAGGATGCCACCATTGAAAAAGATTTTCCAACATCCCGCGCGTGACGAGAAGCCGACTCTCTGGAGAAGCCAGGGAGAGCGGGAAAACTCTGCTGCCTTTACCGAGGATCTGGCCCGAGAGTTCACTCCCGGAGCCACGGGATCTGATGGTGAGGATAACAATCTCTCCCGTCGCGACTTCGTACGGCTTATGGGAGCAGCGACCGCTCTTACGGGCGTCGGTCTTACCGGTTGCCGCCGCCCTGAGGCCCATCTTGTCCCCTTCGCCAAGAGCGCCGAGTGGACGATCCCGGGCAAGTACCTCTATTACGCCAGTTCTATGCCGACTCCTGTCGGCGCCGTGCCCCTTACTGTCACGACGACAGACGGGCGTCCCACCAAGATCGAGGGGAACCCTCTTCATCCGGCAAGCAATGGCTCGACCGACGTTTTTGCCCAGGCTTCGATCCTTGGACTCTATGATCCTAATCGCTCCAAGGAGATCACCCGTGACTCCGCCAAGGTCTCCCGCGCAGATCTTGATGCACTGATCACGAAGATTCGCTCCGCTGCTGGAATCAGTGGCGGCGACGGCCTTGCAGTCGTTGTCGGCAAAGAGAACTCACCCACCGTCGACCGCCTCCGAGCTGAACTCGCTTCCCAATTCCCGAAACTGCTTTGGGTACAGGATGAGGCGATCCAGACCAACAATACCGCTTTCGACGCTCTGCTAGGCACGGGCTTGAGGCCCGTCTATGATTTCGAGAAGGCCGACGTGATTCTCTCACTCGGCAGTGATTTCCTGAATCCTTCCGAGAGTGGACTTGGATTCGCGAAGGGCTTTGCAAAGCGTCGTGATCCTAAAAACTCAGTTGGCACGATGAACCGTCTCTACGTGGTCGAGAATCACTTCTCGCTCACCGGCGGCATGGCCGACCATCGTCTCCGTGTTCGTGCCAGTGAGATCGGTGATTTCACTGCCGCTCTTGCCAAGGTCATCGCCACGAAGTCGGGCAACACTACCCTCGCTTCGCTGGCAGGGGCTTATCCCTCCTCGGGAGTTTCTTTTGACCCTGCTTGGGTAAACGGAGTGGCTGATGATTTGATCTCAGCCAAGGGTAAGGGAGTTGTTATTGCGGGCGCGGGACAATCCCCCGCCGTTCAGGCGCTGGCCTTTGGCATCAACAACACTCTCGGTAACCTTGGATCGACCATCAATGAGGTCCAGACCACTGCCAAGCCCGCAGCTACTTTGGCTGATCTCTCCAAGGCCATGGGTTCTGGTTCGGTCAAGACCCTGCTTATCCTGGAGGGCAATCCGGTGCTCACCGCCCCGGCTGAACTGAATTTTCCGAACCTGCTGGCCGGAGTTGCCGAGACCCTGCATCTCTCTCAGTTCGTTGATGAAACCAGCAAGGTGACCCATTGGCAGGTGCCTGCCTCCCACTATCTGGAGCGCTGGGGTGATGCCCGCTCAATCGATGGAACAGTCTGTTCCGTCCAACCGATGATCCTGCCGCTCTGGAATGGCATTTCGTCCCTCGAAATCCTTGCTGCCTTGGCCGGAGAGAAAGTCGACGGGCCTTCTGTGGTTCGCGCCACCTTTGCATCAGTTACCAAGGATGGTTCCGATGTTGCTTGGAATACTTTCCTGCGCAATGGATTTGCAAACGGAACGGCCTGGCCGATGTCAAAACCCTCCTTCAATATTTCCGCCGCACTTTCCACGGTGCAGTCGGCTCCGAAGTTCGATTCCAAAGACTTCGAAGTGGTCTTCCTACGCAGTTCCAGTGTCGATGATGGCCGCTATGCAAACAATTCCTGGCTTCAGGAAACCCCTGACTATATCACCAAGCTGGTCTGGGATAATGCCGCCCTCGTCAGCCCCGCCGACGCCCGCATGCTCGGGATCAAGGATGGTGATTGGCTGAAAATCACTGCTGGTGATCGCTCGATCCAGGCAGCTGCGATCGTTGCTCCCGGACATGTCGACAAGTCCCTGAGCATCGCCCTTGGCTACGGCCGCAAAGGTGTCTCCCATGTGATGGAGAAGGTTGGATTTGACGCTTACCCTCTGCGTGATTCCTCCAACCTCTGCTTCCGCTCTGGAGTTAAGGTTCAGGCTCTGCCCAACGAATCCTACATTTTTGCCCGGACTCAGGAGTTCAATAACATGGAGGGTCGCAACCTCGCACGCGAGGGAACGCTTGCCACCTTCCAGAAGCAGCCCGAATTCGCTTCGGAAATGGATGGTGAGCTGCCGAAGCCTGTCTCCATCTACCCGAATCCTCCCCTTACCTCCGATCTCCAGTGGGGGCTCTCGGTCGATCTCAACTCTTGCATCGGTTGCAATGCCTGCATCGTTGCATGCCAGGCCGAGAACAACATCCCAGTCGTCGGCAAGGATCAGGTCCGTCGCGGCCGCGATATGTCCTGGATCCGCATCGACCGCTGGTTCTCCAGCGCGGATCACAAGGAGGAGAACCTTGAGATGATCCCTATGGCGATCATGTGTCAGCAGTGCGAGAGTGCGCCCTGTGAGGCCGTCTGCCCTGCCAACGCAACGGTGCATAATGAGGAGGGTCTGAACTTGATGGCCTACAACCGCTGCATCGGCACCCGCTACTGCGCGAACAACTGTCCCTGGAAGGTCCGCCGCTTTAACTGGTTCGACTACAACGAGCGGCCGCTGGATGAGCTCTATTACGGCCCTCTCGCGCCGAAGGGCATGGCCGACAGCCTGAAGATGTCGAAGAACCCTAACGTGACTGTCCGCATGCGAGGTGTCATGGAGAAGTGTACTTTTTGTATTCAGCGCATTGAGGAGGCGAAGATTGGCCGCTCGGTCAAGGCCGGTGCCAGTGATGTGACCAAGACCCCGCTCCCAGTCTTCAAGAGCGCGTGCCAGCAGGCCTGCCCGTCCGAGTCGATCGTTTTCGGCAACATCAACGATCCAAAGAGTGCCGTCTCACAGGCCAAGGCCGACCCTCGCACCTATTCGTCACTTGCCTATCTGAACACGCGTCCCCGTGTCACCTACATGGCAAGGATCCGCAATCCCAACCCTGCGATGCCGGGAGCCGATCTCGTCGGGGCTGCGAATCGTGGCGCTGAACAAACAGACCATTCCTAAGAGCGAGTATGTCCACTCCTTCGATCATCACTGCCACCGACACTGAGACGCCTGATCTTCGTGTCTTGGAGCGTCCGCCGCAGGTGCTGAATAACCGTGGCCCTCTCTGGGTGAACGACGCGGTCTGCTCGATCGTTGAGGGGAAGACCCCTCTCTGGTGGTATGCGGCGATCGCCTTTACTGGGACATTCGCTGCGATTGGCGGCGCCTGCATTCTCTACATGATTTGCACGGGTGTCGGTGTCTGGGGTTCGAACAACCCGTGCTTCTGGGCTTGGGATATTACCAATTTCATCTTCTGGGTTTCCATGGCGCATGCCGGATCGCTCATTTCAGCACTGCTCTTCTTGACGCGCCAGAAATGGAGTCTCTCGATCTCTCGAGCGGCCGAGGCGATGACGGTTTTTGCGATCATCTGCGCTGGCGTTTATCCCGCCATTCATATCGGCCGCGTCTGGATGGTTTGGTGGCTATTTCCCATTCCAAACAGCTACGGCATGTGGCCGAATTTCTCGAGTCCTCTTCTTTGGGATGTCTTCGCGGTGACCAGCTACCTAACGGTCTCTTCCCTTTTCTGGTTTGCCGGTATGGTTCCCGATCTGGCCGTTCTGCGGGACCGCGCCACGACAAAGGTCCGCAAGTTCGCCTATGGCATCGTTTCCCTCGGATGGCTTGGCACAGCGCGTCAATGGCGCCACTACGAGATGATGTATGTCCTGCTAGCCGGGCTTACTTCAGTGCTCGTCGTCACCGTTACGACCATTGTGGCTAGCGATTGCGCTACCTCAGTGGTTCCTGGATGGCATGCCACGATCTTCCCCTTCTACTTCATGGTCGGTGCGGTCTACAGCGGTAGTGCAGCTATTCTCACGCTACTGCTTCCCTTGCGCCTGATCTACCCTCAGCTCAGGGATCTGATTACTCCGTCTCAACTCGACAAGGTCTGCAAACTCCTCCTGATGATGGGATCGTGCGTGGCTTATGTCTATGTGTTCGAGCTCTTCAATGCCTGGTACAGCGCGAATCCGTTCGAGCGTGGTGCATTCTGGGAACGCTTCACCGGCAGCAGCGCTTGGTATGCCATCACCTGCCTCTCGATCAACCTGACGGTGCCCCAACTCTTCTGGTTCAAGGCGGTTCGCCGCTGCCTCCCGCTGGTCTTCATTCTCGCGATCCTTTGTAACGTCGGCATGTGGTTCGAGCGTTTCATGATCGTCACCTCGACACTCACCCACGGCTTTCTTCCCTCCTCTTGGAAGGATTTTCATCCCACAATCGTCGACATCCTGACAGCGACCGGGACCCTTGGCATTTTCTTTACCCTCTTCCTGCTTTTCATCCGGTTTGTGCCAATCATGAGCATGAACGAGTTGAAGGCTGCTCTGCCAGGCGCCCAGCCTCATGCTGGCGCGGGTCATTCAACTGAGGAAACACACTGAGATGAGCAATCATTTTCAAGGTCATCATCTCCCGATTGCTGGTTCCAAAGAGGAGCCACTCTATGCTCTTGGAGCCCGATTCGAAACGCCTGAGGCCCTTGTCCAGGCTGTTGATCGCCTCCGCGGGGAGGGGGTTTCACTTTACGAGTGCTTCACCCCTTATCCCATCCACGGTCTTGCCGAGGCGATGAGGCTTCCTAAGTCAATCCTCAGTTTACTTGTTCTGGGTGGCGGCGTGTCAGCGGTCCTGATTGCCCTCTCCATGGAACTGATCCCCAGCTGCATTATCTATCCGCTTGTGGTTGACGGAAAGCCTCTCAATCTTCTAGCGCTGCCCCAGTACATACCCATCGTGGTGGCGCTGACCCTCATGATCGGCGCGATCACGGCCGTTACGGGGATGATCTTGCTGGGAGGGATGCCACAGTGGAATAATCCGATGTTCGCTTGGGATCTCTTTGCCAAGGATGCTTCCCGTGGTTTCTTCATTGCCATAGAAGCCCGCGACCGGAAATTCTCAACCTCGGCCCTGACCGAGCTGCTCCATGAACTCGGCGCAGGTGATATTACCGCCATCCATCAGGAGGCCTCATTAGAGAAATAATTGTTATGGTACGCTATTTCCTCTTTCTCCTTGTCCTGATCACCATCCTGGTGGTCTCCATCGCCGGGTTGCGTGACTATTCCTTTCTACCTCACAAGACTAAGCGTCCTCCGATCGAGATCTTCCCCGACATGGTCCGTCAGGCTAAGGTCAAGGCGCAGGCCCCTAGCGACTTCTATGCCGATGGACGCGGTGCTCGTGCCCACGTAGCCGGATCAGTTCCCGTCGGTTATGCGGCTCCAGAGTCCATCCCTCAGGCCTCTGAGGGAGTCGCGACCATGGGAAGTCCCTACAACGTTGTTGTTTTCTCCGGCAAGCAGAACTATGCCGACACGGGCAAGAACGGAACAAACTGGGGAAACGGCATCCCCTTCTCCGCAACCATGGCGACCCTGGAACGGGGGCGCGAGCGTTATCAGATCCAGTGTGCCGTCTGTCATGGTGCCACGGGAGGAGGCAATGGTATCGCCACTAAATATGGTTTGGTGGGGGTGGCTAGTTTCAATCAACAACGCATCCGCGACATGAGCGACGGTGAGATCTATAACACAATAGTGAACGGGAAAAACTCGATGCTCGGCTATGGTTCGGTCATCCAGGTCTCTGATCGCTGGGCGATCGTCGCCTACATCCGTGCCTTGCAGCGTTCACAGAATGCATCAATCAACGACGTGCCGGTGACAGAGCGAGCCGCGCTGACTGGCACTAATGCGGCCGCAGGAACCACCGCCCCTCCCAAGCCATGAGTGCTGAACACAAATCACTCCCTGCTCCCGAGACGTTCGACTACAAGCATGTCGGCGGACGTTTTGTTGGGCTCTGTGTGACTGCTCTGGTTACACTTCTGCTCTCGCTGATCCTGGGGCTGGCGAATCCCCACCAGTTCGCTTTTTCTTGGATGTTTGCAGGGTGTTTCTTTTTCACGATCCTGATCGGATCGCTCTTCTGGATCATCGTTCATCATGCGGTGGATGCTGCCTGGAGCGTAGGAATCCGCCGGCAATTGGAGAATATCTCCTGCTTGCTGCCGCTTCTGACGCTGATGCTCTTGCCGCTTCTCTTTGTTGCTTCGGATCTCTGGACTTGGATGACTTTGTCACCCTCCACAAACCATGAATTGGCTGAAAAGTCAGCCTATCTGAATGTGCACTTCTTCTGGGCTCGCAATGCCTTTTATTTCCTGCTTTTCGGAATCGGAGCCCTGCTTCTCCGTCGGAATTCCCTGGCTCAGGACAAGGATGGCGCAGCAATCCACACCATCCGTAATCGCAGAATTGCCTTCTTCCTGGTGCCGGTTGGTGCTGTTGCACTCACATTCTGGTCGATTGACTGGATCATGGGTCTTAACTGGAAGTGGAATTCCACGATCTGGGGCCTCTACATCTTTGCCGGATCGGTCCTGTCGGCACTTTGCGTCATCATTCTTCTTTCAAATTCCCTTCGTTCCGCCGGCTATCTTAAGAGGGTGCTGAGCGCCCAGCATAACTTCGCCTTTGGCAAGTTGCTGCTGGGTTTCACTCTTTTTTGGTCCTGGATTGCTTTCGTTCAGTACATGCTCATCTGGTACGCAAACATCCCCGAAGAGAGCGTCTACTACGTCCTGCGCTCCTCCACATCGTGGAACGTGCTGGGGATCATTCTTGTAGTCGGCCACTTCCTGGTTCCCTTTGTCCTACTGCTCTTTCGCGGTCCCAAAGCCAGCTCCGGATTCCTCGGTCTGGTTGCCGGTTGGATTCTTTGTATGCACCTTCTTGATGTTTACACCATGATCTTGCCCGTGCTTCATCCAGAGGGTTTTCGCCCAGCTGTCCTGGACGTCGTTGCGTTGCTAGCGATCGGTTGCACCCTGAGTGCCTTCTTCCTGAAGCGACTCGGTGATTCACCGCTCTGGCCCTCACGCGATCCGCGTCTACTCGAAGCCGCCAACTACATCGACTGATGAGCCACGATCATACCTCCAATTCTGAAAAGCCGCGGTTATCCACTGGTGTTCTACTCTGGATCGGAGTTCTGATCCTGTTACTCGCCGCTGTGCTAGGAGGTCTCTGGCTTAACCGTACTAACACCGCCACGGAAACCGAAGATGCCGACCGCGCCTCCGTCCGCACAAAGAATCTCGCGGAGCTTCAGGCCGCCGACTCGAACGCCCTCACTACCTATGGCTGGAACGATCAGGCCAAGGGAATTGTTCATATTCCCGTCACCAAGGCAATGGAACTGGTTCTTCCTGCCCTTGATGCTTCTGCAAATAAAGCCCCCAAGGAGGGCCAGCCCTAGAGTTGCCATTGCCATGAGCGATCACACACTTCCTCCTCATCATGTCGATTCGGGTCATGAACCCTTCGACAGCAAGGCCATCGATGCCTCGGTCCGCCTTCCGGTGATCATTCTCTTCGGAAATGCCATCCACTGGCTTGTGATTGGATCCCTGCTCTCGCTGATTGTTTCAGTAAAGTTAATAGCTCCCGGATTCCTCGGAGGTGTCAGTTTTATGACTTATGGGCGCCTTGCACCGATGGCGCGCGATCTAATGCTTTACGGTTGGGCTTCCCAGGCTGCGCTTGGTGCAGGCATCTGGCTGATGGCTCGTCTCTGTGGTCGTCCGCTTGGCGGAGAATACAGCGGAGGCTTCGGCGGCTCGTTGCTGCGCACGCTGATCATTAGTGCCACGGTGCTCTGGAATCTGGCGGTACTACTCGGAACGCTCGCGATCCTTGCTGGCTATAGCTCCGGCGTGGAGTGGCTTGAATATCCCAACTGGGCCTCCGCGATGCTCCTACTCTCCTTCCTTCTGATCGGGATTTGGGCGGTCTTGCTTTTTGATCGCCGCAGTACGGGACGTGCTGAGGTAGCCCAGTGGTATCTCGTCGCCGCTTTTTGCTGGTTCCCTTGGGTCTATGGCACCGCCAATCTTCTTCTTGTTTGGAAGCCGATCCAGGCATCCGCTCAGGGCCCGATCCAGTCATGGTATTGCGGCAGTTTGCTCGCCCTCTGGCTGCTCCCGGTGGCACTCGCTGGGGCTTATGCACTCCTTCCCAGACTTCTCGGCAGCCACCTGAACCGTCGCCATCTGGCCACCCTCGGTTTCTGGATGCTGCTGTTTCTTGGCGGATGGAACGGAATGGACCGCCTCATCGGAGGACCAGTTCCTGCTTGGATGACCTCTGCTGGCGTTGTCGCCGGAGTCCTTTTTCTAATACCGATCTTCATGGTCTCAATGAACCTATTCGGAATGTCCCGCAATAAAACTGTGGTGGAAGCAAGCTATCCCATTCGTTTTCTTCTCATGGGTCTTTACGCGCTTGTCATCGTTGGCGTGATCGGAGCCCTAGCCTCCTTGCCGGATGTTAGCGGAGCCGTCCGGTTCACCGCCTTCACCGAGGCTAAGACCCAGCTCTGGATCCTCGGAGCCATCTCCCTGCCACTTTTCGCTGTCCTTTATGAGTCCCTTCCGCAACTACTCGGGCGCGAATGCTGGTCTCCAGAGCTTACTGGGCGTCATTACACTCTCACCTTAGTCGGAATAGCCATGCTGGTCATTCTGATGCTTCTGGGTGGTCTCTTTACTGGAATCGCACTTGCAGACCCCACAGTATCTTTCCTCAACATCACCTCCTACTCCTATCCTTTCCATCTGATGGAGTGTGTTGCGCAGTTACTACTCCTCATAGCCGTACTGACTCTTGGCGCGAACATTACCCGCGCTTTGGCGGGTGATTATCTCCTTAACAAGCACAACGGGAAATAACATGCATCGTCTCCCTACACTGCTGAGTGGCATATTCCTGGTTTTCCTGACTTCATGGCTAGGACTTGTGGCCTATCCCGCGCTCCATCTCGGCCGTCTTACCCCCGTTCCCGATCCAGACAACGGAGGATCATTTCCTCCCACCTATGGCGGTCAGGCCATCGCCGGACAGCGAGTCTATGCGACCGAGGGCTGCATTTCCTGCCATAGCCAGCAGATACGTCAACTGAGCATCACGACTTCGGATGTCGATCGTGGATGGGGTGTTCGTCCTTCCGTCGCCCGCGACTACCTGCGCGATAGCACGGCCTTCCTGGGATCACGTCGTCTCGGCCAGGATCTCTCGAATGTGGGAGTGCGACGCCCTGACGCCAAGTGGCATCTCATTCATCTCTATCATCCTGCTGCCGTCTGCGAAGGGTCGGTTATGCCTTGTTTCAGCCATTTATTCCTGACCCGTAAAATCCAGGGTCAACGAGCTGACGATGCACTCAACCTCACGGGCGACGATGCTCCTAAGGAGGGGTACGAAGTGGTACCGACGGCCGAGGCTAAGAACTTGGTCGCCTATCTTCTATCCCTGCGCCATGATTACCCGTTGCCGGAGGCTCCTGTGAAGAAGATAGGGGCTACAAAATAAGACGATACGAGGAATCGCCGTGAATCAAGATCATCACAATCATTACCAAGAGCAGGGATCCGAGGATACCAACAGGCCCCTCTCGCCATGGCTTGTTGGGACGTTCATGCTCGCTCTCTGCTGGGGGGCTTTCTACCTTGCCTTTAACAGCGGGGGCTTTAGTCAGGATGTCTATGAGTCGAATGCTGTGAATTGGGCTGGTGGAGGCGTCGCTGCGGCAGCACCTGTCGACCCTAAGGTTGTCGGCAAGCGCCTCTACACTCAGAACTGCGTTGTTTGTCACCAAGCGACGGGAATGGGGGTCGCAGGCCAATTCCCTCCGCTCGCAGGGAGCGAGTGGGTTCTTACCGAAGGGATACATGCTGAAAATCACCTCGTTCTGCTTGTCCTGAATGGCCTTCAGGGACCCTTCGAAGTCAAGGGGCAGCATTACAACAACGCCATGGTGCCGTGGAAGCAACTCTCCGACGAACAGATTGCCGATATCTTGACCTATATCCGTTCCGACTGGGGTAACAACGCCCCTGCTATCACGCCGGAATTTGTGGCCCAAATCCGGAAAGCCGACGCAGCCCAGACTGATTCCTGGACCCAAGAGCAACTTCTGGCCAATCCTCCGGTCAAGCCCGCCGCTCCATCAGGATCTGCTCCGACCACGAAATGATCACCACCATGCTTTCCTCTCTCTTCACCAAACGGATGGCTTCCCGCTGTCTATCAGGCGGCATTTTTCTCGCATCGATTCTGATGGCGGGAGGTCTCTTTGCCGAGCAGCGTAATGGGAATATCTATGGTCTTCCACCCTGTGTCACCACCGTAGGTCTCCAGATTGACTCAATCATCAAGATGATATTCTGGCTTACGGCCGTAGTCTTTGTGCTGACACAGGGGGTCTACATTTACTACCTGATTGTCTATCGGCGTCGCCCTGGAGTCCCTGCCCATTATAGTCATGGGAATAACACGCTTGAGATCATCTGGACTACAGCGCCTACGGTCGTTTTTCTCGCCCTTGCAATCTACAGTAATCGCATCTGGGAACAAATCCACAGGCCCGCACCTGACAACGCGCTGACGATCGACGTCTCCAGCTACCAGTTCGGATGGCAATTCCGCTATCCCGGTGTCAGTGGCACTCTTGCCCCGATGGATGTTCGCAAAATCACGCCGCAGAATCCCTTCGGTACCGATGCGGAGAATCCCAAGACCTCGCAGGATGTCATCACTACTGATTTCGTCATTCCTGTCGGCCGACCCGTCCATGTCCTGCTTCACTCCCGAGACGTGATCCACTCATTTTATGTGCCGGAGTTCCGTCTCTATCAGGATTGCGTGCCGGGTCGTACCATTGGTTGGGTTTGGTTCCAAGCCACGCAGACCGGTGACTTCCAGCTCGCCTGCAACCAGCTCTGCGGAACCGGTCACTACAACATGAAAGCCCCGATCAAGATTGTTTCCGAGGAGGAGTTTCAGAAATGGCTGGAGCCCCGCCAGAAGAAGAATGCCGGTGCGCGGACCCCGGCCGCGGTTGCCATGCCGAGTCCCACAAAGGCCGTTTCCTTGACCGGTCCATCTTCCCGGAATAATCTATAGTCTCATGAGCGTATCCATCACCCACGACACCCACATCGCCGTGGAGCACGGCGCGGGGAATCACGAAAGCCATGGCCACGGAAAGCCGGGGATCATGCACTACATTTGGAATACCGATCACAAGATGATCGCGATGCAGTTTCTCTGTTCAGCCTGTTTTTTTCTTCTCTTTGGCGGAGCAATGGCTTTGGCGATGCGTTGGCAGTTGGCCTTCCCTGGTCACTCCATCCCCGTGATCGGTCATCTGCTTCCACACGGTATCGTCAACGACGAGGGGGCCATCATTCCTAGCGGTTACAATGTGCTGGTCACCATGCATGGTACCATCCTTGTTTTCTGGGTGGTCATGCCGCTTCTGATCGGCGTCTTCGGTAATTTTCTGATCCCTCTCAAAATCGGTGCCGGTGATATGGCGTTCCCGGCCCTCAACGAGTTGAGCTACTGGCTCTTTGCGCTCTCGGGCGTCATTGTGTTGAGTTCCTTCTGGGTTCCCGGGGGAGCTCCCGGAACGGGATGGACGGCTTACGCCCCCCTCAGCAGCGTGGGTGCGTACAATCAGACGCCTATTGGGCAGTCACTCTGGTGCATTGCGATTTTCGTCAACGGCCTCTCCTCTCTCACCGGTGCTGTCAACTACATCACCACCGTGATCACCATGCGCGCTCCGGGAATGACAATGTTCCGGATGCCTCTCCCTGTCTGGGCGATTTTCCTGACTGCGATCCTGCTGATCCTTGCGATCCCTGTGCTCTCCGCTGCCGCCGCGATGATTGTTTTTGATCTGAATTTCGGCACCACCTTCTTCCGTCCCTCCGGTTACGGGCAACCGCTTCTCTGGCAGCATCTCTTTTGGTTCTTCGGGCATCCCGAGGTCTACATCCTGATCCTACCCGCCATGGGACTGACCTCCGAGATCCTTGCGGTTTTCGCCCGTAAGCCTGTTTTTGGCTACAAGGCGATGGTTTGGGCCATGATCGCGATTGGTTTCCTTGGATTCATCGTCTGGGGACATCACATGTATGTCAGCGGAATGAATCTCACGCTTAGTGCTGCCTTCTCTGTCTCGACGATGGTCATCGCTGTTCCGAGCGCCATTAAGACTTTCAACTGGATGGGGACTCTCTGGCGCGGTTCGATCCATTACACGGTCCCGATGGCATTCGCCGTCTCATTTGTGTCGATGTTCGTGATCGGTGGGTTGAGCGGTATCTTCATGGCATCGACGCCGGTCGACCTGTTCGTTCATCACACTTACTTCATTGTAGCTCACTTCCACTACGTTCTGTTCGGTGGAAGCATGTTTGCCGCATTTGCCGCGGTCTATTTCTGGTTCCCGAAAATGTCGGGCAGGATGTTTAACAACACACTCGGATGGATCCATTTCTGGATGACCTTTGTGTTCTTTAACCTGACCTTCTTTCCAATGCACAATCTGGGTCTCGGGGGTATGATGCGCCGTATCGCCGACCCAACGGTCTATGATTGTCTCAAGCAGCTTCAGCCTCTGAATGTCGTTTGCACGATTGGAGCGATGGGTCTTGGTCTGGCCACGATCCCCTTTGTGATCAATATGATCTGGAGCATGAGGAACGGCCCGATGGCACCCGCCAATCCCTGGAACTCGACCACGCTTGAGTGGACGGTCTCCCATCCGATTCCCCATGGAAACTTCACGGTGACGCCGACCGTTTATCATGGTCCCTACGAGTACAGCATTCCGGGTCTGGTGAAGGATTACCTGCCGCAGAACGAGAAGGCTCCCGCACACATCACGCTGGAAGCCCACTAGGGTCATCCTGTGGGAACCGCCGTCACAACGAGAGTCAAGGCCTCGGTAATTTCGTTTCACAGCTCCGTGGGGGCTGTGCACCGGATTGCCTTTATTGGTTCCGTAGCGACATTCTTTCTGATCGTTGTTGGTGGACTTGTGACCTCGAAGGGGGCAGGGATGTCGGTACCCGATTGGCCGACGACCTACGGCTACAACATGTTCCTCTTTCCCTATTCGAAATGGGTGGGAGGAATCTTCTGGGAGCATTCACATCGGCTGCTGGCCAGTGGCATCGGTCTAATCACGTTGCTGCTTGCTGGTGTGACCTTCTGGAAGGAACGACGCGCTTGGGTGAAATGGCTGGCCGTGGCAGCAGTCCTTGGTGTGATTACCCAGGGGGTCTTGGGGGGTCTCCGCGTGACACTCTACAAGGACCAGATCGGCATCTTCCATGCAGCACTTGCCCAGAGCTTCTTCGGGTTGTTACTCGTGATCACGGCTGTGACGGGAAAGGGATTCCTGAAAGGTGCCTGGTGCGCTGACAAAGCTGCGGCATCACTACGTTGGCTTGTACTGGCAGGACTGGCGCTAACTTATTTCCAACTGGGGTTCGCGGCAACTATCCGTCACCAGCATGCCCCACTAGCTATCCGTGATTTTCCCGCAGCCTATGGCACATTGATTCCAGATACTTCGAGTTCTGCTTTGGCGCGAATCAATGATGAGCGATCACGTGAGAAGATTGCTCCCGTTTCGGCAAATCAGATTTACCTGCAGCTAGTCCACCGTGCCGGTGCAGTCGCGCTATTACTTGTTGTGATAGCCACAGCATTTTTGTCCGTAGCCCGTACACCCCTCGGGCATTGGATGCGTTCCTGGAGCCTTCTCTGGGTTGGGGCGATCCTGCTTCAAATCCTGCTCGGTGGGATAACCATCTGGTCGAATAAAGCGGCCGATGTCGCCACCTCTCACATGGCGCTGGGCGCTCTCCTGACCGCTTTCGGTATCCTTTTCACCTTCCGCCTTTTCTGCGCCGCCACCCAGGCAGCCCCTCAATCATCCTCATTTCTCGGGGAGGCCCATTCATGAATGCGGCCGAGGAGAGCATGAAATCAGAGGTAAATGCGGACTCCAAGCCGCAGGGATTGCTCTCCAATCTGAGCGAGCTCTCGAAGGCGCGTCTCTCGTTTCTTGTTCTAATTACCACGCTCGTGGGTTTCCTGCTCGGATGGCATGGTCCGATGGATTATACCCTTCTTGCCGCCACCTTGCTCGGCACCGCGCTCAGTGCCGCCGGAGCCTCAGCTCTCAACCAGTGGCTCGAGCGTGATCTCGATGCGCTGATGCCCAGAACCGCGGATCGTCCCCTGCCTGCTCGTAGGATGCACCCTTCCGATGCACTGCTTTTTGGTATGCTCTGCTGTGGAAGTGGTGTAGCGATCCTCTTTTTCTTCGCCAATCCCCTGACTGCACTCCTCGGGGGATTAACAATCCTCATTTACGCCGCCCTTTACACCCCGATGAAGCGCTTCACGGAGCTCAACACTCTTGTAGGTGCCGTTCCCGGTGCGCTTCCCCCTCTTCTCGGATGGACCGCCGCAACGAATCATACGGGCTTCGGAGGATGGATCCTCTTCCTTATCCTCTGGTTCTGGCAGATGCCTCATTTCCTCGCGATCGCATGGCTTTACCGCGACCAGTATGCCGCGGCGGGATTCAAGATGCTGAGCACTCGTGATCCCGACGGATGGTCCACGGCCTGGCAGGCTCTTATCTATTCGATCGCGCTGCTGGGCGTATCCCTTCTGCCCGGTATGATCGGCATGTCCTCTTCCTCCTACTTCTTTGCTGCCTTGGCTCTGGGTGCGGCAATGATTTATCTCTCAGTTGCCTTTCTCAGGAACCGGACGAATCCCGCGGCTCGCCACCTCTTTTTTGCCTCGATCATCTATTTGCCATTGCTGCTGGGGGCTCTCCTTGCCTTTGGCCACTGAAACAACAATGTTTAGATCGCCGAATCGCAAAACCCAGTTCGCAATTCTTGCGGGTCTCATTGTTTTTGCGCTCGCCCTCTGCGGTCTTGTCGTGTTCATGATGTTGCGTCGCGGTCCCGCCGTGGCTTACTGAATTTTCAAAGATGAATAACGCTTCCTACAACAACTCCTCCATTTTTCACGCGCCTATGGTTGCGGAGGTTTCCGAGCATGATCATCATGCCGCTCCTCCGACTTCTCCCGCGATCTGCAAGCTCGGCATGTGCATCTTTCTATGTTCTGAGGCGCTCCTTTTCAGCGGACTGATTTCTGCCTACCTGGTGCTTCGCCAGGGAGCCGGTTCTTGGCCTCCTAATTTTGGCGACGGCATTGAGCTTCCCCCAATGCCCAAGCTTCTGACTGGCATCAATACCGTCATCCTGGTCAGTAGTTCCTTCGTCTATCACTTCGCCGAGGTGGCCGTGAAGAAAGGGAAGTCAGGCGCTGGCTGGATGCTTCTCGCTGCCTTGATGGGTGCCACGTTCGTCGGTATCCAATGCGTCGAGTGGACGGAGCTTTACCATGAGGGGCTCTGGTTTAATAAAGGGGGAGTCTATGGCTCTTCCTTCTTCACATTGACAGGCTTCCACGGTGCTCATGTCTGTATCGGCGTCCTCTTGATCCTCTGGTGCTTTTTCATGCAGGTTACCAAGGGGACCTTCACCCCAAAGAGGCATGTTGCTTTGGAGAATGTCGGTCTCTACTGGCACTTCGTCGATGTCGTCTGGGTCTTCCTATACACGATTCTCTATCTGATCTGATTTAGGTTTAATTAGGAATTCCTTGTGAGCGAGCCAACTCCGGAACCGGGCGCCCCGAAAAGGCTCCCCTTTATGGTTTGGGTCATCACTTTTATGGTTGCGATCGTTATGATCGCTGGAGCTAGTAAGCTCTTCCGGAGTTCCGAACGTAGGGATTATGAGGTGACGCCAGCCATCGGAACGGTTCCCGAATTCCATTTCACGACACAGGAGGGAAAAACTCTCACTAAGTCCGATTTGCTAGGAAAGGTATGGGTAATCGATTTTTTCTTCACCCGCTGCCCCGGTCCCTGCCCGATGATGTCGTCGCGCTTGGCAGAGATCTCCAAGGAGCTTAAGAAAGCCAAGGACGTGCGTCTGGTATCGCTTTCGATAGATCCCGAGCACGACACACCCAAAACTTTAAAAGAATACGCCTCACGCTTCGAGGCTAATCCGGAGCGATGGCTCTTTCTGACAGGTCCGAAGGCCGAGGTGGAGACTTTCACCTCCAAGGGGATGCTGCAGGCCCTCTCCTCCGACACCGCAAACCCCGTCAATACGGTTCATTCGACACGCTTCTTGGTGATCGATCGTCAGGGGCAGATCCGCATCGCCCGCAAGCTCGATGAACCGGAGCTGGTCCAGAAGCTTTTGATCGACATCGGGAACCTCCTGAGGGAGCCTTATAACAAGACCACGGCACCATGAAGTTACTTACCTTCCTTCCGGTTTTAATCATGTCACTGGCAAATGCTATGGCCTGTCCCGACTGTGCCCTGCAAGGCACTGGTGGCCAGATCGAGCCCATGACCATCGTTTCCAAAGCAGCTTTTTCCTCCAGCACCCTCTTCATGATCGGCGTGGTTTTTTCCGTGGTCGGGTTCATGACCTGGATCATGGTGAAGACCTGTCGGGATCTTAGCCGGGAGCGCCCCCTCTCCTCCTCACTGGAAGCCTGAGGCCCGGTAGCTTGATGACTGTTCACCAACTTCCGGCGGTCAACGCCTCGCTGAATGGGATCAGCACCCTGCTGATCATCACGGGGTGGATTATGATTCGTAATGAGCACAAGAGGGCTCATGCGGCTTGCATGCTCGGAGCTATCGTCACATCCGCGGCATTCCTTGCCTGTTACCTCTACTACCACTTTCACGTTGGCCATGTTGTCTTCACGCATTCCGGATGGTCGCGGGCGCTCTACTTCGTGATCCTTTTCACCCATTTGCCATTGGCTCTGGTGATCGTTCCCCTTATTGCCCTTACGATCACCCCGGCTCTGCAGCAACGCTTTGACACCCACAAGCGAATAGCCCGTTGGACCCTACCAATATGGCTCTATGTCTCTATAACAGGTGTGCTGGTTTACCTAATGCTCTACGTATGGTTTCCTTCCGCGAAGATCTGACCGGCACGAATCCTCCCCCCGCGGGTGCCGGGCTCGAAAGGACCGGCATGCTGGATGCCTTTGCCCACGATACCCGCGAGGATGTCCTGGTGCTTGCGATGTTCGAGACCCGTTCTTGGGAGCATGGAGAGCGACAACTCTTTCAACTTCAGGAGAAACTCAATGCCTATGTCTCCTTCATCCTGGACGGTGAGATGAAGGACAATTTTCCTCACCTTCATGGAAAACCCGTGCGGATCGAACTCCGTACCTCCCAAGAACCCTCCGAGAAGGCAATGGGCTTCCTTGGACGGGCCCGTGACCAACTGGCGCTCCAGCAGATTAGACTTGAGGTTGTCGTGATCGGAGAAGTGACTGCCGAGGGTGGTTGCTGCGGAGGAGCATCCTCCGGTGGTAGCGGTTGCTGCGGTGGGAGTACTCAAGCTCATCATGAGGCGCCCGTTCAGGAATCCCGCGGCGCCTGTGGCTGCGGCCACTAATCAATTTAAGATCTGCTATGGAATTCAGCACAACGACGACACGACCCCGTAACGTCGACTGGAAGCGGGCGGCCGCGATCCTCTACGGTGACTGGGGCACCAGCAAGGCCTACGTTATTGGTCTGGCCTTTGCAGTGGCAGGTTACAGCTCACCATGGCTCATCGGAGCGATGTGCCTGCTCACAGCACTTGTAGGGATCAACTACATGGTCATCTGTCGGCATTATCCGAATGGTGGCGGTGTCTATGCCAGCGTCCGGCATCGCTCCGAGATCATTTCCATCGTGGGGGCGTTCCTTCTTATTGCGGACTATATCGTGACGGCGGCCGTGAGTGCCCTCTCCGCATTCCTTTATCTTGGGGTTCCTCATCCCGAGTGGTTTGCCGCCGCCGCCATCGCTATCATCGGGGCATTGAATTACTTCGGTCCCAAGCATACCGGGGGCGCCGCTGTGCTTGTTGCCGTTCCGACGGCTATCGTTGTTATTCTGCTCGGTCTCCTGGCTATTCCCCATTTGGGAGAAGCAGTGATTCAAACGCAACCGCTTCACGGTGGGTTTTTCCATAATTGGAATGCCTTCGTTGCTATCGTTCTCGCCCTTTCGGGTGTGGAGGCGATCGCCAACTCGACGGGTGTGATGAAGCTCAATCCGGGCAGCACGCTTGAAAAGCCGAATGTCTCCAAGACCGCCAATAAAGCCATTATCGTCGTCATGCTGGAGGTATGCCTCCTCACGGCCCTGTTAGGCCTCGCCATGGCAGCACTTCCGGGAATGGTTGCGGCCAATGGAGATGTCAATGCCCCAGGTGCCGAGGGGGTTCGCGACTACATGCTCCGCTACATGGCCCAGATCTTCGCAGGTAACCTCTTCGGGCCTGTCCTCGGACACATCGCGGCCTGGACTATCAGCATCGTTTTTGGCGTCCTTCTGCTAAGTGCCGTGAACACGGCGATCGTGGCTCTGAGCGGAATTTCCTTCCTGATGGCCCGCGACCAGGAGATGCCGCCGATCTTTGCAAAGCTGAACTCCTTCGGCGTCCCGAATGCCGGCCTTTTCTTTGCCGTGCTTGTGCCTGCGGGTTTGGTCATCGCTGTCAGCGATATGTCTGGTCTGGCCGATCTCTATGCTGTCGGCGTGGTGGGAGCCATTGCGGTGAACCTGGGTGCGACCAGCACAGACTGGAAGCTTCAACTTAAGTCGTCCGAACGCGCCCTTATGTTTGTGACTTTCGTGATCATGGCGGTGATTGAGATCTCACTGTTCATCGATAAACCGAATGCCAGGATCTTTGCCTTCACGGTGCTGGCCATTGGTCTGGTGCTTCGCGGGCTTGCCAAGGAAAGCTCGGAACGAAAGGCTAAGGCAGCTCAGGAAGCAGCTCTGGAGGCGGCCGTTCTGGCCATGGAGAGCACCGGTAAGACTTCCATCATAACATCCGGCGAATCTGCTTCTGCCTCCTCACCAAGAATTCCTATCGCTACAGGAACGGCTACGGCGCCCGCGCCTGTGGCGAAAGCCTATAACGGCCCTGTCCTTGTTGCAGTAAGGGGTAAGGGGCGCACGCTCGATTTTGCCGTTAAGGAAGCCGCGGAGAACGGCCAGCCTCTCTATGTTCTTTTCGTCCGTGAGCAGCCGGTTATCGCGCCGGGTGATCGGCGTAGAAAATGGACAGAGGACAAGCAAGCCCGTGAGACCTTCGAGTCATTAAGAGATAAGGGGCTCGGTGAAACCATCATTCCCTGCTACGCCGTCAGCGATGCTCCGGCTCATACCATCGCCGATCTTGCTTCCACGATCGG
Organism: Verrucomicrobiota bacterium; assembly: GCA_037127835.1. Classification (GTDB taxonomy): domain Bacteria; phylum Verrucomicrobiota; class Verrucomicrobiia; order Chthoniobacterales; family UBA6821; genus UBA6821. The sequence continues at coordinate 8,435 of JBAXXS010000019.1, read as the reverse complement.
TGCCGAGCGCGTTTTGCTCGGTGCTCCCCAGCGGAACACCCTGCTCCATGTGCTGCGAGGGAATATCATCCGCGAGGTGGCATCGCTTCTGCCGGATGACATTTATCTTCTGGTCTGCGTTTAGCCAATGGTACTTGTTTACGCGAAGCCGATATTCATGAACTTCCGCAACGCGCTTTTTCTCATCACTTTGTTCGCCTCCGTGATCACGTCGGCAAGGCTCTTTGCGGGTGACATCACACCCGGGGATGCAAAGTGGCATGATGGGGAAGTGGTTACTGTCAAGGGTAAGGTACTTGAGTTTCGTGAATTCTCTGGAGAGGCCTTCCTCGACATGGGTCAACGTCACCCCAAGGAAACCTTCACGATCTTCTGCGCACCCCAAACCAAGATCTCTCGAAAGGTTCTTTCACGCTTTGAGGGAAAAACCATTTCCGTAACGGGCAAGATCAATGTCTATAAAGGCCGCCCGGAAATCATACTAACCTCCCTTGATCAGATTTCTCGGAAATGAACGTTGAACGACTCAAATACATCATCTGGGCTGCAGACACTGCGCGCGCCGTCAAATTCTATACCTCCGTTTTTGGTGGGAAGGTCATCCGGGAGAACCCTGCCGTGACCGACATCGAGATCTGCAACGGGATCATCGGCATCCACGGGGGCGGCGAGGGTAAGCGCACTTGGACTGGCATGAGCTTTCAGGTGGCTGATGTGATCGCCGGAGCCGCGGAAGTTGTTGCGGCAGGAGGGCAGTTATTGAGGGAACCCCAACCTGAGAACGGGGAACCGCCTCACCTAGCGATGTGTGTGGATACAGAAGGGAATGAAATTATGCTAAGCCGCAAACGCCACTAGGCGTTTGGGCAGGCTTGTGCTTTTTGCGCAGCAGTTCGTTGCTGTTCTGTCGGCGTAGGATTAAATACGCCTTCCCTTGCGCGCTTGCTCCTGCATCGAAAATCGCATCGCCTAGTTGAGAAAATCTTCCGAGATTTTACGCCGTTGTGTAAACCTCGGCGCCACTTTCCTTGAACTCCTTGGACTTCTCCTCCATGCCTTTCTTGAGAGCTTCCTCCTCGGAGAGATTTTGGGCGGCGGCGTATTGGCGGACGTCCTCGGAGATCTTCATGCTGCAGAAGTGGGGGCCACACATGGAGCAGAAGTGGGCTGACTTGGCTCCCTCTTGTGGCAGTGTCTCGTCATGAAACTCCCTGGCGGTGATCGGATCCAGCCCAAGATTGAACTGATCCTCCCAGCGGAACTCAAAGCGGGCCTTGGAAAGCGCGTTGTCGCGGTACTGGGCACCGGGGTGTCCCTTGGCAAGGTCTGCGGCGTGGGCGGCGATCTTGTAGGTGATGACTCCGTCCTTCACATCCTTCTTGTTGGGCAGACCGAGGTGTTCCTTCGGCGTGACGTAGCAGAGCATGGCACAGCCGTACCATCCGATCATGGCCGCCCCGATACCGCTGGTGATATGGTCGTAGCCGGGGGCGATATCGGTGGTGAGAGGTCCGAGCGTGTAGAAAGGGGCCTCGTGGCACCACTCGAGCTGCTTGGCCATGTTCTCCTCGATCATGTGCATGGGGACATGGCCGGGGCCCTCATTCATGACCTGAACTCCCTTCGCCCAGGCGCGCTCAGTGAGTTCACCCTGGACCTTCAGTTCGCCGAACTGGGCCTCGTCGTTCGCATCGGCCACGGAACCGGGACGGAGGCCGTCGCCGATCGAGAAGCTGACGTCATAGGCGGCCATGATGTCGCAGATGTCGTCCCAGTGCGTATATAGGAAGTTCTCCTGATGGTGAGAGAGACACCACTTGGCCATGATGGAGCCGCCGCGGCTGACGATGCCAGTCATGCGCTTGGCAGTAAGCGGGACGAAGCGGAGTAGGACTCCGGCGTGAATCGTGAAGTAATCGACCCCCTGCTCGGCCTGCTCGATCAGTGTGTCGCGGAAGATTTCCCAGGTGAGGTCCTCGGCCTTGCCATTAACTTTTTCCAGGGCCTGATAGATCGGGACGGTGCCGATCGGAACGGGGGAATTTCGCAGGATCCACTCGCGTGTGGCATGGATGTTCTTGCCGGTGGAGAGATCCATGACGGTGTCGCCACCCCACTTGGTGGCCCAGCGCATCTTCTCGACCTCTTCCTCGATCGAAGAAGCGACGGCACTATTTCCAATATTCGCATTGATCTTCACCAGGAAGTTGCGCCCGATGATCATCGGCTCAAGCTCAGGGTGGTTGATATTTGCAGGGATGATGGCGCGGCCCGCCGCGACCTCGGAGCGGACGAACTCGGCAGTGATCTCCGCGGGTATGCGCTGCGGAAAGCGGCTAAAGATCGAGGGAGTATAGGGGCTTTGTGGCAAAGGGGAAAGCTGGCCGGATCCGGAGTGCTGCTTCCCGAGTTCGTTGCGCACGATGTCGTTCGAGAGATCGGAGAGCGTGGTCTGCTGGGCGCGACCCATATTCTCGCGGATGGCGATGAACTCCATCTCCGGGGTAATGATCCCCTGGCGGGCATACCAGAGTTGAGTCACGGGATGACCAGCGGATGACCGGAGCGGCTTGCGCCTGTTTCCGGTCAATCCTGGAAACTCGATCAGTCGGTTCCGCTCGGCGGTGCTGGCATACTCTGCGTGCTTGCCCGAGAGGTAGCCATTGTCCATCGGTTGTACTTCGCGACCTTCGTAGGCGGCCACATCAGCGCGCTGCTCAATCCATTTCTGACGCAGAGGTGGCAGTCCCTCTGAGGAGTCACCATCAAAAGCCGGATCACCCCAGGGGCCGCTGCAATCGTAGACGCGGACGGGAGCGTTCGGCTCCAGTTCGCCAGAGAAGTTTTTGGTTGGTGAGAGCATGATCTCGCGCATCGGGACGCGCAGCTCTGTGTGGATGGTTCCTTCCACATAGACGCGGGTACTGGCAGGCAACGCATCAGCGCTGGAAAGATCTGAGTAGCTGGATTCGATATCGACTTTGGTGGAGATCATGAAAGTAGGGATTTAGACTTTTAGACTGTGATGTTGGAGAAGAGGAAAGGGGTGGGATGAAGGCAATAAAAGGGCCACGCGTAGTGAGTACGGCGCGGCCTGAGTCCTCTCCCTGACCTGTGTCAGGTTCAAAGGGTCGTCCGTTATGTCCCGGACCTCTCAGCCAGCTGGCTCCCCCGCATATGAAATACCAGAATAAGCGACTCCCGCCCCGGGTCAACGCCCAACAATGAGTGAAACCCGATCAACCTCAGCTAAAAGAGCGTTGCTATGCAGACGGCGTTAATTATTAATCTCCGAATCGGTATGAACCTAGCCCTCTTTACCGATTTCTGCACCGCTTGGAGAAGCAGTATCCGCGAGGGGTTGTCTGCCAACCGCTTTTTTCGAGATACTGTAGCAGGGATTGTTGTTGGCGCGATCTCGCTTCCGCTATCCATGGCATTTGCCATTTCCTCGGGCATGTCGCCACAGTCGGGAATTTACACGGCAATTGTGGGCGGCCTTGTAGCGGGAATTTTCGGCGGGTCGAAATACCAGGTCTCGGGACCGACCGCCGCTTTCATTGTCATCCTGATTCCGATCGCGAGGGATTTTGGACCTGCCGGACTGATGATCACGACCGCCTTCGCGGGCTTGATTCTGCTTCTCTTGGGTCTCTTGAAACTTGGGAAGCTGATTGATTTTATCTCCTTCCCCGTCATTGCGGGCTTCACCCTTGGGATCGCAATCTCGGTGATCATCCTTCAACTTCGGAGTTTTTCCGGCGTTATCGCGCCTCCAACCAACTCGATCGTCAGCGAGTTCAACACCGTTTTGAGCCACTGGCACTCTTGTAACGCCGCCGATATGGTTCTGGGGACATTTACTCTCGTCGCACTTTTTGTCTGGTCCTATTTTTTCAAGAATATCCCGGCGGCACTTGTTGTCCTACCCATTTCCTGCGTTCTCGGAGTGATTCTTCCGACATTGGAGCCCTCCCTTCATTTCAATACGATTGAAAACCATTTTTCCATCGTGGCTAACGGGAAGATGTTCCACGGAATCCCGCCGATTCCGCCACAGTTTGAGCTTCCCTGGATGCTTCATGACGGAATGCGTCTCCTGGACTCCTTCGCCGGATTCATGAGCCTTTTCAAGGGAGCCTTCACTATCGCCGTGCTCTGCGCAATCGAGACCCTTGTTACCGCCGTCTGCGGTGACAGGTTGACGTCGACACGGAACAATCCCAACGGGGAATTGATCGGCCACGGGCTCGCGAACATGATATCGCCGTTTTTTGGGGGCTTCAGCGTCTCCGGTGCTATTCCGAGGACGGCAGCCAACATACAAGCGGGGGGAACCAGTCCCTGGGCTTCGGTGATTCATTCCATCTTCCTTCTTGCCTCCATCCTTCTATTCTCCCGTTATCTCGGCTATCTACCGCTCGCAGCAATGGCGGCGTTGTTGATCTATGTTGCCTATTTCATGAGTGATCTAAGGGGTTGCGTCGATATCGTACGCACAGCCGACAGGGAGGAATGGTTGACTCTCATCCTCTGCGCGGTACTGACCATCCTCTTTGACATGGTCACCGCCATCGCCGTTGGGGTCATTGTCACCTCCATTCTCTTCATGTACCGCATGTCAGAGATGTCCGCGACTAAGGAAGGGGTTGATGAACCTAACAATGATCAGGAAGCCGAGAAGAATACCGCCCCGATCACGGTACCCGATGGAATTCTCTACTTTAAGGTTAACGGTGCCTTGTTTTTCGGATCAGCGAGCCGGTTGACTTCCGAAATTCATCCGGAGGAGGGAGGGAAGCACGCAGTTATCGACCTATCCGATGTCCCGCTAATTGATTCCACCGGCATCTCCCAACTCGTGATGACAGTGAAGCAGTTGCTCGCCAGCGGATTGAATGTCTCCCTGACCGGCCTTCAACCGATCCCAAGATCGGCACTCCGGGCCGCGAAATTAGGCGTCGCGTTCCCTGAGGTCAGGGTTTTTAGAACCAATGCGGAAGCCTTTAGGGTTCTCCTGACACCCGTTAGCAAAATTCTGCCGCTGGGACATATCTGAGAATTTCTGCCATCAACCTCTCCATAAATAAATCTCTGAGACTATTCGGAATAATGCACCCTCTTCATCGCCATATCCTCAACCTAGCTGAGAGGCGTCATGTCATAGGCGGTCTGACGCTGCTCGGGTTATTCTATTTCGGTCCCTACCTGCCGACAGGGTTGACGGTACTAGTTTTTCTTGCTGTCGCCTGCATGGCGGTGACAACCCATGCGGACACCATGAAGGTCGCCGTTGTGGCATCGGGGAGTTTTCTCGGTTCCCTCACATTTTTTTGGCTGAAAGGATGGAAGTCACTATCAGGTGAAGCACTCACATTCAGGCAGGCTACCGAGGAAGCCGCGGTGCTAATGGTGTTGGCCACGCTGATCTTCGGCACCATTTCGTGGATCAAGAGACTTCTGAACACCAAGAATGCCAAATTGGACAAGATCTTGGAGGCCTGCAACCTGTATGTCTGGATCGGGGGAACCTTTGCTTTCCTCTACACCATTGTGGAGAGGATCAATAACCATGCATTCCTTCATTCGCAGTTCATGCCTACGGGATCCGTTGTGCCCACGGTCTCTGAGTGGAGAAACGATGTTCAGCAGATGCTCTATTTCAGTTTTGTAACCCAGACTACCGTGGGCTTCGGCGATATCCTCCCTGTTACTCACATCGCACGCGTCCTGACAGTCACCCAAGCGGTCATCGGTCAATTCTACGTTGCTTTAGTTCTGACCTATATCCTCAGCCTCTGGATTAATGACTTGGGAAAACGTATTGAAAAAAAGAACTCTGCTTCCGACTTGCAGGAAGATCATCACGAACAAGGCTGATCTTTTATAACATCCGTTCGAGAAAGGATGCCCTCTCAAAGAGAGCCATATCTCCGGCTTGTTCCCCAGTCCCGATAAATCGCGGAGTGATGCCTGTCTCCCTTGCGATAGCCACGGCGACACCTCCCTTCCCTGAGCCATCTAGCTTAGTAAGGATCAATCCGGTGAGCGGGGTGGCGGCGTGAAATTCCCTAGCCTGCACGACGGCATTGCTTCCAGTCGTGGTGTCGGCTACGAGGAAGACCTCATGGGGTGCGGTCGGATCGATCTTGCTAAGAGAGCGCTTCATTTTCGCAAGCTCCTGCATGAGGTTCGACTTGGTATGGAGCCGTCCGGCGGTATCACAGATGAGGAAGTCGGATTTCAGGCGCTTTGCCTTGGCAAGAGCATCGTGGCAGAGAGCCGCTGGATCAGCCCCATACTCACTGCTGACCACCTCGACACCAAGGCGTTCACCCCAGGCCTTCAGTTGCTCGACAGCCGCTGCGCGGAAGGTGTCGGCCGCGCAGAGAAGAACAGTGTGACCGCGTGACTTCAGCAAAGCCGCGACCTTGGCGCTACTGGTGGTCTTGCCGGTGCCATTGACCCCGACCATGAGAATGACGACAGGGCCCTCCGATCCTTGAGGCATGGGTCTGAGATCTTCTCCTTTCTCCGGAAGATACTTTGCGGCCTCCTCACGGGCGGCTTCCAAGACGTTCTCGGAATGGAGGGTCAGGCCTTTACTGCGGAGAGATTCGAGGATGGCGGTTGCCGTAGGTGCTCCCAGATCGGACTGCCAGAGTGCGGCCTCGACCTCCTCCCAATCTACGGCCTGATGAGAGCCGGTAATGCGGCCAAGGAGATTTTTAAGCCATCCAGCCATCAGTCTTCAGAGGGCTCTTTGGACTCAATCGGCTCGACTCCGCTCCTCGAGGCGGGGGTGCGATCAGGGCGCTGGAGCGTTGACTTGATCTTGTCCAAGACCCCGTTCACAAAACGTCCCGATTCTTCTGTGCCATACTTCTTGGCAATGTTGATGGCTTCGTTGATCGAGACCACAGGTGGGATTTCGGCGCAAAAAAGCATCTCGTGGATCGCCAATCGGAGGATGTTGCGGTCAACGGCTGAAAGGCGCTCCAGCTCGTAGTTCTGGGTGTGCTCGCGGAGTTTAATGTCGATCTCGGCGGAATGCTCGAGCAGGCCGCTCACCAGACCTTCACAGAATCGACGAGCCGAAGGGCTGAGTCCCCGGAAAGCATAGAAATCCTCGAGGTCGGAAACCCCCGCGCCACCCCCTTGATCACGCTGGTAGAGGAACTGGATGGCGGCCTCGCGGCCTTCGCTTCGTACTCCCATGATGATTCAGGTTCCGGATGTCGTGATGGCGGCAGAAGCGCGGATGACCTCGATGGCGGCGCGTGCAGCCTCGGTACCGCGGTTACTCTCAAGGCCAAGGCAGCGTTCCTGAGCCTGTTCTTCGTTTTGAAGCAGAAGCACGCCATGAATGATCGGGACGCCGGACTCGACCGACATCCGGCAAAGCGCATCGCTCACGGAAGCAGCGATCAGGTTGGCATGACCGGTCGCTCCCTGAAAAATGACCCCAAGACAAATGATGGCATCGGGCTTGTTTTTTTGAATGAGCTGGCAGGCCAGATAGGGAATCTCAAAGGAACCAGGGGCATGAACCACCTGCGTCTTTGATTCCGGCTCTATCAGGGCAATTTCTTCGAGTGCCTTGGCCAACATCGGTTCCACAAATTCCTCATTGTAACGGCTTGCAACGATTGCAATACGGTTCGCGACTTTGAACCCAATTCGGGGGCTGGGTGTAAGTGGCTTAAGCATCTGGGAAAGAATGAAGACTAAAGGATGAATTATGAAGGCTAAAGGAGACTCGGGGATTGATCATGGGAGATCGGTAATAGAGAGATTCGAGAGGATTGTTCTCTCGATACCCTATTTCCTAGATCCCATCACCTAGATTAGATGCCCGAGCTTCTTCTTCTTCGTGGAGAGATAGCGAGCGTTGTGCAAGTTGGGCTCGGAGCGGATGGGGACACGTTCGATGATCTCCATGCCGTAACCTTCAAGGCCGACTACCTTCCTGGGATTATTAGTAAGAAGACGGATCTTGGTGACTCCGAGATCCGCTAGGATCTGGGCGCCCGTTCCGTAGTCACGGAGGTCGGCCGGGTAGCCGAGGCGCTCGTTTGCCTCGACGGTATCGAATCCTTCTTCCTGAAGCTTGTAGGCATGAATCTTTGCCGGCAGTCCGATCCCCCTTCCTTCCTGACGCATGTAGACAAGGACGCCGTGCCCGCTCTCGGCAATCTGAGCCAGTGCACGGTGCAACTGGCTTCCGCAATCACAACGGCGGGAACCGAAGACATCGCCGGTGAGGCATTCGCTATGGACGCGCACGAGTGCCGGCTTCTTGGGATCAATAGGGCCCTTTACCAGGGCCAGGTGATGATGGTTATCCACCTCGGCGCGATAGAGGAACATCTTGAAATCACCGAAATCTGTCGGCATCTCGATCTCCTGTTCCCTGCGGACAAGCTTCTCGCTTT
>JBAXXS010000018.1:0-28270 GCA_037127835.1 Verrucomicrobiota bacterium | reverse complement strand
AAGTCCTTGGGTCACGGCGAGGGCTACAAATATGCCCACAACTACGAGGGGGGATATGTTCCTCAGGCCTACCTTCCCGAGGGTCGCACTTATTACACCCCGACCCGCCATGGCGCCGAGGCACGCATCGCTGACCGTCTGGAGGCGTGGCGTGCAGAGTTTGAGGAAGCCAAGATTCGGTGATAGGGAATAAGCGATGGGGAATGGGGGCGTCAGTCCCTAAAAGGCTTCAGTCTAAACCGCTAACCACCTGCCCGGCTTCGCCGGGCATCAGAGAAAGCCTTTGACTCCCGGGGTGGCTCCTTCTACCTTTTTCGTCCGCCTTGGAACGCCATTATGCTGCGCCCTCTTGGGCGGCAAATCTTCTTTAATCCTCTTCATTCCATGGCCGATCAGCTTTCCTACGCATTCATCACTCCCGCCGCACTCCGCAAGGGTCGGGCCGGTGGCATTCTTGGCCGTTTGATTTCGCGCAGCGGACTCGAGCTTTATACCGGCCGCGTTTTCGCTCCCTCCGCAAAGACTCTTGGAGAACTTGCTGCAACTCTTTCCGGACAGCCCAAGACTGCAGCCTATTTGAAGGAGCTGTCTGCCGGTTCACAGAGTCTTGTGCTCGTTCTCAAGGGTGAAGATGCGGCTGCAAAAGTCGCCTCGATCGTCGGTAACGATGACTCCATGAACGGCCGTGGGGAGACCCTTCGCGACACCTTCGGGGATCTTATTGAAAGCCCCGAGGTAGGTGGAAAGACTATCTATTTCGAACCCGGAGTGATCGCTCCCGCTAATACAGCCGAGGCCGCCGCAGGACTCAAGTTGCTGGCGAATGCCTCTGATGCCGAGGGCGGAATCCTCGATGCCTCCACATCGTTCTCCGCTTCCATGGAAAAGACGCTCGTGCTGATCAAGCCCGACAACTTTGCTTTCCCAAACACCCGTCCGGGTGGGGTGATCGATCTCTTTGCCCGCACGGGATTGGCACTGGTCGGATTCAAGCCATTCCACCTATCCGTGGCTCAAGGTGAAGAGTTCTACGGACCGGTCCTGGACTTCCTGGTTGAGAAACTCCCTGATGGCCGCTCGCAGTGGGAGTCGATCATCGCCTTCATGTCCGGCAAGCGTCCCTCCGAATGCAAATCTGAAGAGAAGTCGCTGCCCGGCTCCCAGCCCTGTGTAGCCATGATCTATCAGGGACCGAACGCCGTTGCTAAGATCCGCGAGGCCCTTGGGTCAACAAATCCAGCCAACGCCGCACATGGTACAATTCGTAAGGAGTTCGGCACCACGATAATGATCAATGGAGCCCATGCTTCCGATTCCGTCGAGAATGTCGCCCGCGAGACCGGAATCATCCGTCTTGAGGAGAATGACTTCAAAACGAAGATTGCCTCCGTTCTCTGATTTTTTAGTACCGTTTCCACTAGCAACCCAACCACATAACCCAACGCTTCCCATGGATCTCGCAACACGCGTCAGCGAACTCACGCCCTCTCTCACTCTCGCCATCGACAGCAAGGCCAAGGCCCTGCGTGCCGAGGGAGTCGATGTCTACAGCTTCGGAGCCGGAGAGCCCGATTTCGACACGCCGGAGCATATCAAGGCTGCCGCCATCGAGGCCCTCAATGCCGGATTCACAAAGTATACCCCCAGCTCCGGAATGCCTGAGCTGCGTGCCGCGATCAGCGAGAAGTTCAAGCGCGACAACGGGCTCGACTACAAGCCCTCTGAGATCATCGTCAGCAACGGTGCCAAGCAGAGCTGTTTCAACGCCATCATGGCCGTCTGCGGAGAAGGTGACGAGGTCATCATCCCCGCACCCTACTGGCTCAGCTATCCCGACATGGTTCGTCTTGCCGGTGCCGAGCCGATCATCGTCCAGACGACTCAGGAGAATGACTGGAAGATGACCCCCCAGCAGTTCGAGGAGGCGATGAGCCCCCGCACCAAGATGGTCATCATCAACTCCCCGGGCAATCCGACGGGTTCCGTCTACACCAAGGAAGAGCTTCGCGCCCTGGTCGAGGTGGCCGCTGAAGAGGAGATCACGATCCTCTCCGATGAGATTTACGAGAGCCTCACTTATGACGGTGCCGAGCATGTCTCCGTCGCCTCCCTCACACCTGAGGCCAAGGATCTGACGATCACTGTCAACGGCTTCAGCAAGGCCTATGCCATGACCGGATGGCGTCTTGGTTACCTCGGTGCTCCCGAGAAGATCGCCAAGGCGATCGACTCCATGCAGAGCCACACCACCTCGGGTCCCTGCTCCTTTTCTCAGAAGGGTGGCCTCGCCGCCCTCACTGGCAGCCAGCAGTGTGTCGCCGACATGCGCGAGGAGTTCAACATTCGCCGCGAGTACATGTTTGAGCGGCTTTCCGCCATCCACAATGTCACGGCCGTGAAGCCGAAGGGTGCCTTCTACATGCTGGCTAATGTGTCGAAGCTCGGCATGACGTCCACAAACTTCGCCGACCGCCTTCTCAGCAAGGCCAATGTCGCCGTCGTTCCCGGTATCGCCTTCGGTGATGATCGTGTGGTCCGCCTCAGCTATGCAACGGGCCTCGATGTCATCAAGCCCGGCCTCGACCGCTTCGAGGACTTCTGCAAGACCCTCTAAGTCTCCATTATTGGTTTCACGGGGAATCCCCGACCAAGCCATGACTTCCCGAAAGGCCATCCGCTCCCAAGGCGTGGATGGCCTTTCTGATTATCTGGAAAGGCAGCGCAAGCTTATCGAGAAAGCGCTCACTAAGGCTGTTCCCGCGGCTTCTGCTCGACCGGACACGATCCACAGGGCGATGCGCTACAGCCTGCTTGGCGGAGGTAAGCGTCTCCGTCCCATCCTGACACTGGCTGCTGCGGAAGCCTGTGGTTTAGAGAATTTCAGCAATGTTCTTTCCGCTGCTTGCGCGGTGGAACTGATTCACACCTACTCACTCATTCATGACGATCTTCCCTGCATGGATGATGACGACCTGCGTCGTGGACAACCCACCTCGCATAAAGTCTATGGAGAGGGTGTCGCAGTCCTTACCGGGGATGCGCTTCTGACTCGGGCTTTTGCCCTGCTGGCCGATATTACGCCCACCAAGCGCTATCCCCTTGCGATTCTTCTCGAGGAGACTGCCACTGCTGCGGGAAGTCTCCAACTAATCGCGGGCCAGGTGGCCGATCTCGAGGCGGAGAAAAGAAAGTTGTCGATAGCCGATGTCCGCTTCATCCATGAGCGGAAGACCGCGGCCATGATCGTGCTTGCGCTCCGCCTCGGCGCCATGACAGCCAATGCAACATCTTCTCAACTGAAGGCGCTCACGGAGTTTGGACAGTCTCTCGGCCTTGCCTTCCAGATCATCGACGACATCCTCGATGTCACCCAGCCGAGTGAGCAGCTCGGCAAGAGCGCTGGAAAAGACGTCAGGGCCGCCAAGGCAACCTATCCTTCCGTCATAGGCCTGGAGGCCTCCGCCAAAGAGGCAGCACGTTTGACGAGGAAGGCCCATGTTGCGCTGAAAGAGCTTGATCCAAAGCCCGCAAGGCTTACCCAGATTGCGGAGTATCTGTTGGGGCGTACGGAATAGCGGCAACTAAGTATCGACTATCAGCAAATAGTTATCGACAAAACTTTCATTTCTCTTAATCAGTGTTGAGTCATGAAAAAACCAAATGCCACCCTCAACGCACCGGATAACCCACAAGTACCCACCGATCTGCAGAAGTTTGGAAAGATCTCCAACGTCATTTGCATTTCAGCGCTCGCTCTTCTGATCCCGGTTTTTCTATGCACGCTCCTCATGTTGGTGGCGTTCCGAGAGGCAAAGAAGGAGGGACTGACGCCCGTTACTTCCAAGGAAATCGAGAACGGATTATCTAAAACTACCACGACGCTTTCATTCGGCATCCCCGAAAAGAATTACATCAAAATCATCTCTTCCTACTCTTGTGCCGAAACAAACGCCAACAGCGTCTCCATCATATGCCCGGAAAGTTCTAAAATTGTTTGGAATAGACTTTCCTCAGAGGAACAATTGCTTCTCTGGAGGGCAACTTTTTTTATCTGCAACGCCGCAACAAAGTGGTTTTCCATCGAAACCCTGATGACGATAATCCTTGTCTGGCTGCTTCGGAGCCTCTTTCTGCACACAACCCGAGATGGATTCTTTACCATGCGAACCGTGCGGCTGTTCAAACTGCTTTGCTCATGGAGTTTGGCCGGCGCCCTTGTCTGTATCCTGCAACTGCTGTGGATTTTTCCAGGGATGGGACCTCCAGCGCTTCTATCCGCGGTGTACCTTCCTTCTTTGATCTCGCATCTTCTTTTGGGAGGTGTCTTTTTTGCAATGAGCCAAATGATGGACATAGCCATCAAGATGAAGGAAGAGCAAGAGTTCACCATCTGACTTCCAGACAAGATGCCCATCATCATTCGACTCGATGTCGCTCTTGCCCAGCGCAAGATGCAGCTTAGCGAACTCTCCGAGGGAGTGGGCGTGACGCTTTCCAACCTCTCGGTACTCAAGACTGGCAAAGCCAAGGCCATCCGCTTCAGTACTCTCGAGGCCATCTGTAAGCACCTCAACTGCCAACCCGGAGACATTATCGAGTTTGCTCCGGAAGCAGCGGGCAGCATTCGAGAGAAGACAAACTGAACGGAACCAATATCACCGAATCCCAGATACAGGAATGAAACTCCTGCATCTTGGGTTGGGGTAGAACTCGCTCTGGTGGAATCAACGGTTATCTGTGATAAAGAAGGCTGATCTTCGCGTCACGCATGGCCTTCACCGATAAATTTTTCCGCCAGCTGGTCCTTGATGCCTTTTCACGGGCTCGACGCGGCGAGCTCAAACTGACGATGCCCGGTGGCTCGCGGCGTCTTTTTGGGGGACTGGGAAAAGAACTTCAGGCTGAACTGACGGTTAGGGACGAAAATTTCTATCGCCGGTGCGTTCTCTTTGGGCCGATTGGGTTTGCCGAGTCGTTTCTTGCTGGCGAATGGGAGACGGAGGATCTGACTCGGACGCTTGCTTGGTTTGTCCTGAACGGTGATTACCTTGCTGGAATCAAGACCCGGGAATCCCGCAAGCCGGGTGCCTTCGACTTGCTCGGGATGATCAACCGCATCGGTCATGCGCTCCGTCCCAACAGCAAGAGCAAGAGTCGTGACAACATCAGCGAGCATTACGATCTGGGGAACGATTTCTTCAGTCTCTGGCTCGATCCGACGATGACCTACTCGTCCGCATACTTTGATCCGCCCAACCTCACCATGGAGGAGGCTCAGCGCAAGAAATGGGACCAACTCTGCCGGAAGCTACAACTCAACTCCCATGATGTGGTCCTGGAGATTGGCTGTGGTTGGGGAGGTTTTGCCATCCATGCTGCCAAAAACTACGGGTGTCGTGTGACAGCGGCTACGATCAGCGAGGAGCAATTCCGTGAAGCGGCCGTGAGGGTTGAGGCCGCAGGTGTAGACGATCTTGTCGAAGTAATCTTCTGTGACTATCGCGATCTTTCCGGTCGCTTTGATAAAATCGTCTCGATCGAAATGCTCGAAGCCGTCGGTGACCGTTACGCCGAGACCTTCTTCGGGAAGGTCTCCGAGTTGCTGGCCCCGAGGGGGATGGTGGGCATCCAGACGATCCTCTGCCCTGACAATCAGTTCCCGATCCTTCGGGATGGGGTGGACTTCATCCAGAAGCATATTTTCCCAGGCTCACTTCTGCTCTCGATGCGACGTATCACCGATGCGCTTAATGCTACCGGTGACCTGAATCTCCTGGATTATGAGGATATGACGCCCTTCTATGCACGAACACTGAAGGATTGGAGGGAGGCATTTGTGAAGGTACTCCCCAAGGTCAAAGCTCAGGGATACGACGAGGCTTTCATCCGCAAGTGGCTCTACTACCTCTGCTACTGCGAGGCCGGATTCGGTACCCGTCATATCGCGGTGGCTCAGATTGTTTACACGCGTCCGGACAACCTCGACATCCATTCCCCTGCTTATGATCTGGGTCATCACCGGGAGCGGCCGATCCCGCAGAGTCGTCAGACGCTTTCGGGTTCATGAGTTTGATGAGTGGTTTTCAGCTTTTTTTGACGGGACTTGGTCTTGCGAGTCTCCTCATGGCCGTGGTCTGGGTCATAGCGGTTCGTATCAAGAATGCGGGGATCGTTGATATTGCATGGGCCATGGGTTTTGCTCCACTGGCTCTGCTTTACAGGTTGTTCGGGGATGGTGAGCCAAAGAGGCAGAACCTGATCACCTTGATGGTAATGGTTTGGAGTATCAGGCTAGGTCTCCATCTCTGGAAAAGAGTAATGGGCCATCATCCCGAGGAGGATGGCCGTTACCGTGAACTGCGCCGTGCCGTTGCCGGTCACGAGAACTTTTTCTTCTTCTGGTTCTTTCAGGCGCAGGCCTTGCTCTTAGCACTGCTGAGCGTTCCCATCCTACTGGTGAATCTCGACACGCGCGTTCAGTTGGGGTGGTGTGATTTTCTCGGGTTTTCAGTCTGGTTGATCGCGATATGCGGAGAATCCTTAGCCGACCGGCAGCTGGATGCCTTCAAGGCGGATCCTGCGAATCGGGGCAAGGTTTGCGAATCGGGGCTCTGGTATTATTCCCGACATCCCAATTATTTTTTCGAATGGCTGATCTGGGTCGCTTTTTTCCTGTTTGCTTTCCCTGCGGCCTGGGGCTGGACCACGATCTTCGCCCCTGCTCTGATGCTCTTTTTCCTCCTACGCGTCACTGGCATTCCCTATACTGAACAACAGTCCCTCCGTTCCCGAGGAGAGGCGTACCACCGGTACCAGCAGAGCACGAGTGCTTTTGTTCCGTGGTTTAAGAGAAAAAATGTGGCATAATTTCCCCTTTCTGATTTTGAAATGAGCAGTCTCGATTCCCTTCTCGCCCATGGCCTCGTTCCTGATGTGCTCGTTCGTTCCGGCATCCGCCGTCTCCTGGCAGCAAAGCTCAGGGAGGAGGAGCGCGGTGACTTGGAGGAGAGAGATTCTCGGTTTGAGGTTTTCCGCAAGGGTCTGGATTCTTCTCCGATCGCGATCAATACCGGCGATGCGAACGAGCAGCATTATCAGATTCCGACCGAGTTTTACCTTAATGTCCTCGGTCCTAGGCTCAAGTACAGCAGCGGTTACTGGCCGACCGCCAACACGACCTTTGCGGAGTCCGAGGAGGCGATGCTGGATCTCACCTGTCAGCGTGCGGAACTCCAAGACGGGCAGAAGATCCTCGAACTCGGATGCGGTTGGGGCTCCCTGACCCTCTGGATGGCGGAGCATTATCCCAACGCGTCCATCACTGCCGTTTCCAACTCCTACACGCAGCGCCTCCATATCGAGGCTGAAGCCCATCGTCGTGAACTCTTTAATGTCCGAATCATCACGGCGGACATGAATGCTTTTTCGCCTCCCGAACCTGGCACCTATGACCGCGCTGTTTCTGTGGAGATGTTCGAACACATGAAGAACTACCGCGAACTCATGAAGCGGATTGCCGGATGGCTGAAGCCAGAGGGCAAACTCTTCGTCCATATCTTCACCCATCGGGAGCATTCCTATCACTTCGAGGGTAAGGACCCCTCGGACTGGATCACCCGCTACTTCTTCTCGGGAGGGACCATGCCCTCGCATAATCTGCTTCTCTACTTTCAGGATGATCTGAAAATCGAGCATCACTGGAGGGTCAACGGCACCCATTATGCCCGGACTTCGGAAGCTTGGTTACAGTCCATGGATGAGAACCGGAAGGTGATCACGCCGATTCTGGAAAAAACCTACGGGCGAGCCGAGGCGGCCAAGTGGCGGGCCTACTGGCGCACCTTCTTCATGTCTTGTGCCGAGCTCTGGGGTTACCGGGGGGGAGAGGAGTGGATCGTCTCGCACTATCTCTTCCGCAAATGAAGCGCATCCTTATCCTGACGGCCGGATTTGGCGAAGGCCACAACACCGCTTCTCACTGTCTGGCTGAAGCTCTGCATGAGCATCCTGAAGTCGAGGCAAGGGTCGTGGATGTCTACCAAGAGACCATGCCCGGGATCACTAAAGTCCTCCAGTCGGGCTACGGACTTGCCATCAACAAATTCCCCTTTATCTGGAGCACCATCTTTTCGTTGCTGGAAACACCGGGCAATCTTGAGGCGACCCTGCCGCTCGCCGGAAACCTCCGCGAGGCGCTCCGTCGGATCGCCGAGGACTTTCAGCCCGATGCGATCGTCTCTACATACCCCCTGTACGCTTTCCTCCTCAGGGAACTGCGGAAGCGCGGTCATGCTCCGTCAAAGGTTCCCCTGTTAACCGTTGTCACCGATTCCATAGCCATCAACAGCTCCTGGTTCCGTGCCGGCAGCGAGGCCTTCATTGTGGCCGACAAGGAGACGGCTCAAGTCCTAGATCGCGGCGGTGTTGATTCCGCGATCGTTCATGTGCTCGGGTTTCCGGTGGCCCCGCGAATTGCCTCCCTGCAACCGCTGGAGTCGACGATCAGTGGGCCGATAAAGCTCCTGTATTTCCCCTCCTCACGCGTTGCCCATACGCTCGCAGTGATTCGGGAACTGCAGGCGATTCCCAGGACAGAACTGACGGTCGTGACGGGGAGGCTGAAGGCCCTGCACGCTGCGATCGAAGCCTCCGGGCTGATCGACGGGATCCGCACCCGCCTGATCGGCTGGACTAATCAGGTGCCCGAGTTGCTCGCCTCCCATCATCTCTATATTGGCAAGGCTGGTGGAGCCATTGTCCAAGAGGCTATCGCGACCAGTTGCCCGATCCTTGTCAGTCATGTTGTTCCCGGTCAGGAAGAGGGGAATATCGAAATGATTGAGCGTCACGATGTTGGCCGACTAGCCGCTCATTATCCCGTGGCGCTTGCCGCTTCCGTGGAGGAGATCTTTGCGGATGATGGCGCCACCTGGAAAAGGTGGAAGAAAAACATCAGCGCAATCTCCAAGCCCTCCTCAAGTCGCGATATCGCCGCCTTCATCCTAAGCAGCCACTGAGGATTGCTTACCGTTATTCCTTCCCCCTTACTGTGAGGAGGTCGGTTTGCTCAGCAGCTGCGCAAAAAAGAGTTCGTTGTTCCAGGTGGTGACGGAAACGCCGCCAACTGGTGTCCATCCCTTGGAGAGGTGCAGTTGCAGGTCATCGTTAAAAGGCTGCTTGTCACCCGAAATCATCTTGTAACGGAGAGATGACGCCCCCGAAGCCACCTGTGGTGTGGTCGTGGAGCCATTGTCGGGGGCCGCATGGAGTTGTGACGATTGGGATGCCAGCAGAAATAGGATGCCCAGGACGGAGGAGGTGAACTTCATATTAGGGAATGGGATGGTTTTCTAAAATAGTTCGGGATACCGCGAACGCGCCAGCCCCGTTGTGCGCGCATAAATCTCCACTGCTCGTTCGCCGGAAAGCGCGCGCTCCACGATTTCCCGGCAGGCGGTCACATCCAGACTTCGGATCGCCTTCTTGACGCGCGGGACAAGAACGGCACTGGCGCTGAGTTCATCGATCCCGAGACCAATGAGCAGAGGTGTAAATTCTATATCCCCGGCAAGTTCGCCGCAGACTCCGACCCAGATGCCAGCAGCATGGGCGCCGTCCACAATGGTTTTAAGGATACGGACGACAGCTGGGTTCGAGGGGTCATGGAGATGGGCAATCCTTTCGTTGCCACGATCGACAGCCATCAGGTACTGGAGGAGGTCATTGGTCCCGATGCTGAAGAACTGGACCTCGCGGGCTAGCACGTCGGCCATGAGGGCCGCGCTGGGCACTTCGATCATGATGCCAAGCTCGATGTCCTTCTTGTGGGGCACTCCTTGTTCAGTGAGTTCTTGAGCTGCTTCGGCAAGAAGCACCTTGGCATGGAACAGCTCCTCAATGCCCGAGATCATGGGAAACATCATCTTGAGGTTTCCATGGACGCCGGCACGCAAGATGGCTCGCAGCTGGGTTTTGAAGATTTCAGGATTGTTCAGGCAGAAGCGGATGGCCCTGCAACCGAGAAAAGGGTTCTGCTCATGACCAAGGTCCAGGCATTCCGTCGGTTTATCCCCTCCGATGTCGAGTGTCCGGATGATGACTGGCTGGGGATTGATCTTCTCTGCTACCCGGCGGTAAACGACATACTGCTCTTCCTCATCAGGGGGGGTTGTACGGTTAAAATACAGAAACTCCGTGCGGTAGAGGCCGATACCATCTGCACCGCATGCTTCCACCTCGTCCAGTTCCTCGGGGAGTTCGATGTTCGCCGCAAGCACGATATGATGACCATCGAGTGTGGTCGAATCACTTTCCCTGAGAACTTCCAGCCCCTCCTCCACAAGCTCCTTTTCCTCCGCGATCGCCTGGTAAGTGAGGTGGGTGGAGGGAGTGGGGTTGAGAAAAATCTTGCCGCTGTAGCCGTCGATCAGAATGAGGCTTCCGTTTTCCAGCTCTGTGCAGATTCCCTCCAGTCCCACAATGGCAGGAATGCCCAAGGATCGGGCCATGATCGCCACATGGGATGTCTTGCTCCCCTTTTCCGTGATGAAACCGGCGACATTATCACGATTCAGCGTGGCCGTATCCGAGGGGGTGAGTTCATCGGCCACGATAATATGATTGCGGTCGTGTCCTGCTAGGCGGTGTCCCGATTTCCCCAACAGGTGACGGATCACCCTCCGTGCGACATCCTCCAGATCAATGGCCCTCTCCCTGAGGTAGGGATCGTCAATGGCCGAAAGCTTCTTGATGAATTTATGGATAACGCCCTGGAATAAAAATTCTGCATTATGCTTTTCCTTCCGCACCCCTTTGATCACTTCATCGATCAGGGTGGGGTCTTCCAAAACCATCAGGTGGGCGTCAAAGATCCCTGCGTCGCCAGCTCCCGTCGATTGGGCAAGTCGTTCCTGGAGCTCGATTATCTCCTGTCGGGTTGCAAGCAAAGCTCCTTCAAAACGAGTAACTTCCGCATCCAATTCATGATCCTGAAGATCGCGAAAGGGAATGGATTCTTCTTCCTGGAAATGGATCAGAACCTTCCCCTCGGCAATCCCGGGTACAACGGCAGTGCCCTGAAAAACGCGCTCCTCTCCGGAGGACTGGACGCCTTCCTGCAGCAAATGTTGTTTGGATGAACGGATAACCACTGAATGTGGTTACAGAAGAGTTACCATGGGGTCAAAGACGGAATCTATGCTCCCAGCAACAGACCGGGGTCAGGAATCTCCTCTGGAGGGAATCTCGATCGCTTCGCAGATGTCGCGCCACCCGGGAAAGTTCCATGCATTAGGGAAGTCCTTGCACTGCTGTGGCTTTACGGACTGGATTGAACATTCGCTCCCTTTTAGAAAAAAACAGGCTCCATCTTCCCGATCAATCAGTGCCAACCCGCCCCTGTTGGGACGGAGTCGGGTATACTGCTGGACGAAGATCCCTTCATCCATGCCCAGATGGTTAGCGATGGCGCCGATCTCCTGCTCGGTCACTCGTACAAAGCCTGGCCAGCGGCAGCAGGCCGTGCATCGTTGGCAGAGATAGGTAGGAGGCATTGGAGGAACGGGTGGTTAGCGATTTAGGCTATAGGCTGTTAAGCTAAACCGCAGGAGCAAAAAATGACCTGTGCCCGTCCTATGTCCTGACCCACGCCGCCCCTTTCCCTCCCTATAACCTATTACCCATCTCCGAGTCCCTGCATCTACGGCTGCGGCGTGACCTTGCAACTGGCAACAAATCCCTGCTGGTTGGCTAGGGAAACCTCGATGGTGTAGGTCTCACCTGCCTTCATACCCGTGGTCGCGATCTTTTCCGTGTAGCTAATGAACTCCTGTGGGTTAACGCTGACGAATCCCTCTGTGTGTTCGAAGGAACGATCCTGAGACCAGCGGTTCACGATATTGCCCGAGGAGTCCTTGGTCAGGATTTCTAGTCGCTGATTGTCGGGATAGAGGATTTGCAGCTCTTGCATGCGGGCGTTAGAGAGCTTCAGGGTGACATCAAACTCGCTGGTCTGGGCAAGAGACAACGAGGCGGGGGAGAGAGTTAGCGTGATTGGGTTTGGGCCCAGTTTTGCAGACTTCGATCCGAACATCCCGGTGAAGAAATTCTTGATCTGCTGCTGGACCGGAGGATGGGGTGGCTTCGGGACATACATGCCAAACCCAGAGCGTCCTGCGTCGGCCATCGCGGTCTTGGCCTCCTGCCGCTCCGTGAAGAAGGGGCTTTCGGCATCGGGCCCCTTCAGCGACATGTCCTTAATCTCGGTCTTGCTGACCGTCTCGTAGCTGGATGATTTTGGAGGATTAGGCACAACGGGCGCATTGGTCAGGAAGGCCGAGTCATCGCCTGCGACATTAGTTGACTGTGCCCCGAGATGGCTGCCGAGGAATCCCAGCATCAGGCTTGCAACGAGAAAACGGACTAGGGCATTCGATAACATCCCATGAGGCGTAACCCGACATGGCCATCGGTTGCAAATGTTATCCAAGCGGCATAGGATCCTGGTTCATGAAACGCATCCCTCTGCTGCTTGAAGTTGCCTGCCTGCTGCTGGCCACGGGGACTCCTGTCCAGGCAGGCGCATCAGACAAGAAGAAGGATGTCTTCACGATCCGGATTCACGGCGAGGCTAGTCCCGAGGATGGGGAGAAATTTTCCGTTCCCGTCACCCTGCTCGACAGCAGGAAGACCTTCCTGTCCATCATGCCTCTCCTGAACGAGCACGACATCAAGTCGGTCTACCCGTTCAAGGCTCCCGATAACACTGGGGGTGCCTACCTGCGTCTGGATGGACACGGAGCGAACCTGCTCACCGAGTATTCCATCGAGAGGATGGGTCGCGGCAACGTTCTGGCCGTCATGGTGAATGGTCGCCAGGTTGCCGATCTGATAGTGGACAAGGCGGTTCGGGACGGCATCTTCGTAATCCCCTCGGGCATGACGATGGCCGAGGAAGCGCGCATGGTGAATGCCTTCCCTCTCATGGGTCACGAGAACAGCAAGGACCAGAAAAAGAAGAAACAACCTTTCGCTCCCGCCAATATCATGCTCCCCCCGAAAGCATCCGATCTCAGCGGAGCATCCGCTCCGGTCCAGTGATGGAAAAGGAAACACGACCGGCCAAGCACTCGGGTCTCTCATCCGGATGGATTCTTGTCATGGGCCTGCTCCTGCTCTGCGTCACCGGCACTTGGCTGACGGCGCATAATTACAAGCAGCAAGTCTTCTCCAGTGCGCAGGGTAATGTCCTTGAGAACCAGTGGCCTGAGAGCAGGATCTCGGTGGTGATGCCTCTTGCCGAGGCCTCCAAGATTATTGTGGGTCACCATGCCCTCGTCACAATGGGGAGTACGGGGTATGAGCAGAGCGGTCAGAGCCACCTGCATGCCCTCAAGGGGGAGGTGGTCTCCGTCTCGCCTCCTTCATCGGGAGCAAAGAATGCGACGGTGATTATCCGTCTGCTAGAAGATCCTGGAGATGCAGCTAACGCAGGAGACGCCGCCGTGGTTAATAAGGCCGGAAAGCCCCGTCACTTTCTGCCTGTCGGCGCGCCCTGCGGTGTCACCATCGACACCACGATTCCCCCTGACACGATCCCTCCTGATCACGTGGAATCTTCCGGAGCGAAATGACTGGAGAAATTCAACCTCAACGGCCCCTGTTGACTTGGCTTCCCTGGGGATTAGCCCTGCTCTCCGGGCTCCTAGTCGGGGGGTGTTTCCCTCCTTTTGAGTTTGGCGGCCTCAGCTGGCTTCCCTGGGTTGCGCTTGCGCCTCTCTGCTGGGCACTCTGGATTTCTCCCCGGCCCTCCTCATTGCAGCTCTGGGCGCGCCAAGCATTCCTGCTCGGCTGGCTTTGCGGAACCGTCTCCTTTCTGATCTCCCTCTTCTGGATCACGACGGTGACAGGTCTTGGATGGATCCTGCTTTCGCTCGTGGTCGGACTCTACCATGGCTTGTGGGGGCTCTTTGCTGGAGTCGTTCTGCGCCCCATCGGTACTGGGGGGGAAGGAGGAGAGGGTGGAGAGAATGAAAAAAATGGAAATCTCTCCAAGACCTGGCTTGGCAACGCGCGGAATCTCCTAGTCGCCATCCTCGCCGCCGCCGCCTGGGTGGCTGTCGAGTGGCTCCGGGGTACGCTTTTCACGGGCTTCGGTTGGAATCAAATCGGCGTGGCCCTGCGCAACTGCATTCCGGTGATCCAGATCGCCGGCATCACCGGCACGGCAGGGCTGACCTTCCTCTGTGTGCTGGGCTCGGCCATCGCCGCCATCACCCTCGAGCGTCTGCGCCGGGAGATCCGCTCTGGCAGACCTCGGCCTCATGTCGATTTCTTTGCCGTTCTCTTCCTCGTTGTGCTGCTCTTCGGCTACGGGGTGAAGAAGATCTCCATCCATCCGCCAGCAAGCATTTCTCTGAAGGTAGCGGGCATCCAGGGGAATGTGCCGGTCTACGACTACTGGGATGTGAAGTGCGAGGGACGTATCATGGAGGGCTATCTGAGCGGGAGTCGGAAGGCCCTTGCCGCGGATCCCGATCTGGTGGTCTGGCCCGAGGCGGCCACTCCGCGTCCGCTCCTGCTGGACGAGATCATCTACAACCAGGTGAAGGAACTCGCCTCCGGCACGCAGGCCGACTTCCTAATTGGAAGCGTTCACTATGAGCAGGAGCCGCGGGGAGATCACAACTCTGCCATCCTACTGACTAAGCACGCCGAATCGGCGCAGATCTACAACAAGGTCCACCTTGTGCCCTTCGGGGAATATGTCCCCTTCCGTCACGGCTTTCCTCTCTTTAGCTGGATCGTGGGGAATAAGGTCCCCTACGACTTCGATCCCGGCAAGGGGCCGGCTCTGCTGGAGCTCTCGTCGAAGCCGATCAAGCTCGGTCCCCTTATCTGCTTCGAGGACACGCTGGGCGATCTGACCCGCCGTTCGGCCAAGCTCGGCGCCCAGCTCCTCATGACCCTGACCAATGATGGATGGTTCGAGCATTCCGTGGCGACTCGCCAGCATCTAGCCAACGCCCAGCTTCGCACTGTGGAGACAGGACTGCCGATGGTACGCGTGGCCGATACGGGGATCAGCTGTGTGATCGATCGCTTCGGCAGGATCCGGGAGAGGCTCGAAAGTCCCGGCGGGAACACCTTTATTGAGGGCATTCTGCAGGCGGAAGTGCAAGTCCCTCTCCACCCCAAGCAGACCTTCTACACGCTTCATGGGGATCTCTTTGCCCATGCCTGCCTTGCCCTCACCATCGCCGCCTCACTGGCAGCATTTCTGACGTCACGGCGACGGTCTCAAAAAGGGGTTTGATCCCGAAATGATCTCGCGCAGCCGTAACGAATGCGAAGCACCGGCCGGGCAACCAATCGCAGAGGAAAACAGATAAGTATGTGACCTGGGCGCAGTCCATGTGGATTTTTTTACAGATTCCTTGTCTTGATTCTAAAAAACTCTGTGCCTCCGCGCGAGTTACACCATTGATCCCTTTTCTGATCGCTCTTGGCATTCCTTACGACTTCATCCATAGATCACCCCTTCCTCATTCATCTTTCCTATGAAGCATCTCCTCTCCATCGAGTCGCTGACCGCACCTGAGATTCTGGAAATCCTCGATCTCGCCGCCACGCTCAAGGCCACACGAGGCAGCTCCACACACAAGCCTCTTTCAGGGGAATGCTGGGGCCTCCTTTTCTCGAAGTCATCCACCCGGACACGAGTCAGCTTCGAGGTCGGCATCCGTGAACTTGGCGGCGATGCCCTCTTCCTCTCCTCCAGCGAGATCCAGCTTGGACGGGGTGAGCCGATCGAGGATACGGCCCGTGTGCTCGGGCGCATGATCCATGGAGCGGTGATCCGCACCTTCAAGCAGTCCGACATCGAGACCTTCGCCGCTCTCTCCGGCATCCCGACCATCAATGCCCTCACCGACGAAGAGCATCCCTGTCAGATCCTGGCTGACCTCCAGACGATCAAGGAACTGCGGGGCTTGCTCGACGGTCTGAAGATCGCCTTCATCGGCGACGCCGACTGCAACATGGGCCGCTCTTGGATCTGGGCCGCCGCTCGTCTCGGCTTCGAGCTGCGACTGGCCTGCCCCGAGCTCTATTGCCCCCCTGCCGAGCTGATCGCTCGTGCCCAAGCGGCCGGTGGCTTGATCACCATCACCGAGAGTCCCGAGGAAGCCGCCAGTGGAGCCGACATCCTCTACACCGATGTCTGGGTCAGTATGGGCAAGGAGGAGGAGTCCGAGCATCGCGCTGCCCAATTCGGCCCCTACCAGATCAATGAAAGCGTCGTTGCCGCAGCGGCCCCCGACGCCCATGTCCTCCACTGTCTCCCGGCCTACCGAGGAAAGGAGATCACAGCAGAGGTCTTTGAGCGCCATGCCGATGCCATCTTCCAGCAGGCCGAGAACCGTCTCCATGCCCAGAAGGCTGTGATGACCATCCTTAAGAGGTAGGGAGAAATAGAAAATTGGCCACAAGAGGCAGAATGCACAGGGAATCGAGAAATCCGGAGAGGCGCTCCCAGCAAAGATGCATGGTTTCGATGGAGATTTTCCCTCTTGTGCCCTTTGTGCCTTTTGTGGCTACACCTTATCTAAATGCGCTCTAAGCAATGAATCTAACCGTTCACGGTCTTTCCAAATCATTTGGCTCTGGAGTTGAACGGCGTACCGTGCTCAACGATCTCTGCCTGAGCGTAGAGTTTCCCCATGTGCTGGCTCTGCTGGGGCCTAGCGGGAGTGGAAAGTCGACACTTCTCCGCATCATCGCCGGGCTGGAACGGCCAGATGCGGGATCGTTGCTCCTGAACGGAGAAGTGGCACCCCTTTGTGAAAAAGAGCCGGTCCTTCGGGACTACCGCCGTAAGCTCGGCGTCGTCTTTCAGGCCTTCAATCTCTTTCCCCACATGACTGCTTTCGCGAACGTGATGGTTCCGTTGACCCAAGTTCACGGTCTTGATGAGCAAGAGGCCACCCGTCGAACCTTGGAAGTGATGGAGCGTCTTAGCATGGCGGAGCACGGGCAGAAATTTCCAGCTCAGCTTTCCGGTGGGCAGCGCCAGAGGATCGCGATCGCCCGTGCGCTAGCATCCAAGGCCCGCTTTCTTCTCTTTGACGAGCCGACATCATCCCTTGATCCAGAGATGACAGCCGAGGTCTTGATGCTCATCGCTGAGTTGAAGGATGCCGGGACTCCCATGCTGCTGGTCACCCATGAGATGGGATTCGCTCGCAAGATCGCCGATCAGGTGGCTTTCCTCGCCGAGGGGCGTGTCGTGGAGCAGGGGCCGGCGGGAGAGTTCTTTAACAATCCTCAGTCCCTCGTGGCTCAGCGTTTTCTGGCCAAAGTCTTGGCCTATTGAGTCTTAGTGTCCCGAACCCGACGTCGGTTCGGGGAGAGAAACGCCCTCAACGATGATCCGCAGCTCCCTCGACTTGGAATCCATCACGAAATCGGAGAGCGTCTCCAGAATATCCTGATCAATGAACGCAGCCCTTTTCCCATCGATAGTCACATCGGATCCGGGGACAATGGAGTCCAGAAGTTTACGGAGATAGGCCTTGTTGAGGAAAGAGACATCCTTGTTCAGCCGTAACAGATAGCTAGACTCGTGGTGGACAAGCGAGATGGATCGGTGAAAATTGGCCCTCAGCACGAAGATCAGTCCGATTGCCATGCCAATGGCGATCCCCTGGAGCAGATCGGTTGAGACGATCGCCACAATCGTAATCACATAGGGAAGGAACTGATTCCATCCCTTAGCAAACTGGGCGCGGAAGAGGGCGGGCTTTGCAAGCTTGTAGCCTGTCTGAAGGAGGATGGCGGCCAGGCAGGCTAGCGGGATCTGGTTCAGTTGCTTGCCAAGAAAAAGCACGACGAGCAGGAGCAAGACTCCGTGGAGGAAGCATGAGATGCGGGTGCGTCCGCCGAAGTTGATGTTGGCCGAGCTCCGGACGATGACAGCGGTGAGAGGAAGTCCCCCGACAAGCCCGCTCAGCAAGTTACCGAGACCTTGAGCCTTGAGTTCCCTGTTGGTGGGGGCGACTCGCTTGTGGGGGTCGAGTTTGTCCACCGCCTCGATGCTGAGAAGGGTTTCGAGGCTGGCAACGACCGCCAGCACGATGGCGGTCTTGTAGACCTCCGGATTGCCCAGAGAGGTGAAATCGGGCAGACGGAACTGGTGGAAGAATTCCAGCGGGGATGCCAAGGGAGGCAGGCTTACCATGTGCTTGGGATCGATTGACAGAAAGGGAAAATAATTCGCCGCGAGAAGGTTGAAGACCACTCCCCAGATCACAGCGAGCAGGGGCGCCGGTATCATCCGCAGGATGGAATTCCTTCGGATCAAAGGCGATTCCCAGACGAAGAGGATCACTAGCGCCACAAGGCTTATCAAAGTTGCTCCGGGGGAAATTCCGTGGAGAGCATTGAGCAACTGATTGAAGGTATCAGTCGCTGTGTCCCCCATGTACGATTCGTCACCCTCGATTTTCAAGTCAAACCCCGTGGCGTGGGGGATCTGCTTCATGATGAGGATGAGACCGATGGCCGAGAGCATGCCTTTGATAACCGCGGAGGGGAAAAAGGCGCCAATTGTGCCGGCCCTGGCATATCCCAGCCCGAGTTGGATCACGCCCGCCAGCACCACACTCATGAGGAATGCCCCGAAACCTCCCAGTGCCTCGATGGCGCCGAAGACGATGACGGTCAGGCCGGCGGCGGGTCCCGAGACACTGAGTTGGGAGCCGCTTGCCCAGGAAACGACAAGGCCGCCAATAATCCCGGCAATCATGCCGGAGAAAAGGGGTGCTCCCGAGGCCAGGGCGATACCCAGGCAGAGAGGGAGTGCCACAAGGAAGACGCCAATGCTCGCAGGGACGTCGTAACGGAGGTTGTCCAGATAGTAACGAGAGTCGGTTTTCATTCGATCGGATGTTTCCCTGACGAGGGAGTGCTGTCTCGGTGGAGGCGCGGGATCAATCGTTATAGCGATAGATCGGCTCCAACTGTGTCGTATGGTCTAGAGTGATCAACTGTTCCAGTATGCCGTTTTCCAATCCATAGACCCACCCGTGCAGCGTCGGGAGTTGGGATTCCTTCCACGCCTTCTGGATGATAGATAAGTGTGCGATGCGCTGGACCTGCTCCCTGATGTTGAGTTGGATAAGGCTGGCCAGCGTAGCCTCCTCATCGAGTCCCTTAAGCTCATCCTTGTGGAGACGATAGATATCCTTGATGTGCATGAGCCACTTGTTGGTAATCGTGAGACCAGAGTTCTGGCTCTGAAGGGCCGCCTTCACTCCGCCACATCCGTAATGACCGCAAACGATGACATGCTTCACCTTGAGCACCTCCACGGCGTACTGGATAACGCTGAGACAGTTGAAGTCAGTTGTGATAACCTGATTGGCGATGTTGCGATGGACAAAAATCTGCCCTGGATGGGCGTTGACGATTGTCTCTGCGGGCACGCGACTGTCCGAGCACCCGATCCAAAGGAAGTCAGGATGCTGACCTTTGGCCAAGTTATGGAAGAAATCTGGATTGGTACTGAGGATTTCCTCGGACCAGGCCTTGTTCTCGAGAAGAAGCCGGGTCGTCAGGTCGTCGGGGTTGAGTGCATGCTTTTCCATGAGTGCGCGCAAGATAGCCTCAAGGCCTTATTTTGCAAGTTACAAAAGGGAAAGGCCCCGCCGTTGTCAGCGGGGCCTTTCCTGTCAGTCTAACCCCAAATTTTAGAACGAATACCCAACGCTGGCGCCGCCGTAGAACCTGTTCTCCGGCATCGCTGTGAGCGCCACGGTGTTATAGAGGTTTGGCTGGTATGTGTAGGCCACGTACGCCGTCAAGGAGAGGGCGCTGGTGATCTTCCAAGTCACCGGTGCGGTGACCTGCCAGTTGTTGAAGCCGTAGAGTTTGGACGCACCGCTGGAGCTGGCCGTGTTGTTGTACCCGAAGGAGATGTTGTACTGGGTATTCGGGTTGAAGCTGACGATGTCCTTATAGAGGGGAACACCGACGGTCAGAGCAGGGCTCAGGAAGCTTGAGCCCGCATTGATGCTGGCGTAGTTGTTCGGCGCTGCCTGGCCAAGCTCGTAGAAGTAGGCAAGGGATGGCACCCAGGAAACGGCACCGGTCTTCACGGTGTAGTTTGCATTAATGTTCACCTCGTGCTGGAGGCCGGTGCCGCCTGGCTTGTAGCTGCTGATACCACCTGACTCGGTCGGGAATCCGTAGTTGAAGTAGTTGTAGAGGGTATATCCGCAACCCACGGCCAAGTTACCGAAGGTGTGGGTGTAGCTTGGGGAGACATCCAGCTCGGTGTAGTTGTTACCATTGAAAGGAGAGTTCTGACCCAGAGCAACGCAGAACCAGAGTGGTACTGAGAAGGTGTCGTTAGGTGTGATGTGCCAGACAGGTGTGAAGGTGGCTGTCGCGATACCCTTGTTTGGGATCCAGTCGACACCGCGGAAGTTGTACATACTGTCGTATCCAGTGGTCACTGTGCCGGTGAACATGGGAGAGGCAGGGGCCTCTGCGACGGGCTGTTTGAAGTTTTTGCCGGAAGAAGCCGAGTTTGTTTCGGCGGCCTGGAGGACTGAAGTGACCGCAACCGCTGTAAGGGCGATCGAAGCAACGCGTGTGATGAGTTTCATGGTAGGTTTGATTTGGTTGGATGGAACCACAGAAGTTCCGCTAAGAGGTGCTAGCACAGAGCGTGCCAAGTTCTTTTTAAAACCTACTAACAGAGTAAATCTTCCGACGATCTAAGCAAATGCCTTAGCCAGCTGATCAAAAAAAACCACAGCCGATGCCGATGATCAGTTAACTCTTTGGCTTCCAGAGTGCGGCGTCGAGGCAAGCCCAGAGATGGATGATCCAGCCCAGTAGGAAAACCCAGAGAATCCCTGTGAAGACAAAGAAGAGGATGGCGGGCAGCAGGCGGCCCTGAAGGAGTTGTCCCAGTCCGGGGATGAAGAAGCTCGCCAAGGAGGCGATTACGTTACCCGCGGTGCCTTGTCCATTGCTCATGATTGAATTCTTGAACAACCCAGCCAATCCTGTCGAGTGTAGCCTTGCTTGGCTTATGTTTGAAGCTTGCTTCACACTTGCCTGAAGAGGTCACTCGGATAAGCCTCATACATTATCTACTTATGGAGACTCTCTTCACCCCTGCACATATCCATCTGGCCATCAACCATGTCCCGATCATCGGCCTGGCCGTCGCCTGTCTGCCTGTCCTGATCGGTATCCTCTTTCACAGTCGTGGAGCCCTTGCTTCCGGTCTGCTCGCCGTGATTCTGTGTGCTGGAACCATGCCCTTCATCATGGAGACGGGGGAGGAGGCCCAGGAATCCTTTGTTGATGGGTCGATCAGTCTGGGAATGGATGTTGCGGGCAAAGCCGCCTTCCGGGAGCACGGCCATCGTGCCAAGGCAACCGCTCCCGTGGTCTACGCAGCGGGAATCCTGGCTCTAGTGGCGCTTCTTGCCCTGATCAAGTTTCCCCGTCAGGCCGCCTGGATCGGCTGGGCAGTGCTTGTGGGAAGCACTCTCTCCATCGCCCTGAGCGTCTGGACGGCCGAGGCCGGAGGCCGAATCCGCCATCCGGAGTTCCGACCCGAACCGAAACCGACTGCACAACCACAACTTCAACCGCAACAACAAGGACAAGGCACTCCCTCGGTGCCAGAACTTGTGCCAACGTCGTCACCGTCACCGTCGGATAGCATGACTCCCCTTCCCCCTCTGCCCGTGCCGACGGCCACTGTTGTGCCGGGTGCCTTGCTTGCGCCTGCAGGATCAGGCGCCACTCCCACGAAAAACTGAGCTGATTCTCAGAGGGCCCGTTGCGGCTGGATCTGCTTGATTCCGATTACAAGCAGAACCCCTATTGCTGGCACCAGAGCGGCGAGGAACATGGTGGAGGAGCCAAGCCGATCCCAGAGAGCTCCAGCAACCAGGCTGGCACTGAGTACTCCGATGCCCATGACCAGATTGAGCAGGCCGAAGGCGGTGGCCTTGAGCTCCGCGGGGGCACGATCCGCGATCATGGCCGAGAGGACTCCCTGGGTGAGCCCAAGATGGAGTCCCCAGCAAACAATTCCCAAGCCCGGAAGCAAGAGGCCCGAGCCTGAGGCGAGAAGGATATTCCCCAGAATGAGCGCGATGGTGCCGGCAACAAGTGGGGCGATACGTCCAAAGCTGTCCGAGAGAATGCCGGCGGGATAGGAGCTGGCAGCGTAGACGAGATTCATCACGACCATGACAAGCGGCACCCAGGCGATGGGTAGACCGGCTTGTTGGCTTCTGAGAATCAGGAAGGCATCGCTGAAGCGTGCCAACGAAAGAAGTCCCGCCAATAGGAAGGTCCACCAGAGTCCTTTCGGCAGCTGGCGAAGCGCAGTCAGGGAAATCGGGAAAGCGGTCTTTTTTTCGGAAGCGGTGTTGGCCGATTCCGGTTCCTTGACCCCCGCCATGAGAAGAAAGACAGCGAGCAGTGCCGGAATGGCGGCTACCCAGAAGACAAAGCGGTAGTTGTCCTTCGTGAGAAGCATGAGTCCGATGGCGAGGAGCGGAGCTAGGAAGGCACCCACGGAGTCGAGCCCCTGCCGCAATCCAAAACAGGCACCACGGATCGCTTCGGGCGCTATCTCCGCAACCAGCGCGTCACGAGGTGCGCCACGAATCCCTTTACCGATCCGATCGATGAACCGGGCGGAGATCAGCAGGGGGAGTCCCGAGGCAAGAGGAAAGAGCGGCTTGGAAAGTGCCGAAAGTCCGTAGCCCAGAACGGCGAGGAGCTTCGGTTTGCGCATCCGGTCTGCTATCACTCCGGAAAAGAGCTTGGTGACCATCGCCGTGCCCTCGGCGATTCCCTCGATGAGACCGACGGCGATCACCGGAGTTCCCAGTGCCTTCACCATGAAGAGCGGTAGAATCGCATGGATCATCTCGCTGGAGAGATCCATGAGCAGACTAACAAATCCCAGAACCCAAATTCCTCGAGGAATAGCGCCGTGACTCATAATAGAGCGGGCTAGATCCTCTCTCATCGTGCCAACATATCTCCAGTTTTGTTGGAAAACCACGCCTTTGGTGTCTCGAAAAAACTTGATTGAAAAATAGTCGGGGGGATTTCGCCGTGGGCGGTGAATTACTTTTGGAACGGGAATGGTTCCCGCTCTGAACAAAACACACCACACACATGAAAACATTGATCAAAGCGGGCGCCATGCTCGCCCTCATCGCTGGACTCGGACTGGCCACCGTATCCGCTGCGGACAGCTGCAAGGCCTGCAAGGGTTGCGCAAAGAGCTGCAGCTCCTGCGTGAAGTGCTCGGATGGTAAGTGCGCTTCTTGCTGCAAGTAACGAGATAATTCAACGCGGCGGAGGTAGTGCTGAAAAAGCCTGCCTCCGCCCGCTGAATCACTTACCTTTCAAATGATGAATCCCGAAAACCAACTGACAGACCTACTGCAGGAGTGGACTCCGAACGCAGAGCCTGGTTCCGGTTTTAACCGTTCCGTCTGGGCGCGTATTGAAGCCGCCGAGAGTAGCGGTGCTATGGGCTTATCCTTCTTCTCTTGGCTCCAGCGGCTAGCTGTGCCCCGGATTGCAGTGACCTGTGTGGCCGTGGCACTCTTCGGCGGCATTTTAGCCGGAGGAATGCAGGCCCGTTCTTCTGAGGAGGAGCGTTATCTTCTCTCGTTGAAACCCTTTGCCTCCGTCACACACGCACACTGATTCTCGATCCATGAAACGCGGCTTTCTTATTCTTGTGGCCGTTATCATCGCAGGAGTCGGAGCGGCCTTGGTGACGAAACATCTTTTGCGAGGTCCATCCTCGGCATGGCTTTGCCATCAGTACGGACTCTCTCCTCAAAA
Source organism: Verrucomicrobiota bacterium (assembly GCA_037127835.1). GTDB lineage: Bacteria > Verrucomicrobiota > Verrucomicrobiia > Chthoniobacterales > UBA6821 > UBA6821. Next base: position 4,372 of record JBAXXS010000018.1, on the reverse strand, counting down.
GGTGGGAACGATCGAGGGACTACAACAACAATACGGATCTCGATGCGGCCCCTATTGTGACCAGATGTGCGAGGCCAATGCCCGTCTCGAACAACTCTCGCTGGAGGCTGGACTGGGTCAGCAGAGCATCACTCCGGCACTCCTTGAGGCCGTGGCGGAGACCGACCGCATCCGCACCCAGACACGGATCGTGATGCTCGAGCATTTCTATGCCGTGGCGGCGGAACTCCCTCCTGAGAAACGCAGGGATTATTTACTCAAGGTGCTGCCGCTGGTGATCGACTCCTGCGGTTCACGATAAGGAGCCCCCTTCATGTCCGAAACCGAACAGGAGGACCGTGATGCGATGGCTCTTCTGGCTGGCGGAGAGGATCTCGCTCTCAATGCGATCATGGAGCGCTGGAAGAGCCGCCTCATTGCCTACCTCTACCGCTTTACGGGGAACGAAACGACGGCTTTGGAGTTGGGCGAGGAGACCTTCGTGAGGGTCTATCAGAGCCGGGCAAAATTCCGGGCGGACGGTCAGTTCTCGACCTGGCTCTTCGGCATTGCAGCCAATCTGGCCAGGAACCATCTCCGCTGGCAAAGACGCCATCCGACGGTTGTGATCGAGGAAGCCGACACCGTGGCCTCCGAAGACGATCCGCTAAAGGCTGTCGAATCACGGGAACGCGAGCAGGCCGTGCGCACGGCTATCGCCGCCCTTCCTCCTGACCTCCGCGAGTCCTTGATCCTGAACGAATACGAGCAACTCTCACATTCCGAGATCGCTGTCATCGCCGGATGCTCGGTCAAGGCAGTCGAGCGCCGACTGAGTCATGCCCGGGAACTTCTCAGGAAGGAGCTCTCCCGCTATCTGCGGGGCTGAAGTAATTTCAATAAATATCCGGGGGGATTTCCCCGTTTTTACTTAGGCTGTTCAAGCGAGCGAAACAGAGATGAATCGGGATCTGGGGTAAGCGTTTTAATTAGCGGAAGGTAAGCGCTTCTACTCCTATCGCACCTCCCCCTCGTGGAATAAGTTGCCCCACAGTGGAATCACCCACACCTCCAAAGCCGGTTCAAGGCGGGACGGGTCATGGAGTAACGAATAAACCGCCGATCAAAACCCCATGAAAAATAGAGTCCGTTTCCTATCAGCGGTGGGAATGATGAGTTTACTCACCATCCTGCCCTCCCAATCGTTCGCGGCACCTCCAAGCAGCGGGGCTGTCATGTGCGATCAATGTAAGATGGTTATGGTCAAGGTTGCTAACCCCACCACGGCCAAGAACCCAGCCATCACCTACCACGATACGCAGAAAATGGTATGCCCTTACTGCCATTCGGCCATGGAGAACTTCTTCAAGACTGGCAAGCTCAAGCACACCTGCACCCATTGCGGTGGAACAATGACTGTCTGCCATTGATTGGGCCGCTCAATGATTAAAGATGGTATTAGACCTCTCCTCGTAAGAGGAGGGGTTTTTTGTTTAGAGGAGATTCTAAAAGGGTAACTGGATTGCTGACGCCTTTGGAGCGGCACATAGAGTGATGCCCTGATCACTTAGAATCCGGATCATCTATCAACTAGCGCGAATTTGGATTCAATCTTTTCTGTTTAGTGGCTTTTTGTAGCCGCGCGTTGGGGGATTGTCACCATGATGACTCCCATGACGGCGAGTAAGACCGCGGATGCGGTGAATCGACTCAGTGCAAGACCTCCATGGTCATGCGGCTTGTCCAGGAAATCCCCGACCACTGCACCCAGGGGTCGCGTCAGGATGAAGGCAGCCCAGAAGAGCAGCGTGCGCGAGAGGGTGGTCTTCCAGTAAGCAAGTGCCAGGATGAGCAGCAATCCGCCGAAGATGGCTGCACTGCCCAAGTATCCTAGCCCTGCGGAGTCTGAAGTCCAATCACCCAGAGCCGTGCCCAGAGTCTGGGAGCACATGATCGTGAACCAGTAGAAGAGCTCGGCCTTGGGAGTGTTGACAGTCGCTACGGCCACGGTGCCCAGAGTTTTCTTCCAGGCACAGAGCGAGGCCAGCAGAAGGCCGAGAAGCAACACAGTCCCGCCTGTGTACCCGATTCCAAGAGAGCGGTCGCAGAAATCAGCCAGCGTGGTGCCGACGGTCGTCGTGGCAATGATGGTGACCCAGTAGATCACCGGGTGGAATTTCTTAGCAAAGATCTGAGTCAGGACGGCGATCGCGAAAATCACTGCAAAGATGCCGGTGCTCAGGAGATAACCTAGATTGAGAGACATTGAGACGGCGTCTCCGCCGGTCTCCCCGAGCGTGGTGGCTAGAATTTTAAGCACCCAGAAGCCTAGCGTGACTTGGGGAACCTTGCTGAGAGCTCTATTTGCCTGCCTATTCATGAATTATCTTCACGGTTACAATTCAAGTTACGACTCAATATCCTTGGGAAGTTTCAGAGCCAGCAACCGGAGACTGTTCAGCACCACCAGCAGAGTGCTTCCCTCGTGGGCGGCAACACCCAAGGTAAGGGGGACTGGAAAGAAAAAAGCGGTGCAGACCATGACGACCACGGTTCCTAGGGCGACAACGATGTTCTGGTTGATAATCTTCTTCGCCTGAACGCTCAACAGGCGAGCCAGCAGGAAGTTTTCAATCCGATCGTTCATCAGCACAACCTCCGCCTGTTCGAGGGCGGCGTCGGAGCCTCGGGCCCCCATGGCCACGCCGATATCGGCGGCCGCGATACAGGGTGCATCGTTCACTCCATCCCCGATCATGGCCACGCGGACCTTGCCTCCTTCCTTGAGGTTCTCGATGGCCTCGACTTTTCCGTCGGGTGAGAGTTCGGAGAGAATCTCGCCGATCCCGACCTTCTCTCCGATCAGCTGAGCGGCCTCCCTGTGATCGCCAGTGAGCATGACGGTGCGAACACCCTGCTCATGAAGCCTGCTCAGGGTGGTGATCGATGCGGCCCGAATCTCGTCCGAGAAAATCATTCGGCCGAGCAGTCCCTTTCCCGCTACCCAGACGAGCGCGCCGGCTGACTTCCCTGCCGGGGGAAGATCGTCTTCGTGGAAGACGTCCAATCCGAGGACGAGCTTACGGCTGCCCATCACAAAGGTCTCCCCATCGATATCAGCACGGACTCCCTTGCCAAGGATGGTTTGGAAGTTCGCCACCTCCATAACGGGGATGCCCCATGTCATAGCGATCCGACGGATCGCACGGGAGAGCGGGTGTTCGGAGAGGCGTGCCAAGGAATGGGCCACCGAGCGAAAACGGGTTTCATTACCCTCAAAGATTTCGACTTCTGCGAGGGTCAGGTTGCCTGAGGTAAGTGTTCCGGTCTTATCGAGGGCCACAACGCCGACATCCGCCAGCGTCTCGATGGCCGCACCTCCCCGGTAGAGGATGCCGCGTCGTGCCCCGCTTGCGATCGCCGAGAGGATAGCCGAGGGGACCGAGAGGACTAGGGCGCAGGGAGAGGCCACCACCAGCAGAGTCATCGTACGGTAGAAGGCGCTGGCCGTGCCGTCACGTTTCTCAAAGGGAGCTAGTCCGAGCAACAGCCACCAGACAAAGAACATGATGGTACAGATCAGGAGGATCGTCCACGTGTAGCCCGTGCCGAATCGGTCCGTGAAGCGCTGGGAGGGGGCCTTAAGGTTCTGGGCATTCTGGATGAGGCGGATGATTTTCTGCAGAGAGCTCTCGCTGGCTGCCCTAAGAACCCTTCCCTCCATGACGCCCCAGAGATTGATTGTTCCGGAGAGGGCTGTGTCTCCGAGGCGCTTCGATACCGGCATTGCCTCACCGGTCATATTCGACTCGTCGCAGGCGCTCTCCCCCTTGATCACCTCCATGTCGGCAGGGATCTGTTCCCCGGTAGTGACGAGAATCACCATGCCCGGTACCAGCTTCTCCACAGGAACGGACTCCTCGATTCCATTGCTCAGGACGCGTGCGGTCTTGGGGGCTCCTCGGAAGAGGGCATCGATGGCCTTCTTGGTGCGGCCCATCGCGAAGTGCTCCATGGCACCCGAGGCAGAAAAGAGAAAGAGCAGCAGGGCCCCCTCGCGCCAGGCGCCGATCACTCCCGCTCCGACAGCCACCGCTAGCATCAGGAAATGGACGTCGAGTTGTCCTTTGCGAAGGCGTTCCCAAGCATCGCCTGCCGCATCCCACCCCCCGCAGAGGTAGGCCAAGAGATAGAAGACCGTGGCCCAAGCTTGGTTGTGGAAGAGAAGTTCACTGATCAGGCCCACCCCTCCGAAGACGAAACACCCGGCTGCCAGAATGGCCATCAAGCGCCACTCTTCGTGATCATCTTTCTCTTCATTCACTAATAGGGAGCGTTTCCCCACAACATACTTCACCCAACACGCCGAGCATCCCCCTCTAAGTCGAGAGAG